>JBEKLP010000048.1:0-20307 GCA_050010135.1 Anaerolineales bacterium
CGCGACATCTCCACCATCAACACCCCGCCGGAGGAGCGGATGCCGATCGTGACCCACGTCGGGCAGTACAGCGAGAAATTGGTGCGCCAGGCGGTCCTGCGCGAGTTGGAACGCGGCGGGCAAGTGTTCTACCTGCACAACCGAGTGGAAACCATTCTCCCGGTGCGGGAAAAACTCGCCGCCCTGCTGCCAGAGGCCCGCATACGCATCGGCCACGGACAGATGCCCGAGCACGAACTGGAACAAACGATGGACAAATTCGTGCGCGGGGAAGTGGACGTGCTGCTGTGCACATCGATCATCGAGTCCGGGCTGGATATCCCCAACGCCAATACCCTGATCGTCGACCGGGCGGATACGTTCGGTCTGGCGCAGCTCTACCAACTGCGCGGCAGGGTTGGGCGCGGCCCCGTGCGCGCCTACGCGTATTTTTTTACCGATCGCCATCACCGGCCGACGCCGGAAGCGTATCAGCGTTTGGAGACCCTCGCCGAGCAGACCGAGTTGGGCGCGGGTTACGCCATTGCCATGCGCGATCTGGAAATTCGAGGCGCGGGAGAAATCCTCGGCACGCGTCAAAGCGGTCACATCGCGGCGATCGGATTCCACCTCTACACCCGTCTGCTGGCGCAAGCGGTGCGCAGGCTGCGGGCCGAGCGCGACGGCCTTACCCCCCAAGTGGAAGGCCTGCCCCCGAGCGTCGACCTGCCGCTGGCCGCCGCGCTTCCGGAGGAGTACGTCCCGGACCGCGACCTGCGCCTGCGGCTTTACCGGCGCATGGCGGAAATCGGATCCGAACAGGATTTGGATTCACTGCGCAAGGAACTCGAGGACCGGTTTGGAGCCATGCCGAACGCCGCGGAGAATCTGCTATATCAACTAAGGGTGAAAATACTTGCCCAGCAGGCCGGGGTCGACTCCGTCGCGATGGAAGGCGGCACGCTGGTGCTTGGCATCGCGCTGGGAGAGGACGCGCGCGCGGCGGATATCCACCCGCGCGCCAGGTACAGCAAGGAACGGTTGTACATTCCCTTCGGCCCGGAAGACGGCCAGTGGCGGAACGATTTAATCGATATTCTCTTCCGGTTGATCAGGCAAAAAAACGTGAGGGGTAGGTCGGGGGAGCAGCCGTCCGGGAACCGATGATTTTTGGGGGTTTCCGTTGGAATCTGTCGATATCCAGGACGCGCAGTATACTTTTATACCGGTTTATGCATTTCTGCTCATGCTGTTTTATAATATCCAGAGAGGATGGTTGACGCATGTTCTCATCGATTCTATCCATCGGAACCATTCCCGTGGCCTCCCTGGTTGCAGCGATCGGATTGCCGTTCGCGGCCGTCGTGCGTTCCCGCGCCTCCAAACGCAGAATTCCGGCGCAGGAAGTCCTTATGGACAAACTGCCGGACGGCGTGATGATTTTGGATGCACGCGACCGAATCCTCAAAATCAACCCCGCCATGCGGAAAATCATCAGTTCTGCTCGGCAGGATTTCACAAGGCGTGAGGCCCGGGAGGTGATTCCCGTCTGGGCGGAATGGCGAAAGCTGCTTCGTGAGAACAAAGGAACCGCCGTGGTGCCATCCCCTTTCCTTGCGGAACCGATGCTGGAGATCCGCCGATGGCCGATGCGGAACAGTGCGGGTAAATCCAGTGGAAGCATGATCCTCGTGCGGGATATTACGGATCGGCTCCGTTCCCAAGCGGATTACCAACGGTCGACCAGCCTTCTGCAGGAACAATCCACCCAGATCCAATCCCTGCGTACTTCGTTGCAGGAACAAGCCGTGCGCGACCCGGCTACCAATCTTTTCAACCGGTGTTATTTGATGGAAACCCTGACCCGGGAATTGGCGCGAGCCGCCCGTACACAAAGCCCGGTGGGGCTGATGATCATTTCGCTCGATCAATTCCAGGAAACCAACAAGGCGTACGGTACCAAAGCGGGGATTGAAGTGGTCAAGATCATGGGCTCACTCCTTAATCGGAATATTCGAAAAGGAGATGTCGCCAGTCGTTATGACGCGGATGAGTTTGTCGTAGTGATGCCCGGGGCTCCTCTCGCGGTGACGGGATCCCGCGCCGAACAATTGCGTGCGGCGTTTCAAGATTCAATTTTAAATTTCCTGGGGTCGGTGATCCGCAACACCTTCAGTTGCGGCGTGGCAGCTTCCCCCAACCATGGCGCAACACCGGAGGAATTGCTGCAATCGGCGCGCAAAGCATTGGATAAATCCAAGGCCGCCGGCGGAAACCGGGTAACGGTTTTTGAATAGAAAATCCGGATCGAATTTCCCGAGATATTCGGTCTGTCGAACATCGCTCCGAATGCACGGAAATATTTTTTAACTTGACGGATTCATCAGCCCGAAGAATTAATAAATCCGGCATATGTTCCGCTATATGCGGAATGGTATTTATTCATCCGCCGGCTGTAAGCGAAGATCCCTTTTTTTCATCCACCCTTGAGCGGCGAGTAGGTTCCCGAAGGTTCCCGTGAACAACTCTGTTCCGCGACGAATCCATTTCGGCGATCAATTGTCGCGTCAAGCAGTTCCACCACAGAGACTAAATCGCTTCCTGGGCAACTTTCTCGCCAAAGGATAGCAGCGCCTTTACGATCTTTTCATCGCGGCCTTCGGCATACACACGCAACACCGGTTCCGTGCCCGACGGACGGACCAACAGCCAGGATTCATCTTCCATCAGGTATTTGACGCCGTCCAACGTCTTCACGTCCACCACTTTCAATCCGCCCAAGGCGGCGGGCGGCCGTTCGACGAGCCGGTTGGTGATCTCCGATTTTGAAACAGGATGGACCAGCCGTAGATCGCGCCGTTCGTAGATCGCCGGCCCCACCTCGCGCAGCAGATCGGCAACCAGCGCATCCAACGGTTCTTGGTACACCGCCACCATCTCGATCAGGAGCAACCCGAACAGTATGCCGTCGCCTTCGGGAATGTGTCCGTGGAAGCTCATCCCGCCCGATTCCTCGCCCCCGATGAGAACGTTGTCCTTCAACATATGATCGGCAATGTAATTGAATCCCACCGGGGTTTCCAGCACTTCCAATCCATACTTGGCCGCGAGGCGGTTGATCATTTGCGTGGTGGAAACCGTCTTGACCACCTTTCCACGCAAGCCGCGCTTCTCCACCAGATAGCGCAAGGCCAGGGCCATGATCCGGTGCGGGTCGACGAACTGACCGCGACCGTCCATCGCGCCGGTGCGGTCCCCGTCCCCGTCGGTAGCTACGCCGATCTCGCCGTTTCCGGCGGCGATCGCACCGGCGAGTGCCCCCAGGTTGCGGGCGATCGGTTCCGGATGGACCCCGCCGAAGCCCGGGTTCATTTCTCCGCGCACTTCGAAGACCTCGCACCCCGTCCCCTGCAGGACGGTCTTGATCTGCCCGCGGCCCGAGCCGTACATCGAATCCACCACAACCCGCGGCGGGTTGAGGGAAATCGCGTCGAAATTAATCAGCTTGCGGAGGTGTTCGTGATAGGCGGGTGTGGGGTTGAACCGTCGGATCTTTTTCGCGTTCAAGGCCTGGGTGTAATCCATCAGGTTCGGGCCGTGTCCGCGGGCCTCGTTGTCGGAAAGATAGATTTCCACCCGGCGGCATTGCTCCGGGAGCGCCGACCCGCCGTAGGAGGATTTCAATTTCACCCCGTTGTAGCGCGGCGCGTTGTGCGAAGCGGTGATCATCACCCCGCCCATCGCCTTCAAATGGTGAACCATGAAGGAGATGGCGGGGGTGGGAGCGTCGGCCTGCGCCAGATGCACGTTGAACCCGTTCGCCGCCAGGACCCGGGCCACCTCCACCGCATACCGGTCGGAGAGGAACCGGGTGTCGAACCCGACCACCATCTCGCGGGTCGTCGGCCCGGCCGGGAGGGAAGGCAGCCGATTCCAATCCGGCGAAGCCGCTGCGTCGGCGATGGCCTGTGCAACCAGGCGTAAGTTGGTGAAAGTAAAGGTATCGGAAATCACGGCGCGCCAGCCGTCGGTTCCAAAACTGATCGTCATGAAGAAGCTCCCTGATGAGAGATCCGGAATAAATTTCGCGCCCTAGAGCGCGATAAAACATCTTTCGAGATGCCGGTGAAGCCTTTGCATCCCGCAGCTAGCTATTATACCTGAAAAATAGCCGTTTTTGGAGAATTATTCCAATTTTTAGACAGGTGCAATGAACGCCGATTCACTCATTATTCGGCGGGGGGCCAGCATTTTATGGATTGGCTACCTGCGCGGCTTCAGCCGCCGCTATGGAAGGAGGAGTGTCGTTGGAAAGCACTTCGCGCGCGGCCTTGGAGAAGACCGGACCGAAGGAGTTGGAGATTTCATCTTCGGGAAATGCGAGCGCTTGCTCCGATATGCCCGCAACGAAATCCCTTCGGGCGCTGGCCGGCCAGAGGGCCAGCACGGCTTGCGAAGCCGGCAGAACACCCTGCGCTCGCGACCATTGCGCGAGAAATTCCGGATCGGAAAGCCAAAGCATCAACCCCGCCGCCCTCGCCCTGCGGACAGGATCTGTCGCGGCGATGGCCCAGGACCAACACGTCCCCAAAGAAAATTGCGCACCTTCCGGAGTCGGCAAATACCCGATCGAGAATCCCTTGCTCGACGATGCCAGTGAATACAATGTGGCGGACGCTTCGCCGTAATTCTGGAGCGCAAGAAATGCATTGTCAAAAGAATCGATTTGCAGGCTGCGCGGAGAGAGCGCGCCATTCTTCTGCAACGCCGCCAGCCAGGTTAATTCCTTCTCCAAAGGATCCGCAAGGATCCCGGCGCCGGCGAGCGAGTGAAATGGAATTCCTCCCGCGGCATAATATCCAAAGAAGAGAAACAGGGAACGCGAATCTCCGAGCGGGAGAAAGAACGGGCTGTTGCGTGAGGCGGTTTGTTCCCACGTTTCCGGTCCGGCGCCGGAGGGCAGCGTATCGGCCAGAACCATCGCGTCACCTGCGAAGAAGAGACCGTAGCGTAAGGTGCCGATCTCGATGATCGAGAGCGCATAGGGATAGCCATCGTCCCAAGCATTCGCCGGCAGGAGGTTTTCCAGCGGATAGACCAGCCCTTTGATCGCGGCGGAGCGCAGGTTGGACTGATCCAGCGCGATCAGATCCGGCAACGCGTCGGGCGCCGCCGCGGCGGCTGCGGCGAGGGAGTCGATCATTCCGCCGGAGCCGGCGGAATCCCTAATCCGCACGGTGATGCTTACACCCAGGTGCAGCGTTTCGAATGCGGCGATCCGATCTTGAAGGATTTTCCCGCCGGACGAATTGCTGTCCGGACGAAACGCGGCGGGAAGCCAGAGGGTAAGCGAAGGAACACTGGTCGTTTGGGGCGTACTTTCCGTTGCGGAAACCATCGCGGAAGGGGAAGGAGTGACTCCCGGGAGAATGGTGGCCGCCGGCGCGAAAGCGGATTGGCAGGCAGCCAAACCGGCCGATAGGCCAACTATCACCGATACAACACTCAGCCGGTGAAGAAATATCTTCTCGGGCAACGTTCCCCTTTCCCATTCCGAATTCATTCTCATACCCGCATGGTATCACAACCCGAATTCCGGCTTGGAAGTTCGCTGTTTTGGCCCGGTCGACGGATTGACGGCGTCTCGATGATTGCGATTCGGTGACTCCCCGGATTTGCCCTCGGAATGGTCCCCGGGTGTGGAAAACCAAACTCCATAGGTATAATTTCATCAATCCCGCTCCGGTTTATGAAACCTTTCAAGGAAAACCGTCATGATTGCAAGATCGCATTCGCTCTTTTTCAAAATCCATACCGGGGGATTTGGATTCTCTCCAGCGTCCATTCCAGCCGTTCCGGAACGTTTCCCGGGGTAAGCCGAACCTATGCGATGGATTATCGATCTGGAGGGACAGCACCCGATCGCGCTCGACTGGGCGCGTGATTTTTTTTCCGAGTTCGACACCTCCCAACTCGCCTGGATCCGGGTTGATCGTGGGCGCGGAAAAAATCGCGGCGCCTATGGACGGTGCTGGTATCCCAACCGCCGGATCCCCTTTTACCGGATCAGTTGCCAGGTGCCCGGCAGGTTTCCCTGCGAAATTCCCACCCGTAAATCCCCTTTGTATTTTTCTCCCGACGGTTCTCATCCGCCCCTTCCCCCCGGCACACGGTTCGGGGACCATGTACGCGACCTCCGTACCGGCCGCGAATGGTATCGGGTGATCGGTTCCACCCTGGTGCAAGACCTGGATGAAGCCATCGTCTGGGTTTTAGCCCACGAGGCGTTTCATTTTCTGCGGCGTTCCCGGCAGATTCCCGGCCGCAACACGGAAATCGAAGCCGACCGGTTTGCCGACGACCGGCTGCTGTTTTATCGAACCGGCCGATGACCGGGAGTTGCATTGCCCGGCCATTCCCCGCTGTGCTATGATTCCACCGGATCCCATCCCCGGATGGACACTTCGGGTATTTGATGATTGCGGCCGCTCCAAGCCGTCCGGTCCTTTTACCCTATCGGCGGGCACCGAGGTTGCCAAGCGAAAGATTGCCGGAAAGGGATCCGGAATCGATCCGCGGTTTCCGTTCCCGTGTGTTGTGTTCGATTGCGGAGGTTGGTTATGTCCTACATGGACGAAGTCCTTGCCGTGATCCTCGGCGGCGGCCGCGGAACCCGCCTGTTCCCCCTCACCCGGGTACGATCGAAACCCGCCGTACCCTTCGCCGGGAAATACCGGTTGATCGATATCTCCATCAGCAATTGCATCAATTCCGGGATCTTCCGGGTCGCGATCCTGACCCAATTCAACTCCGTCTCGCTGCATCGGCACATCTCCAACACCTATCAATTCGACGTATTCCATACCGGCTGGGTCCAGGTGCTGGCCGCAGAACAAACCCTCCTCCATGAGGATTGGTACCAGGGTACGGCCGATGCGGTCCGCAAACAACTCGGGCAAATCAAATCCACCCGCGCTCCGCTGGTGATGATTCTCGCCGGGGACCATCTGTACCGGATGGATTACGCTTCGATGGTGGATTTTCACATGGAAACCGATGCCGACATCACCGTAGCGGTGCATCCGGTTTCCGCGCCCGACGCGGGGCGCTATGGCATCCTCAAACGCGATACCAACCTGCGGATCCACCACTTCGCCGAAAAGCCCAAGGACCCTGATGTTCTGGCCGAGATGATCAGCCGCAACGATCCCGAACGCCCGTACCTGGGATCGATGGGCGTATATCTGTTCAAAACCCACATCCTTCTGGATTTGCTCGAGAATACCAACCTCAGCGATTTCGGCAGCGAGCTGATCCCGCAGGCGATTTTTTCGCACAAGGTGTTCGGATTCGATTTCGACGGCTATTGGGAGGATATCGGGACAATCCGCTCGTTCTATGAAACCAATCTGGCGCTCACTTCGCCCGCCGCACCGTTTAATTTCTATGATCCCCGCCGTCCGATTTACACCCATGCGCGTTTTCTTCCCGGCTCGATTGTCCAGGGCAGCGAACTGCAGGATGTGCTGCTGGCGGAGGGAAGTAAAATCTACTGCGCCCGAATCCGTAATTCGGTCGTCGGCCTGCGCAGCCACATCTCGGAAGGAGTGGAGCTCCGCAACAGCGTGATCCTCGGAGCCGATTATTACGACGTTCTCGGGGTGGAGATTCCCCGCGGGGTGCCGCTGGGGATCGGCCCCGGCAGCCGGATCGAAGGCGCCATCATCGATAAAAACGCCCGCATCGGCGCCGGCGTCGTGATAAAACCCTTCCCACGTGGCACGCGTCTGGACGGCGAAGGCGGGCAATGGTACGTGCGCGATGGGGTGGTTATCATTCCCAAAGACACCATCCTGCAGCCGCATACAACGATCGGACCGGAAACCCAGCTTTCCTTCATGTAGGCCTGATCCGGCGATGGTTCGGCGAAAAACCATCGTTTGCAGTAGGTGGGATCCAAAAATATATTGCCGGGATCGATAAAAAATGTAGCCGGGATCGACGATCCCGGCTACATTGATTGTAAGAAGCCGCGAGGGAGTGAATCATTCGTATCGCAACGCCTCCACCGGTTGTAATCCGGCGGCACGCGAAGCCGGATAGATCCCGAAGAACAGCCCGATCGCCGCGGAGAAGATTGTTGCCAGCAGGATCGAATTCAATCCCACAACGGGTGTGAAACTGTTCCCTGTGGCGTTGGCGATAAGCCCGATGGCATACGCCAATCCGGCCCCCAACCCGATCCCGATGAACCCGCCAACCACGCTCAAGGTGGCGGATTCCGTGAGAAACTGAATCAGAATATCCCGCCGGCGCGCGCCGAGCGCCTTGCGCAACCCGATCTCACGCGTCCGCTCCGTCACCGAGACCAGCATGATGTTCATAATCCCGATTCCGCCGACCAGCAGCGAAATCGCCGCAATGCCTCCTAAAAATATCGTCAGCACACCGGTGATCTGCGAGGTCACACTGAGGATATCCTGTTGCGTTTCCAGCGTGAAATCGTCTTTGCCCACTTCCGTGCTGTGGCGCGATCGGATAATCTGTTTGATCTCATCCGATGCCTGCGGAACCGCATTCGCGCTCACCGCCTGAGCCACAATCATATCCACCCGGTCGGGAGTGCCGTCGGTAGTCTGCGCCAACCGGCTGACGGCGGTGGTATACGGGATGTAAATCACGTCGTCGGAGTTGGTGAAGCCACTCCCGCCTTTGGACGCCTGAATCCCGATGATCCGGAACGGTTGCCCGGAGATCCGCACCGTCTCCCCGATCAAGTTGCTCGATGTGCCGAAGAGATTCTCCGCCGTAGTCGTCCCCAGCACGGCCACCGAGGCCCGGCCGGTCATCTGAGTATCGGAAATAAAATCTCCTTCTGCCATCGTCAGATTGCGCACATCGGCGTAAGAGGACGTTACGCCATTGATACTCATGCTGACCGTCTGGCCGGCAGCGGACACCTTCACCGGACCTACGGTATACAGCACCGATGTCAGTAAAATCGACGGGGCGTTCAATGGATCGCCGATAGCCTGCGCATCCTGGAGCGTCAACGGCCGCCGGATCGTGATATCCGTACTCCGGTTCGGCACAATGAAGATCAGGTTAGTGCCAATGGAGTTAATCGATCCGGAAATGGTCGCCGAAGCCCCCTGGCCCACCGACAGCAATGCGATGACTGCGCCGACACCGATGACGATCCCCAGCATTGTCAGCCCGGAACGCAGCTTGTTGGTGGTCAGGCTTTCCAGCGCCTCAAGCAGGTTTTGTGTCAGGAACATGGTCCTCCTCGATGCAGCCGTCTTTCAGACGGATCACACGGCCGGCGTGCTTCGCGACGTTCAAATCGTGGGTGACAATTACCAGAGTTGTCCCCTGCTCCCGGTTGAGTTGCAGAAGCAGGTCGAGAATCTCGGCTCCCGAGCGGCTGTCCAGGTTTCCGGTCGGTTCATCCGCCAGAATGATCGCGGGATCGTTCACCAGAGCTCGCGCGATGGCCACCCGTTGTTGCTGACCGCCCGATAGCTCCATCGGTTTGTGATCCATCCGATCCCCGAGCCCGACCAGCCGCAGCATTTCCTGGGCGCGCTGCCGCCGCCCGTGATTCACCCCCGCATAACGCAATGGCAGTTCCACGTTCGCCGACGCCGTCGAGCGGCCCAGCAGGTTGAAACTCTGGAATACAAACCCCACCTTCTTGTTTCGGATTTCGGCCAGCGCGTCATCCGCAAGCTGCGAAACGGTTTTCCCGTCCAATTGGTAGGTTCCGGACGTCGGCCGGTCGAGACAGCCGATGATGTTCATCAGCGTGCTTTTTCCGGATCCCGAGGGGCCCATGATCGCCAGCACTTCGCCCCGTTGGACACGCAAGGTCAGTCCCACCAGGGCATTCACTTCCTCTATACCCATCCGGTAGACCTTGCGGATATCCTCCAGTTCGATTACCCAATCATCCATGGTTTTATCCTTTATCCGCCGCCGAACAATCCGCGTGCCCCGCCTCCGCCGGCTCCACCACCCGAGGTCGAGGCTCTGTTAAAAATAGAGGTGGAGGGATTAAGTAGAATGACATCACCTTCTTTTAAATCCCCTTTGAGCACCTGGCTCATCGAACCGTTGCTCGCCCCGAGCACGATGGTCACCGGTTTTTGGATCCCATTTTGGAGGACGTATACCACCAGCGAACCGTTAACATTCTGCACCGCCTGGTTGGGGACCAGCAGGACGTTGTCCAAACGTGAGACCTCGATTTGAACTGACACCGTCATACCGGGAAGCACCCGTTTATCGGCGTCGGAAACGACCACCCGGATCGGGTAACTGACCGATCCTCCCGAGGTGGATGCGTTTAATCCGATTTGTGTGACCTTTCCATTGTAGATTGTGCCGTGAACTGCATCCAAGACCAATTCCGTGCTCTGTCCGGCAGCCAGACGTTTGTAGTCCACCTCTGCTATCGGAACATCCACGTGCAATTCGGAAAGATCGGCGATAACCAGCACAGCAGTTCCCGGATTGACCATATCACCCTGCACAACGTCCACAGCCAAAATGGTTCCGGAAAACGGAGCTTTGATCCGCACCTGATCTAGAATCGACTGGATGGCGTCAACCCGAGCCTGCGCCGCCTGTAGATCCTGCGCCGGCACTCCATCCTTAAGACGGTTGTAAGCAGCTAGCGCATCGTCGTATTGTGATTGTGCCAGATCCAATTTCCCCTTGGCGATCGCTATTTCGCTCTTTGCTTCTTCGGTGCCGCTGGCCGACGAGCCAACTCCCATGCTCTGGTACTGCTCTGCTTTCTCCAATTCCTTCAGGGCATTCAGGTAGACCTGGTACCTTCTCTGCAGTTCCTGCACCGCCGCGGGGCTACCGTTATTGGTGAAACGGTAGATCATATAGTTTGAATATGCTTGATTGACCCGATTCCAGCACTCTTGCACCCAGCCTGAGTTGAATTTTTGAATGGTGTTGTTGTAGTTGGCATTCGCGTCATCAAGCGCTTTCTTGGCGTTGGCCAGATCCAATTCCGCCTGGGCCAGCGCCGTCCGCGAGGTCTTTACATTGTCGAGCGTTTTCTGCGCGCTGATCAGGTTGGCCTGTGCGGAAATCACCTGTTGCGGGTAATAGGCGGGATCCATCTCGATGAGGACCTGGCCTGCGTTGACCGGATCGCCCAAGTGCGCGTGCACCGTTCCCACTCGGCCGCTGATCAAAAAAGCCATCGATGCCTGCTGTCTGGCTTGGATAGTCCCGGTGGCGCCAATCGAGGCGGTCAGCGTGCCGCGCGCTGTGGTATACGTTTGCAATGATTGCGATTGCCTTCGAGCATTGGCGCCCAGAACAAATACCAGCGCGACCACACCCGCCACAACCAACAATCCCGCAATGAGAACGGCTCTCCAGTGTTTTTTCATACATCCTCCTGTGGGGTCGTTCGCAGGCCCTGGGGATTAATCAATTCCATCATCCACCCCCCGTCAGCGAGGTGGACGGATTAAGCACAATGACGTCACCTTCTTTTAAATCCCCTTTGGTCACCACGCTCATCGTGTCGTTGTTCGTCCCAAGCTCGACGGTCACCGGCGTTTGCACCCCATTCCGAAGGATGAACACCACCAGCGAGCCATTGACATTCCGCAACGCCCGGTTGGGCACCAGCAGAACGTTGTCCAAATGCGAGACCTCGATCTCCACCGCCACCGTCATCCCCGGAAGCATATTTTTATCGGCGTCGGAAACCACAACTCGGATCGGGTAGGAAACCGATCCCCCCGAAGTGGAGGCATTCAATCCGATCTGCGTGACCTTTCCGTGATATGTCGTGTCGGGAATCGCATCCAGTACAAGTTGTGCGCTCTGGCCTGCGGCCAGGCGGTTGTAGTCCACTTCCGCGACGGGAACGTCCACATGTAACTCGGAAAGATCGGCGATCACCACCACCAACGTTCCCGGACCGACCATATCGCCTTGCACCACGTTCACCGCCAAAATGGTTCCAGAAAATGGGGCTTTGATTTTCACCTGATCGAGGGTCGCCTGAGCGGAGTCCACTTGGGCCTGTGCTGCCTGTAGATCCTGGGCCGGCACGCCGTCCTTTAGGCGGTTGTAAGCAGCCAGTGCGTCGTCATACTGGGCCTGCGCCAAGTCCAATTCCCCCTTGGCGATATCCATCTGCTTCTTTGCTTCCTCGGTGCCACCGGATGTGCCGACTCCCAAATCATGGTATCGCTGGGCTTTCTTCAATTCTTGGAGGGCATTCTGATAAGCCTGCCACCGTCTCCGCAGTTCAACCATCGCCTTAAAGCTTCCGTCGTTATGCGCGCTATAGTCTTGCCAATCCGAATAGGTTTGATCGACTTGAACCTGGCACTCTTTCAGCCAGCCTTCGTTATAATTTTGGAGCGCCTTGTCATAATCGGTTTGAGCGGTATCCAGGGCTTTCTTGGCGTTGGCCAGATTCAATTCCGCCTGGGCCAGAGCCGTTTGGGAGGTCTTCAGATTGTCAAGGGATTTCTGCGCGTTGATCAGATCGGCCTGGGCGGAAATCACCTGTTGCGGGAAGTATGCGGGATCCAACTCGATAAGAACCTGCCCGGAATTAACTTGATCCCCCAATTGAACATGCACCATCCCAACCCGGCCGCTGATGGAAAATGCTATCGAAGCCTGCTGCCTGGCTTGGATCGTCCCCGTGGCGCCGATCGAGGCGGATAGTGTGCCGCGCGCCAGAACAGACGTTTGCAATGATTGCGATTGCCGTTGAGTATTGCCTCTCCGGATAAAAACGAGCACAGTTACCCCGGCAATTACCAACAATCCGACGACAAGAATGGCTCTCCAATGTTTTCTCATGCATCCTCCTGTGAGGGCTTTCTCCGACCCCTATTCATTTACGGACAGCTACACGGCCCGGTTTTCGAACGCCGTGTCAACCCCGAAATGTTCTGCAGGTTGTTGTATGTAAAGGACGGTTAGTTCAACCTGGAAAACCGGTTTTTTCTTTTACCAATCGACGCGAAAATCATTTCCTCGTCCTATTGGAAGGTACAAGCCTGATCTTATTGTAACCGGTGATTATGGAGAATATATGTAAAAAATGTTAAAAATCGGATAAAATGACGCGGATTATGCCCGGGAGACCGTATCCTGCGTCTCCACCCGGAGAGACCGAATGACGAATGTGATTTCCACGGCGACCCTCGATCGAAAAGCGCGCATAAAGATCCCTTATGAAGAACCGCCCGAACGTCCGGTTGCGGAGCGATTGAAGGACTTTATCGAAATCCGGCTCCCGCTCACGCCCCAGCGGGCTACTCGCGAAGCGTCGCGCTGCCTGCAATGCCCTCTCGCCCCGTGCGTCAAAGCCTGCCCGGCGCACAACGACATTCCCGGCGCCTTGAGGAAAATCGAGGGGGGCGATTTTCTCGGTGCGGCGGATATCTACCGCCAAACCTCGAGCATGTCGCAGATTTGCGGCCGGGTGTGTCCGCATGAACAACTCTGCCAATGCGCATGCGTCCGGAATAAAACCCGCGAGCCGGTTTTGTGCGGCACGCTGGAAACCTTCGCGGCGGATGCGAGCCGGATGCACGACCGGTTTTTCATCCGCCCCGGATCCCCCACCGGCAAACGCGTGGCCATCGTCGGTTCCGGACCGGCCGGGTTGGCCTGCGCCGAACAGCTCATCGCCCAGGGTCATCAGGTGGAGATATTCGAATCGGCCGCCGCCCCTGGTGGAATGCTCGTTTACGGAATCCCTGCGTTTAAACTTGACAAGTCGATCGTCGGATCCATGGTGGAGGATCTGCGCCATGCCGGGGTGACGTTCCGGCTGAACACACCCATCGGGAAGGATTTGCCTGTTGAGCGCCTGCTGGCCGAGGGATTTACTGCCGTTTTTCTGGGAACGGGAACGTCGATACCGTCCGGGATCAAAATACCGGGGATCGAACTACGCGGAATCTACGCCCCGAACGAATTTCTGGCGCGCCTCAACTTGAGGCCGGAATATCTTCCTCCCGTCTGGCAGCAGCGCCTTCCGATCGGTCAAAAAGCGGTCGTGATCGGCGGCGGGGATACGGCTTCGGATTGTCTGCGCTCCGCCTTGCGGATGGGCGCCAGCGAAGTGACCTGCTTGTACCGGCGGACGGAAGCAGAAATGCCCGGAGGTCGGAAAGACCGCGAGCTGGCGCGCGAAGAGGGAGCGGTCTTCCACTTTCTCGCCCAGCCGGTCCGCTTCCTGGGGGACGCAGACGGGCGGGTCTGCGCCGTCGAATGCCTGAAGTGCGAATTGGGAGAGCCGGATGCGGAGGGGCGGCGCCGTCCAATTCCCATCGAAGGATCGAATTTCACCGTCGAAGCCGAAACTGTCGTGCTGGCTCTTGGATATTGTCCCGATCCGGAAATCGGCGCCTCCATTGCTGGATTGGAAATGCAATCCAACGGGCTGATCCGCGCCGATAAACAAAACGGCGCCACCTCGCGGCCGGAAATCTTCGCCGGAGGAGACACCGTCAGCGGGCCGGATCTCGTGTCCACAGCTATGGTCTCCGGCCGCCGGGCCGCCCAATCCATCGACCTCTTCCTGCGAACCCCCCGGGATTGACCCGTTCCGGCACTCTCCCTTCCCACCGGTTCGTGGCATAATATTTGCAGCCTGATACGGATACGGTCCCGAGGACCCCGATCGCGTCATGTCGCCCTTTTTGCCGGAAATTCTAGCAGCGCAATTTTCCAACGGTTCGTTCTCCGAGAATCTGACGCCGGGGAATCTCGTCGTGCCGTCTCCGCGGCGCGCGGCACGCGGACGAACCGGCGAGATCCTGTTTGTCGCCCTTGACCTCCAAGCCCGCACCCCGATGCCCGCGGCGGAACTCGACCGGCTTTCCGCGCTGATGGCGCAGGTTTATTTTGAAACACCCGGCTCCGTAACTGCTGCGTTGCGCGCGGCGTTCGTTGCGGCCAACGCCGAAGTCCTGCCTTTCAGTCAGGCCGCCACGCCTATCGGCCCGATGGCGAGCGGCATGGTCCAGTTGCACGCGTTGTGCGCCATCCTGCGCGAGGGCGATATTTACCTGGGGTTCGCCGGGAACGTTCTGGGTCTTCTCCTCCACGAAAACAACGTCGAAGTCTATCCTCCCGCGGGGGATTCCCCGTCGCGCGCCCTGGGCACAATGCTCAACGTCGACCTTCGTTATGGGCACTCGTCGCTTTCGGGGACCACTACGGCCATCCTCGCCGCTTCTCCCATGCCGGGTTGGTCGGCAGCCGTGCCATCCGGTTTGGCCAACCTTTCGCTGAAATCGATCGCGGAACGCATGGCCCAACAAAGCGTATCGCGTTCGGAACCATCCGGCAGCCTGATCATCCGTTTCTCGCCCGAACCTTCTCCGGAAAAATCCGCGTCGCCCGCCCGGCGGTTGCCCTTCCTCCCGCAGAAGCGCGACGTCAAAGGCGCCCCTCCGACTGGATCCGGTAAATCACAGGTTCCCTTCATTCTGCATGCGCAGACCAAGGAGTCCGCAGAGAAACAGAAGGCGACCGCGTCAACCGTATCAACTACCGCCCCCAGAGAAGAGAAAGCCGATTCATCCCGCGCGAATATTCCCGGTCGGCGTATGGAACCGCCACTGCCCCCCGAGCGAAAAGAAGAACCTTCTCCGGCCGGCCAGGCTCGGATGCATTCCCCGATTAGCATCGCACAACCGGCGCCGAAACCCGGTATCTCGCCGCGGGAAGCCATCTCCGCCTTCGGACATTCCTTGCGCGTAACGCTCGCATCGGCGGCCGATGCAATCCGGTCATTCCTCGCGGGGATTCTTCCCCGCAGTGTGCTGCAGGAAAACGAACGCTTTTCCCTTCCCCCTGCCGTTCTGCTCGGCACGGCCGTCGCCATTCCGCTGCTGGCGGTGGCGGTGGCGGCGGTTCTGTATTTCCGCCAGGGATATGCGATGGAATTTTCCCGGTTGATGCAGGAAGCCCGGACCCAGGCGTCGGTTGCTAACGCGCAAACGGATCCGTTCAAAGCCCGTGACGCTTGGCAGAAGACGTTCGACTTCCTTAAGACCGCTGCCCAGTATGGATCTTCGGACGAATTAACCACGCTGCGAAATCATGCGGCCCGCATGCTCGACGATTTCGACGGAATCACGCCGTTGGAATTTCAACCCGCCGTCTCCGGCGGGTTGGAGGCCGACGCCCGGATCACCGTGCTCCTGGCTCTCGATCGGGAACTCTATGCGCTCGACAGCACTCAGGACCGGGTCCTCCACCTGTTGCTCGGTCAGGGCGGATACCAAATGGACGATACCTTCCTTTGCCAATCCGGGGATTATCCGGATATTGCGGTAAATTCCCTGACGGACATCGTCTGGGTCCCGGATATATCCATCGGAACGCAGACTCCTTCCTCAACGCACGGCGGGGCGGTGGTTGCCATGGATGGTAAAGGCACACTGCTATACTGCCCTCCGGGCGGCAAATCCATGGCCGGAAAGCTCGTCGTGCCGCGGACCGGCTGGGCCACGCCGACGGCGATCGATTACTATAATGGAAAGCTCTACGTGCTCGATCCGGTGAACAACGGATTATGGCGTTACGGGATGAGCGAGAGCGGAGGATTCGACCAACCCCCTTCGGATTATTTTTCTGCGGACCATCCCTCGCTGGCCGACGCCGTGGATTTTGTCGTGGCCGACGGTGAAGTGTTCTTCCTCCACGCCGACGGGCACGTCACCCGTTGCCAGTATGATCCCCTCTACCAATCCGCGGATCAGAATTCCACCGGTGGAGAATTATGCGAGGACATTCTTTTCAACGACACCCGCCCCGGACGCACGGTGGGGTCGCAGATTCAAGACGCGCTTCTCAGCCGGATTTATTACAATGAGCCTCCCGAGCCGACCCTGTTCTTCCTCGATCCGCTCGGCCGGGGCGCCTACCGTTTCAGCATGGCGTTGAATTTCATTTCGCGTTACCGCGTGACAATCGCCCCGGAGACGCGCGAAGCAACGGCACTGGCCGTCGGCGCGGATAAAGTGCTGTACCTCGCCGTAGGCAACCAGATATACTACGCCCAAACCCGCACCCCCTGATCCTTGCCCGGGGCGGATGTCCTGGTTTCTCCCACCGCATCAATTTCGGCCCGTCCCTTTGACAGTCACACCCGTCGCGGTAAAATTCCGCAAGGAAGGATAATCCGCACCTCATGAGTCGCTGGCACGGCAAATACGTAATCGGCCTCACCGGTAATATCGCCACCGGAAAGAGCGTAGTCCGCAAGATGCTCGAACATCTTGGCGCCTTCGGCATCGATGCGGATGAAGTCGCACACCGGGCGATGTCGCGCGGCGGACCGGCGTATGAAGCGGTGATCCGCCTGTTCGGCGAATGGATCCTCGATTCGGAGGGTGAAATCAACCGCAAGGCGCTCGGGCGGCTGGCCTTTGCCGACGCCAAACTGCTGGACCAGCTGGAGGAGATCATGCATCCGCTGGTGATCCAGGCGGTGGACCTGCTTATCGAACGCTCGCATTCGCCGGTGGTCGTACTGGAAGCCATCAAGTTGTTCGAATCCGGATTGGCCGATGCATGCGATACGATCTGGGTTGTGGATTGCACACCGGACGTCCAGATCGATCGCCTGGTCCGCAAACGCGGTTTGAGCGAAACCACGGCCCGGCAACGGATCGCGGTCCAACCCGCCCAAAAAGGGAAACTTGCGCGGGCCAAGGTGGTCATCCAGAATTCCAAATCCTTCGAAGATACCTGGAATCAGGTGCAAAACGCCTGGGCGGCGGGCCCGCAGCCCCAACCGGCGGAAGCTGCTCCGGTTCCGGTCGTGCGCGGCAAACCCGCCATCCGGCGCGGCCGCCCCAACGACGCCGACCTGATCACATCCTTCCTCAACCGCAACCGGAAGCCCGCCACGCCGCTGACGCGGGACGATATCATGGCCGCCTTCGGCCAGAAGGCCTACTTCCTGTTGGAACAGGACGGCGACGTCGTCGGCGCAATCGGTTGGCGGGTGGACAACCTGGTGACGCGCGCGGACGAAATCGTCCTGACCAAGGAAGCGCCGGTCGATCAATCGCTCCGGCTTTTAATCGCGGCGATGGAATCCGCTTCATCTGAATTACAGAGCGAAGCGGCGCTGATTTTCTCCGAGCCAAACCTGGCCAAAGCCGGCGCATGGAAAACCGCCGGGTATGCGCAGACCCTCATCGAAAACCTGGGTGTAAAAGCATGGCAGGAAGCCGCCGAGGAATCCGAAGTGCCCGGCACCACGCTGCTGTTCAAGCGGTTGCGGGAAGACCGCATCCTACGACCCATTTGATAACTCTCCCCAGACAATCCACCAAAAAAAGGATGGCCTTCTCTCGGAGAACGCGATCCTTTTGACTGTAAACACAAGTAGGGATTAATTCCGGATGTCTGCCCGGGGATGAATCTCTGTCGATCAAACCGCTGCAGAAGATTCTTCTTTGCGCTCGGTCCGATATTCCTGCCCGCCGAACCGTGTTAATACCACCGCACCCAAACCGAAGGATAAAAATAAAATATCCAATAATGATCCCGCGCAGGGGATATATGCTACCCCGCTCGCTACGAGCGTGAGAATCATCGTTCCCACACCGGCCTGAACCGCAGGATGCCAGTTCGCGCCCAGCAGCGACGTCAACGCTTCACCCGCCTTCGAACCCAGCGCGACCCAGCCCATCAGAACCGCCGCCAACAAGATAAAGGCTCCCAATAAACTGACCGGCGAAAGGCAGATGGTAAACGCCAGGAGCAAGAGTAGTGCTGCTGCGGCCACCAGCGTGAGCATGCCGATCAGGAACGAAACCGCGGGTTGTCCGGCAATCGTCCGGGCCACGCGCCGGGTGGGTACGGGCAGGAACATGACAACAAGAACGGCAATGGCCGAGAGCAATAGGACTTTGAACAGCAGCGCCGTTCCTTCATACCAGAGATCGATTTTCCCCGGGATGAGACCACCGATGAAAAAGTCCGCGGGCAAGATTCGAAAGGAGGGCGCCTTCACCCAACTGGAATCGGACAGCGGAAAATCTCCGATGCTTTTCACTGATCCATTGATTTTCGCCCCGAGATCCAACCGTGGAGCGGAACCGATGACGGCGACGTCTTCGCTGACGGTTGCCGTGGATGCAAAGTGCACCGTTCCGCCGATCGATGCCACCTGGCCGAGGATTCTCCCGGCCGATTCCAAAGATCCGCCGACCAGGACGATATCCCCTTCAAAAGTCGATCCTTTCTCCATTGTCACCGAGCTACCCACGGCGATCAAATTGCCGGAGAAAGCCTCCCCCTCGGAAAGGGTAAACGGTTTTCCGATTACAACATCGTGGATTCCCGCGCCCCTGGCCCAGGCGATCTGCGGGAGGAGCAGTGCCGCGGAAAAGGCGATCAAGAAACCGGTCCGAAGCCTGACCGTCATTTTTTCCCCTCGTGGGTCGTGCGGACGAACCAGAGCAACCCGAGGATCCCCAGGACGCTTAGGAGAAACACCGCAATCAGATACCAAGCGGGGGGAATGGACCGGGAAATGATCCGTAATACCATTCCCAGTGCATTGGAAGCGTTCGCCCAATCCTGAAGCATCCCTACCACCGCAGTCGAGCTGCGGGAAAACACCCCGGATAAAGAAAAACCTTCCGTGGAAGTTTGCGTCGCAAGCAGAACGGCCATAACCAACGACCCCAGTCCGGTGGCGGCGAGGAAGATCCAGGCTTGCGCCGGGCCGGGTGTATCCAGACGCCGCCTGGCCATGGCTTTCCACCGGGTGGTAAATCCCGGCGCAGGCGTCTGCATGCCCGCTTCCCGCATGGCTTGGCGGGCGGCCTGCCAGCGTTGGTCGATCGACCGGCATTGGTCGCATTCCCGCAAGTGGCGCTGCAACTCCCGAAGATCGTTTTCCGGGAGGGCATCATCGGCGAAGATCCAATCCTCAAACGGCAAATGTCTATTCATGGCGGTCTCCTGCCCATGCGGGCGCCGGGCCATGTACCGTCGCCCACCGCTGGGCCAGCGTTCGCCGGCCGCGATGCAGACGGCTCTTAACCGCACTGACGGAATAGGAAAGGGCGCGGCCAATTTCCTCGTAAGACATGTCGTACCAATAGCGCATCACAATCATGGCTCGTTCTTCCTTTCCCAGGTTCGCCAAAAGCTCCTGGACCGCGGCTTGGCCTTGTTTTTGATCGGTTTGATTTTCCGGGCCGGGAGCGGGATCGGGGGCGTCGTCTTCGGGAAGCAGGGATTCAAGCGAGAGGAGGTTAAGGCGTTTTTTTCGAAGGCGGTCGATAC
>JBEKLP010000049.1:0-19703 GCA_050010135.1 Anaerolineales bacterium
AGGTCCTCGGCCAGGAACGGCATCCCGCCCACCGCCCGGCGCACGCACTCCAGGAGATCCTCCCCCGGCCCCGGCATCCAGCTGCCGATCTCGGCCGTAGTATTTCCCGCCGGGACCGACCAATACCCTGCGTACCCCCGGAAATGATCCAGGCGCATCCAATCGCACAAGCGCAGCGCCGCTTGCACACGTTCGATCCACCAGGCATAACGTTCGGCCCGGAGAACGTCCCAACGGAAGACCGGGTTTCCCCACAATTGGCCGGTGGGGGAAAAATAATCCGGCGGAACGCCGGCCATCTCGATCGGATGGCCTTCATCGTCAACGGAAAAATATTTTTTATGGGTCCAGACGTCGGCGCTGTCCAGTGCCGGGAAGATCGGCAAATCGCCGAGAATGAAAATCCCCCTCTCGCGCGCATACCGCCTCAGCGCCCCCCACTGCCGTTGGAACAGAAACTGTCCGAACGCGGTTTCGTCGATCGTCCCGGAGAGGTCGGCGCGTGCTTTTTTCACCGCGTCCGGTCGGAACAACCGGAGGTCGCGCTCCCATTCCCGCCACGGGCGCTCCCCATGCGCCCGCTTTAGGGCGATGAACAGCGCGTAGTCCTCCAGCCAGTGTTCCTCTCGGGCGCGGAACTGTGCGAATTCCATTTGCAGTGCGGGGTTTTCTCCGGAGGCCAGCCGGCGGTGCGCCGTTCCGATCAACCGCGCCTTGAATTCCGGAGCTCCGGCGAAAGAAGCCGTTCCGTCAGGAAAGTCCGGGTGGTTTTGCAAATCGCCATCGGGGATTAATCCTTCCGATAGTAATTGTTCGGGGCTGATTAAAGACACGTTTCCGGCGAACGCGGAATAGGATTGATAAGGGGAATCGCCGTACCCGGTCGGCCCGAGCGGCAGAACCTGCCAGACCGTCGCGCCCGCTTCCACGAGGAAATCCACCCACCGGTAAGCCTGCGGGCCGAGATCACCGATGCCGAACGGCCCGGGGAGCGAAGTCGGGTGAAGGAGGATGCCCGCCCTGCGCGCGGCATTCATGGCAATCGCACGGGAAGCGGCGGGATCTTGGGCACGGTTCACCCGGCGATCACGCGGCGATAGACGGCGAGATATGCTTCCGCCGAGCGCGCCCAATCGAAATCCTGGTCCATACAGCGGAGTTGCAGTGTATCCCGCCGCTGAGGTTCGCGAAAAATCTCTTCGGCCCGGCCCAGCGCCATCGCCGCCGCCGTCGGCGAGGCATCGCCAAATGTCAGCCCGGTTCCATCCTCTTGCGAGGCGTCGCGAACGGTGTCTTTCAATCCTCCCACGGCGCGCACGATCGGCAGGCTGCCGTAGCGCATCGCGATCATCTGGCTGGTTCCGCAGGGCTCGTACCGGGACGGGATAAAAAATCCGTCCGATCCTCCATAGATCAGGGAAGCCAAGCGGTCGTGATATCCGATTTCCACCGCCGCCTTTCCCGGATGGCGCGCGGCGAAGGCGCGGCATTGCTGCTCGAGGTACGGATCGCCCGCCCCGAGGATCGCCGCCTGGTTCCCGCCCCCGCACCAGCATTCCAACGCCGGCAGGGCGAGGTCGATTCCTTTTTGTTCGTCCAGCCGGGTGACCATGCCAATCAGCGGCGTACAAGGATCCGGATCCAAGCTCAAAGCCTTTTGCAGGGAAAGCTTATTGTCCGCGCGCCGGTCGATCGTGGCGGGGTCGAAATTCGAATCCAGATGCGCATCCGTCGCCGGATCCCATACTACCTGATCCAGACCGTTGAGGATTCCCTCGATCCGGTCTTGTTGGGTAAGCAGGTATTCCTCTAACCCAGCGCCGAACTCCGGCGTGAGAATTTCCTTCGCGTAGGAGGGGCTGACAGTGATGATCCGGTCCGCCGCGGCGATCCCGAGCGGCAGCAGCGTGGAATAAGCCCAATAGGGAAGCGCGGCAAACCGGTCGTACTCCGCGGCGTCGGAAGCGGGGCGAGCGGCGGGAATATGCTCCGGCACGCCCAACCCGAACTGGGCCAGCGCCCATCCGGCGTTCTGTCCGAAATAGGGCAGATTATGAACAGACAGGATCGAGCGCACGCCTCGGAAGAACCGGTCCTGCCGTCCGTGTCCGGCGAGCCAGAGGTTGGCCGCGGCGGTGTGCCAATCGTTGGTGTGCACCAGGTCCGGCTTCCATCCCTGGCTGCGGGCCAGTTCGAGCGCGGCCAGCGAGAAAAAAACATATTTGGGGGCGTCGCGTCCTGCATCAGCGTGGTAGATTGCGTCGGAGGCGCGCAAGGGCGGGCCGTCGACGAGATAAACCGGCGCGCCGTTCTCCTCGATCAGGTAGACTTCCGCCTGCATCGACGAACCGCGCGCGGAAACCGCGGGGCGGGCGACGGGTTTTGCGTCGGCGACAAGCGGACGCAGCGAGGGGTGCAACGGCAGGACGAGGCGCACGTCGTGCCCCATCCGGCGCAACCGCGCCGGCAGCGATCCGGCGAAGTCCGCCAGCCCGCCGACCTTGATCAGCGGCGCCGCCTCGGCGGAGAGGAATAAGATTCGCAAGGGTTTCTCCGTTCCGTTGGTCAAGGATCTTCTCCGGGAAGAACTATCTTACGTATTATAGTCGCCATCGGAAAGACCGCTTGGAGGGATTGGCAAATTCCCCGCGTCGGAAAAAACGAACACGGATTTCACCGGGGAGACCGGAAAGCACCGAAGAAAAACCCAAATATTTCCCGGTCAAAATCCCGAAGGTTATCTTCGGTGTCTTCCGTGGGTTCTTTCGGTATTTTCCGTGTACAATTCCCGTCTTCAATCGGCGGAAAGTGGGAAGCGGTATTTAGAATTCCGACCTTCACGGGCCAGGATCAACAGAAAACCTCCAAAAAACCTCCATCCGGTTTGTTTTCCACAACCGTGGAACCGCTTTTCCGCTACAATAGAATGTATCGAACGGTAATACTCTTTTTTATTCAGGAGGCAACATCATGAAAATCAGGCTTTACCTTCTTCCCATCGCAGGCTTGCTGGCCGCAGTTCTGGCGTGCAACCTGTCCCCGGCGACGAGTGCCACACTCAGTCCGTCGGATATCGAGACGCTGTCCGCCCAGACCATCGTCGCCATCCAATGGCAGACCCTGATGGCGCAGGGGACCGTTCCTTCGCAAGGCGGGACGACTCAAGTTGCCTCGGCCGGTCCGAACGACACGGCGACGAACACGCTGATGCCCTCGGTCACGCCGACGGTGTTTGTACCCAGTCTGACTTACACACCCACCGCAAGTTCCACGCCCGTCCCCTGCAACTGGGCGAGATTCATTTCCGATGTCACCATCCCGGATAATTGGGAGACAACCCCCAGCGACCACTTTACTAAAACCTGGCGCCTCCAGAACGCCGGTTCCTGCACCTGGACCTCGGGCTATTCTCTGGTGTTCGATCACGGCGATCAGATGGGCGCACCGGCCGCACAGCAACTCACCCCGGGGACGGTTGCGCCGGGCGGAACGGTCGACGTATCCGTGAATTTGGTTTCCCCCAACGTCGCCGGCACATACCAGGGCTACTTCAAGTTGCGCGCCTCCGATAATTCGATCTTCGGGATCGGGAACGATGCGAACACGGCCTTTTGGGTGAAGATCAAAGTGAACGCGATCCTGCCGCCGCCCGCCATTGCGCCGACGACAAACCAGGTGTTCTCCCAGGTGAGCATCACGGCCGGAAATGTCGGCCATGCCACTGTCGCCTGCCCCGCAGGAAGCGTGGTCGTCGGCGGGGGATTTGCCGCCGGGAATAGTATGGTCGTCTATACCCACTCCATGGAGGGAAACGGATGGGGTGCGTACGCTAAAAACTATTCCGGGTCGGCTCAGCTGTTGAACGCCTACGCGATTTGCCTGTCCGGCACCTCCGGCACGACCCAGCAAATCCTTAAACAAATAACCGTCGCTGCGGGAGGTGTCGGCTATGATACGGCTGCCTGCCCAGGCGGCAGCGTAGTCACCGGCGGGGGTTTCGCTTCCAGCGCGGATTCCCTCTGGGTCTATAACACCAGCATGAATGGAAACGGCTGGTCAGCCTATGCCAGAAACACTTCCGGTTCGAGCCAATTGTTTAACATCTATGGGATTTGTCTATCCGGCGCGGGGGGCAGCACGTCCTCCGCGGCGAAACAGGTGACAGTCTCCGGTGGGGGTATCGGGAGCGGCGAAGCGCTATGTCCGGCGGGAACCTTGGTAACAGGAGGCGGCTATGCACTCGGGAACGGACTGGTGGTATATAACTCCACCATGAGTCTCGATCGCACTAAGTGGAATGCCGCGGCAACAAATACATCCGGCTCCAGTCAATTGATGAATATTTACGCGATCTGTTGGACGTTACCTTAGCTCCATCCGTTCCGGTGCTCCAAAACGCGGAGCTCTTCGGGCTCCGCGTTTTTTAGAATGGATCTGCGACAAAGACCCGAAAAGGCTTCCAGGCCTTTCGGGTCTTTATATTAAAAAAAACCAGGACTCCTCCGGATCCCCGGCCATGTGCGCTGCGGGGGATCAACCCAGGATCCGAAACGGTCCATAATTGATCAGGCTGTTTATCTCTGAAAAAATATTCCGCGGCCTTTTTTTACATCTTCTATAAATACCGGTAATCTTCCGCGGATAGCAATCCGGCTTCCGGCTGAGGACCGGGATACAAACTCAATCGGATAATAATCATCTCCGTCCGGCCGGGTTCGATCAAAAAGGAGAACGTCTGGGTCAATTCCCAGGCCAGCACGCCGGGTTGGAAAGCGGCGGGAACGGTCGCCGCGCGCGAAGCGTGGCTCACCAGCACGTGCCCCGTCCGCAAATTGCGGATGCCCGGCGAAGCCCGGCGGCCGAATCGCGCCGGCTCAAGCGCCGGACCGGCGGAAGAGAGCAGGGTTGAATAATCCGGACAGACTTCCGAGACCAGCCGCAGCCGTACTTTCACGGGGCGTGTGTGCACGTTCCGGAAGCGGTACATCGCCCGCACGCCGCGCGCAGTCAGACTCACCCGCTTGGCCATCCTCAGCCGGTACCCGAAGAATCGTAGGAAGGTGACGGCCCCGTCGGAAAGGCGGAAATCGAGGCGCGGTTCCGGCGGCTCCTCCGGCCCGTCGTCGAGCGAGATGAAATCGTTTAGCGCCCGGCGCCGGACCGGCAGCGAGGGTTTCAACGCGGCGGAACGGGGCCGCGGCCAGGTTGGAAGCGGCTCGTCTTCCTCCGGAAGGTACGACCCCTCTAGCCCGGCCAGCCGTCGCCGGCCTCCCTCCGGCTTTCTCTCCGACGGAGGATCATTCTCCGCCGGAAGCCAATCGTCGGGCAGCATGGCAAATTCCGGCGAGCGCGCCTCGATCAGGAGCGACCCAACCGGAACGGCGAGCGGGTTACCCACGTGCAGCATCCCGCGCCGCAGATCGATCCAATACAGCAGCCGGCCGCCGCAGGGCGAAAGGATCGCCATCCGATCCGCGGTTCGCAGCAGGATTTCATCCTCGCCGTCGCCGGTGAGATCGTCGATGATTCCCTTCCCGCCGGAGGAATCCCGCCCGCAGGCAAGCTCGGCGGATTTGGCGACCGCAATTGCGGCGGCGATCCCCTCCCACGACGGATCGCCGCGCCCGCCCACCCCCACGTCGCCGAACCCGCTCTGGTGGGCGCAGAACACGCGCTCGGAGAGCGCGAACAATTCGCTTCCGGCCTCGGGCGGGGATTTCGAGAGGGCGGCTTCCGCCGCGCTGTCCATCGCCCGCTGCGCCGCGACCATCTTCAGGCGCGCGGCGCCGTGAATCTTCCGGAAGTGGCGGAGGCGCGGCGCCCGGTCGAGGAAATCCTGCCAATCGCGATAGCCTTCCTCATGCGCCGGCGCATCGGGATTCAAGAGCGTCCGATCCAAGCTTTCACCCCACCCCGCCGGATCGGAAGCAAGCTCCCCGGCCGGCTGCGGCGCCTCGTCTAAAAAAGCGCATTCGGCCGCTCCGGAGTTTTCGATCCAATCCAGCGCTTGGTCCAGCCCGTCCGCATCGGCGCGCGGATCCAATCCGCCTTCGTAGGCGCTCAAGCCGAATGCGTCGGCGTTTTCCGCGCAGACCGGAAAGAGCCGGTCGCAGTCCGGCCGCGATTTCCACGCATCCAACGTTTCGCCCATCACGTCGGGGCGGTGAAACCACGCGGCGAACGTCAATCGGTTGCGCAAACGCGGGTCGTCCCATAGAACCGTCAGTGCATCTTCGCCGGATGGAATTTGAAAGGCGCAGGGGGATTCCGCGCCGGCCTCCCGCAGCGTGCGCGCCTCGAGCGGAAGAAAACGGTATCCGGAACAGACCAGGAGCGGCGAGAGGCGCGGGGACCAAGTCCGCTGCGGGCTCCAGAAGGCGGCCGGTTCCGCGGAAAAATATTTCTTCAGCGTTTGCCGGTGCAAAGCGATCTGATGCGCGTTGTCCCAATCCTCGCCGGCCCGCAGCAGGCTTTGCGCGTAAGTGCTCCCCGCCAGGCGGAAGATGCCGTCGTCCAATCCGGAGCGGACCGAAGCCAAGAGCCGCGGATCGAACCAGCACAGCGCATCAAGCAGCGTGCCGGAGAACATCAAATTGAATTTCATGCGGGGGTGGTTGTGGAGCACGTCGACCACGCGGCGATAGCAGATGCGGCTTGCGCGCTGGGCGTGTTCGCCCAGGTTTTGGTGGAAGAGGAAACATAACGCCAGGCGGAGAGTCATCGACGGATGCCGGAAGGATCGGCCCGGGGATTATAACCGAGGCGGCGACCTAACTACCCACGCCAAACCCCTCCCTCCTTCCCTTAAGGGAAGGAAGGAGGGGCAACCTCAGTTTTCCTGAACCTAATATCAAAGCGGGGTGGGAGGATAGGTCGTCGATCCGAAGTTATAATCGCCCCGATGGAACGCGAAACTTGGCGCGCGATTTTCGATGCTCCCCGCGATGGGGCCTTCAACATGGCGATCGACGAAGCCATCCTCGAAGCGACGGCCGCGGGCGGGCTCGCGCCGACCCTGCGCCTGTATGCCTGGGAGCCGCCGACGCTTTCGCTTGGCTACGCTCAACCCGCCGCGGATTGCGATTTCGATGCGCTAAACCGTCTGGGGTGGGGTTTGGTTCGTCGTCCGACGGGCGGGCGCGCGATTTTGCACACCGACGAACTCACCTACAGCCTCGTCGCGGCGGAGAGCCACCCGCTGATGCAGGGTGGTGTACTGGAAAGCTACCGCCGGATCAGCCTCGGGCTGCTGGCGGGCTTGCGGCACCTCGGCGTGGACGCGGCGGCCGATGCGGGGCACGCCGGGCGCACCGCGGGCAATCCGGTATGCTTCGAAGTGCCCTCGCATTATGAAATTTCCTGCGGCGGGAAGAAACTGGTGGGAAGCGCACAGGCCCGGCGGCTGGGTTGCGTGCTGCAGCACGGCGCGCTTCCGCTCCGCGGGGACTTGGCGCGCATTTTACTGGTACTGGCGCATCCGGATTCGACTCCGGAGCGCATCCGGCGCCGGGCTGCGACGCTCGGCGATCTGCTCGGACGCGAAGTTGCCTGGCAGGAAACCGCCGACGCGGTGTGCCGCGGATTCGCCGAGACGTTTGGGATTTCCTTCCGGCGCGAGGCGCTCAGCGAAGAAGAAAAAACGCGCGCCGTCGGATTGACGCGCGAAAAATTCGGAAACGACGAGTGGACTAGAAAAGTCTAACGGGGTTTTTCCTCATTGCACCCTGCACTCCACCGAATCCATCGCCAGGATCGAGCCGTCGGCGGGGCTGAGGTCGGATACTTCCAGGCGGATGACCGCGCCCGCCGGAACGGCCGATACATCGATGGGGGAATTAAACGTGCCGGGCGTTCCCATCTCGCCGGAAGCCACCATAATCGGTCCGCTTCCCAGCAGGTTTCCCCCCATGCCGAAGATCGAATACCCGAGGGTGTTTTCGAACGGCGAGACGGTCACGCTGCCGACAACTTGGATCGAGCCCGAAACGGCGGCGCCCTGCGCGGGCGCGGTGAGGAGGATCTCCCGCAACGATCCGCCGGAGGGGGTGGACGTGAAATGGGTAAGGATCAGTTTGTTGTTGCGGAGTTGAAGGGTTTCCTTTACCGGAAAATTCGGACAACACATCGAGTCGCCGACGCCGTGGAGGATCGCGTCAAAAACAATCCGGCCGTTCTGAACCGTCATCGCGTTGATCTGCGCCCGGTCTTCGATAAAACGGTCGGCCGACTGCACCGGTGCGCCGCCCACGTCGAGCATCGCCACCACCGAAATCAGGAATCCGGGGCCGCCTTCGTTTTCGGACAGGATAACGGCCGCGTCCACGGCACCGTCGCCGTTCAGGTCTCCGAACGCGATCGGATCCAGCAGCGCCACGTGCAGAAGGTTCTCGTTCGAAGTCGCCCGGTCGAACTTGCCGTCGGTGAGCGTCACCGTTTCCCCCAGCTGCGGAAGCTTGTACGTGCCGTTCCGGAGCATATCGGCCGTCAGGAGCGGGACGGCGGGAATCATGATGGTGGCGGGGGGCGAAGTGGAGGACGGTATGAGGGCGGCGGCGGTTTGGGTGAGCTGCGGCGGAGGAATCGCTTCCGTCGGGCTGCCGCCCCCTCCGGGGAAATTGCACGCCAGTATGGCGCTCAAGATACACAGGAATACTGCGCTGAATCGGAGTCGTTTCATGGGATGAAAGGGAAAAAACCGCCGAGCACTACGGGGTGGCGGTCACGGTCGGCTGGGGAATGACGGTCGATCCGGCCGGCACCGGCGTGGCGTCGATGAACGTCACCTGCTTGAGGCCGATTGCAAGCAGGAACCGCTGCAGATAGGCTTTGCCATTGGTGGTCGCGGTCTGCAGGATGCCATCCTCCAGTGCGGCTTGGAGAATCTGTTGCTCCGCGGCCTGGCGCGCCGTCGTCTCTAAATCCTTTTTCGGCGCCAGCAGCCCAGTCTCACGGTGATAGACGTATGTTTTGTTGTTGTCCAACGTGGCCGTGAAAACCTCAGCGGCGGGAATAACGATGAAAATCGATCCCTGCGCGTCGATACGCACATCGCTTGCTTGGAGCTTTTCCAGATCGATCCCGGCGATCACCATCCCGTGCGCAACCAGCAGCAGTTTATCTCCAAACAGAAAGCCCAACGGACCTTGCCCGCTCTCGGCGGTGATGACCTTCTCAACCGTATATTGCACCGTTTCCAGCCGGGCCAGCGTGCGGATTTCATTGACCACGGTGACAGGGTCCGGATAAATGGTGGGCGTGGGGTGCAGGATTTGACCGATCTTGGTGGAAACCTGCCTGGGCAGATTGGAGAGGGTATCGGCCGGAGCACGGATCGCGGAAACAATCACCGCCGCGCCGATGCCCACAATCAGGAGAATGCCGAGGATTAAAACCCAACCTTGTGCCTTTGTCATACCCTCATTATACTTCCTCAACGGATGGATGGTACCGCTGGGATGGATGGAACATCCTTTCGCCAAGATCGTGCGTGCTCCGGACGGGGCGGGAAACCGCCAGGAATCCGATCCGGGGGGTTCGCGCGGGAAGGAGAACCATCATGACTCGCAACCTTTTCGAACAGCAATTGCACCACCTGCAGGACGACATCCTGGAACTCGGGAGCTCGGTCGAACAATCGCTCCTGGAGGTCGTCGCCGCGCTGCGCCGGAGGGATCTCGCCGCGGCCCGCAAGATCGAAGCCCACGACGCGGTTATCAACAAAAAACGGTTTGCGATCGAGGAAGCCTGCCTGACGTTGATCGCCACCCAGCAGCCGATGGCGCGCGATCTGCGAATCCTCGCCGCGATCCTCGAAGTGATCACCGAGCTGGAACGGATGGGCGATTACGTTAAAGGCATCGCCCATATCATCACCCTGCTCGGCCCGGAACCGCTGCCGCCGGACCTCCTGGATCATTTTGACACCATGGCAAGCCAAGCCACGCGGATGTTGCTCCGTTCGCTCCAAGCGTTTCTGGCGGGCGATGCTGTGGCCGCCAAAGCCATCCCGCGCGAAGACGACGAGGTGGACAAGCTTTACAACCTGATCTACCGTGAGCTGGTGAATCAGATGATCGCCAACCCGGACTCGATTGATCACGCCACCCACCTGTTGTGGGTGGCGCACAACCTGGAACGCTTCGCCGACCGGGTGACCAACATCTGCGAGCGCACGCTGTTCACCGCCACCGGCGAATTGATGGAAATTTCTTCCACCGGCGACGGGGCCGGCTAACGCACGCCCCTTTTGGAAATAAGACACGTCCAAACGGTCTCCTTTTCCTCCCCCCGAGTCGAAAGCGATGGAAGAAAAACCGCCACCAGGTTTGCGGCGTCGCTGGTTCGATATCCGGCGTTTGTCGCTCCTTTTTCTCCCCGCGATTCTTATTCTGGCTTGCCAATCCGCAACACCGAACGCCATTCAATACCATGCGGCTTCCCCGACGGCGACGAAAAACCGCGGCGAATCCATACGGCCCGGTGCGGTTAAAGGTTCGCCGGAAAATGATTCATGGCCGCCGGCGATCGCCGCCGAATGGAGCACGCCAATTCCGCTCGGCGCACCCGTGAACACCGCCGGGGGAGAGGACAGCCCGTTCATCACGCCCGACGGGGACACGCTGTATTTTTTCTTCACGCCGGACGTGAACATCCCCGCCGAAAAAAGCATCCTCGACGGAGTGACCGGGATCTGGATGAGCCGGCGCTCCGCGGGCGGGTGGTCCGAGCCGGAACGAGTGCCGCTGGAGAATCCCGGCCAGACGGCGTTGGACGGATGCGAAATGATGATCGGGGACCGGATGTATTTCTGTTCCGTGCGCGCGGGAAACGTTAAAACCATCCAATGGTATTACCCCACGCTCAAAGAGGGCGCATGGGGCAACTGGACCGGCGCGGGCCAATGGATGAATCAGAACGTCGACGGCGAGATGCATATCACAACCGGCTACCGGGATATCTACTTCGCATCCAAGCGGCCGAGCGGCCTGGGAGGATTCGACCTGTGGGTCGCGCATTCTACGCCGGACGGCTGGGGCGTGGCGGAGAACCTCGGGCCGCAAGTGAACTCCGCCGCAGATGAAAACCGGCCGTTCATCGGCCTCGACGGACAGGAACTTTGGTTTGACTCCTCCAGCCGCAAGGGCAAACCGGGACCGGCTACGTTTCGCTGTCTGCGCCAAGCCGACGGCACCTGGGGAGCGTGCCAGGAAATCATCAGCTCCTTCGCCGGGGAACCGACCCTGACGGGTGACGGCAAAACCCTATACTTCATCCATCATTACTATTCCGCCGACTTGAAGCAGATGATCGAAGCGGATATTTACGTTTCTTCCCGTCAATAGAGGAAGAGCCCAAGGCATAGGGATTCAGCGGATGATCATTTTCAAACAGCAATCGTTCCGGATCGTCTTGACACCTCAGAGGCACTATGTTATAAATATCACAATCTCATATACAAAGACATCGACGAGGAACATGCGGGCCCGAACGGGGCCCAGAGAATCGGACAGGGGCCATCCCCTGGTGAGAGTCCGATCCAACCGCGGGACCGCAGAGCGCCTCCGAGTCGTCCAGGCCAACCCGCTTCATTTGAAGTAGTCTGGGCCGGAACTGCGACCGTTATCCAAGCAGAGGGCGCGCAGACGCGCCCCAAAGAGCGAGGCCGACCGGCGGATTACCGGCATCCCGGGAGGTCTCCCAAGTAGGGTGGCACCACGAGAGACTCCTCTCGTCCCTTCGGGCGGAGGAGTCTCTTTTTTTCTATCTACCCTGTGCCGGACGACAAAGCGAAAGGAGAGAGTGACATGACCTTTTACACCGATCAGAAGGCGGGGCGCGTGTGCAACTTTGCAGCCGGGCCCGCCGTGCTGCCTCAACCCGTGCTGGAAAAGGCGCGGGAAGAATTGCTCAACTACGCCGGGAGCGGCATGTCGGTCCTGGAGATGAGCCACCGGTCCGCGCAGTTCGAAGACATCATCACCCGGGCCGAAGCCGATCTGCGCAGCCTGTATGCCATTCCGACCAATTACAAAGTGCTCTTCCTGCAGGGCGGCGCCAACCTGCAGTTCGGCATGATCCCGATGAACCTGCGCGCACCCGGGGCGGCTGTCGACGCCGTTCTGACGGGCAACTGGTCGAAAGCGGCGATCAAGGAAGCGAAAAAGAGCGGCCCGGTCAATCTCGCGGCGACGACCGAGGCGACCAATTTCAACCGCATCCCCGCCCAAAACGAATTAAGGCTGGATCCGAAGGCGGCCTACCTATACTTCACATCGAATGAAACCATCCAGGGCGTGGAATGGCCGACCGAACCCGTTCCGCCGGCGGGCGTTCCGCTGGTGTGCGATTCGTCCTCGGATTTCGTCAGCCGCCCGCTCGACATTTCCAAATACGGCCTGATCTACGCCGGCGCGCAGAAGAACATCGGCCCGGCGGGTGTGGCCGTCGTGATCCTGCGCGAGGATCTGCTCGCGCGCGTACCGGCCGACCTCGTCTCGATCCTGGATTACAAAGTGATGGCGGAAAACAAATCGCTCTACAACACCCCGCCCTGCTTCGCCATCTACATAGTCGGTTTGGTCGCGAAGTGGTTGCTGGACATCGGCGGGCTGCCGGAGATCGAACGGCGCAATAAGGCCAAGTCCGCCGTGATCTACGGGGTCATCGACGGAAGCGGCAGTTTCTTCAAGGGCCACGCGGAGACGGCCGCCCGTTCGCGGATGAACCTCACCTTCCGTCTGCCCAACGAGGATCTGGAGAAAAAATTCGCAAAGGAAGCAACCGCAGAAGGTTTGCTCGAGTTGAAAGGCCACCGATCGGTGGGCGGCCTGAGGGCGTCGCTATATAATGCGCAGCCGATGTCGGCCGTCGAAGCGCTGGCCGGCTTCATGAAGGAGTTCCAGAAGAAGAACGGGTAACTCCCGGCGAAGATTTTTCGCCATCAGAAAATCAATAAAAAAATGCGGATGGAAATCTCCACCCGCATTTTTCTTAGCTCAATGAAATTGAATTGTTTTCAGGAACTGGCGTGACGCCCCACTTTCCCGGAGTTAAGACTCCGTGGTTCCAACTGCGCCCGGCTAAATTCGAGCCCCGAAGAGCACGGGGACTGGCCCTTTAAGCCGGTTTTTAAAGGTGTTGTTAATATTCTGGGATTTATCCGACTGTAAACGGACTTTTTCAGTAATCTCAGGTGATTCTATAATACCCACACTTGATGGATTGAAATCCGTTATGAGATACAATTGGTCGAAATTGCGCCACTTTTTGCACTCCTTTGGAGAGTAATTCATGACAGACCAGCCAACCGTCGCCACCGACACAGCGTCAAAGCCCTGGGTGAATCTTGACCTGCAAATGGCTAAGATCTTCCCCTGGAATTTGGAAAATTTTCTCGCCGTGGTTATTTTAATCCTCGCCGTTTTCACCCGGCTTTACGGGCTGGGCGACCGCGGCATCAGCCACGACGAGGTTAACCACTTTGTGCCCTCCTATGACCTCTCCCAAGGGCTGGGATTCCGCTTCGACCCGATGACCCACGGCCCGCTGCAGATGCACCTGATCGCGCTCTCTTTTGTCACTTTCGGGGATAACGATTTCACCGCGCGTCTGCCCGCGGCCCTGTTCAGCATCGCCACGGTGGGTATCGCGCTCTTCCTCTACCGGCGGTATCTCGGCCGGATCGGAGCGCTCGCTGCCGGGCTGTTTTTCCTGATCTCACCCTATATGCTGTATTACGGAAGGTATCAGCGTAACGAGGCGTTCATCGTCGTCTGGTCGCTGCTTTCGATCTACGCGATCCTGCGTTACCTCGAGCACGGTGAGACGGGCATGCTGATTCTATTCACCGTTGTGAATGCGCTCCACTTCACCGATAAAGCCACGGGCTATATTTATGCCGGCGGGCAGATGATTTTCCTGGCCGGATATTTCCTTTATCGTCTGGGTCGCCGCAAAGACATCGCCCGGCTGACCCTGTTGCGGTTTTTGGCCTGCCTGGCGGTGGCGGCGGTCTTTCTCGTCGCAGCAATTTTCATGTTGAGGAACGCGGATTCCCTGACGTTAATCCCCGGGCTGGTAGTTGGCGCCGTCGGCCTGGCGGCGGGAATCACGGGCGTCGTCCTGCTGTTCCAGGATCTCGGCGGGGTCATACGCCGGGAGCGCTCCTTCGATCTGATGGTGCTACTGGGCACGCTCACCCTCCCGCTCACCGCCGCGGCGCTCATGGACGCGCTCGGAAAAGTGTTCGGGAGCCGGGCGCCGCAGGACATGAACTTTTCCGTATTGAGCGGTATCCCCGATTTGTTGGGGACCAAGGATTTCTATGTCGCACTGGCGTACATCCTGCCCCTGGTTGTGATCGCGGTTCTGGTCGGTCTGTGGTGGAACCGCAAACTGTGGCCGTTTCTGGCGCTGATCTTCTTCGGAATTTTCGCGTTCTTCTACACCACAGTCTTCACCAACGCGGGCGGGCTGTTCGACGGGCTGGTGCGTTTCCTCGGTTATTGGATTCAACAGAACGCGGATGCGCGCGGCGGCCAGCCGTGGTTCTACTACATCTTCCTGCAAATCCCGATCTACGAATATTTGCCGGCCATCGGCGCGGTCCTCGCACTGGTCATCGCCATCCGCCGCAAACTCTGGGCTTCCGCATCCAGCCGGCCGTTCACGCCTTTCTCCGGGGCCGACGAAACGGAAGTCCCCGTTCCCACCGTCGCCCTGTTCCTTTTCTGGGCGCTGTTCAATCTGACGATCTTCTCCTACGCCGGCGAAAAGATGCCCCAGCAAACGATGCTGATCTCCGCGCCGATGATCCTGGCCGCCGCCTGGGCCGTCGGATATTTTCTGGAAACGGAATGCTCGCGTTCGGCAAGGAGCTTGCGCGGTCTCGTCCTTGCCGTTCTATCGATTCTCGCACTCCTGACCGCCCGGACCGCCTATACCGCCACGTATATCAACTACGATTATCCTTTCGAATATATGGCCTACGCCCACGGCGGAACCGGACCGAAGATCGCCCTGAAGGAAATCGAACGGCTCTCCTACCTCACCACCGGCACCACCAACTTGGTGGTGGCCTACGATAACTTCGTGCGCTACCCATTCTGGTGGTCGCTGCGCCACTACCCTAATAAGATCGACTTCGACGTTAACCCGACGGCGGATATTCGCCGCGCGGCGATCGTCGTGGTCGGCGAACAGAACAACGACAAGGTGGTCCCGATCCTTGGGCAGGATTACGTGGGTTTCCGCCTGGTGCGGATGTGGTGGCACAACGAGGATTACTTCAATCTCAAATGGGATTTCATCAATTCCGAATATCTCAGCAACGCGGCCGCCAACAAGCAGGCTTCTCCTCCGCCCATGTCCGGCCTGGAATACCTCAAACTGGCCTGGGGCCACATCTCGCCGTTCATCACCAACCCCAAGGTGCGGGAGGCGGTGTTCCAGATCTGGCTCAACCGGGATTTCACCTTGTGGGCCCAATTGAAGGGGCACGGCGGATACACGCTCGACAATTGGTCGCTCGAGGAAGGAATGTATGTTTACTTCCGGAAAGACATCCTCGACTACCTCGGCGGAGCCACCCAGGTGCAATCCGCCGTGACGACCGGGGCTGATCCGTATGAGCTCTCGCGAATCGATATCGTCCCCGACCGGACCTTCGGGCAAACCGGAAGCGATCCGGGGCAGTTCAATGTCCCGCGCGGCGTCGCCGTGGCGCCCGACGGCAGCCTATACGCGGCGGATTCGATGAACAACCGCATCGAGCACTTCGACGCCCAAGGGAATCTGATCAAGGCCTGGGGCAGCTTCGCCGACGTCCAACAAAGTTCTGCGCCCGGTGGAACCTTCAACGAGCCGTGGGGCGTCGCGGTCGGCCCGGACGGTTCGGTATACGTGGCCGATACCTGGAACCACCGCGTCCAGAAATTCTCCTCCGACGGCGCCTTCATCGCCATGTGGGGCGCCAAGCCGGGCACGACGACCGACGAGTTGGCTTTCTACGGTCCGCGCGCCATCGCGGTGGATGCGCAGGGCCGCGTGTTCGTAGCCGACACGGGGAACAAACGCATCGTAGTTCTATCCACCGACGGAGCACTCCTCGGGCAATTCGGAACGCCCGGCGCCGGCGACGGACAACTGGACGAGCCGGTCGGCCTGGCGGTGGACGAGCAGGGCCGAGTGTACGTCGCCGACACCTGGAACCACCGGGTGCAGATCTTCGCCCCCAACACCGACGGAACCTACACCTCCGCGGAGAGCTTCGACGTCAGCGGGTGGTTTGGAACTTCGCCGGACACCAAACCGTATCTGGCGGTGGATTCCGTACATCACGTTTACATCACCGACCCGGGCAGCTGCCGCATCATCGAATTCAACGAGCGCGGCGTGGTGCTCTCGGTCTGGGGCACGTGCGGAGACGACCCGAATTCTCTCAATACCCCGACCGGCCTGGCGATCGATCCGCAAGGCGGCCTGTGGGTGAGCGATTCGCGCCATGATCGAATGGTGCATTACACCCAGCCCAGCCGGGTGCAAAATATCCTTCAAGCGCCGTAGCCGCCGGGCGAATCCGGTAGCGTCGAAAGTTCCCGCGTATGCTGCAAGCCATTCTGCGCAGAATTCTGTATGCGATCTCCGTCCTCCCCACTCTGCTGGCGCTCCTGCTGGTGCTGGCGGGGGATTCCTACCTCCCGCCGTCGACATCCGACAAAGTTCATATGTACACCGCCCCCTACGAATTCGATTTCATCTCCTGGGAGGCGGATGCCATCTGGGCTAAAGGGCTGCAATTTCTCCTGGGCGACGAGCGCTACCTTTCCGAAGCCGACCGGCACGATACGGTGCTGAATTACGACCGGCTGTTGGACAGCATCTTCGCCGACGAATCCAACCTGGCTAAGATATTTTCCGACCCGGCGGTTTCCAATCCAATGCAGGCATCCACTTCGCTGCGGGAAACCCTGGCGCAGAAGCGCCGCCGCCAGGCCGGTGAACAAAGCCTGGTGGAATCCATCCTGCAATCCCAAGTGTCCGCCGAATTGAACGCCCAGGGATTTTCCATCGGAGGCGAGGCGCTGCCGCCGGTCCTGTTCCGGTACAGCCAGATTCCATTGGGGCTGGTCATCTCCCCGCGCAATGTCATCCGCCAGGATGCGAACATCCAATTGGTTCCCGGTCTGACGCTCGAACAGCAGATCGAACTGGAATCGGAAGTCGAAAAGAACCTGAATGTTTCAGCGCTCGTCGTTCCGCTGGGGGGCTTGGGCACCTACCCCACTATGATCATGGAAAGCTCGTGGCTCAACTGGATTGTGGAAGCCGTGTCGCACGAGTGGACCCACATCTACCTGTACTTCACGCCGCTTGGGCAGCAATACGAAACCGGGGGGGACATGCGGACGATCAACGAGACCACGGCTTCCCTGGTGGGAAAACAGATCGGCGCCATGGTCATCGAACACAACTATCCCGAGCTGGTTCCGCCTCCGCCGCCGCCCGCCGCTCCGGAGAGTTCGTCCCAAACCGCCTCGCAGCCTCCCGCGTTCGACTATTCCCACGAGATGTACGTCACCCGGGTGGAAGCCGACCGGCTGCTGGCGGCGGGACAAATCGACGAAGCGGAGAAATATATGGAAGCGCGCCGCGTGTTTATCATGGAGCATGTGGCCGAACACGGCAATTACATCCGCCGGCTCAATCAGGCGTTCTTCGCCTTTTATGGAACATACGCCGACACGCCGGGGGAACGCGGTGAAGACCCGGTCGGCCCGGCCGTGGTAAAGCTGTACAACCAGTGCCCGACGGTCGGCGCCTTCCTGCGCGCAATTTCCAAGGTGACAACTTTCCGGCAGTTGCAGGGGCTCACGGCTGCGGGTGGACGATGCGGTTGACGCAATGGACATGCCCTTCTTCCCCGGCCGCAAACTCGATCCTCCGGAACCACTGGCGGTTTTCCTGCCGCCGTACTACGAAGGAGTGGGCGCGGAGTTCCTCCGTCGCCTTGGCAAGCGGAGCAAGCGGGTAGTCGATCCCTTCGGGCAGTCTCCCGCGCTGGCATTGGAACTCGCGCGGGCCGGCGCGGCGCTGCTGGTGGCCGCGCCCAATCCGGTGATCCGGGCACTCCTCGGATTGCAGGCGGACCCTCCCGCCCCGGAGCTCATCCGCAGCGTCCTCTCGCGCCTGGCCCGATCCTCCCCTTCCACTTCGCCCGATTCCTCCGTCCGTTCCGCCGAAACCCTGGAAACACTTGTCCGCGGTCTGTATATCGGGACCTGCGCCTTTTGCGGCCGAGATTCCGAAGCCGAGGGATTCATCTGGGCGACCGAGGCGGACCCGAGAGCTCTTTCCCCGGAAGAGGAATCCGAATCGCCGGAGCTGCTTCAAGAACCGAAAAAAAAGAAACACCAGGCGCGCCTCGTACGGCGGATTTGCAGCTGCCCTTCGTGCGGCCACACCGTCGAAGAACCGATCACGTCCTCCGACGAAGCCCGCATGCCGTCCGAATCCTCGCGCCGGATGCTGTACAACCTCGCCCTCGAACGGCTGGCGCCGCTCGACGACTGGTACCGCCTCAACGCCGCCGAAGCCCTGGATGTATACCCCTCGCGTTCGATCTACGCTTTGTTCCTCATCCTTACCCGGCTCGAACTGATGAAACTCGATCTCGAGGAGAAGCGTTGCGCGGATTTGTTGATGCTGACGGTTTTGGACGAGGCGCACATGCTGCGGGGACATTCCCACTTCGCAAGGTTGCGACCCCGTTCGCTCCAGCCTCCCGCCGAATACCGCGAAGTGAACGTCTGGCGGGTGATCGAGAGGGCGGCCGAAGATTGGAGCCGCCCCAGCCGGACTCTTCCGGTCCGAAAATGGCGCAAGGGCGAAAACCTGGAAGAGGGAACGATATCGACCTATATGGGAACTGCGCGCGACCTGGCCCCTGCGTTGGGAGACCTGGCGGCGGACTTCCTGATCAGCTTTTTACCGCGTCCCAACCCGGCGGCCTGGACCCTTTCGGCGATGTGGGCGGATTGGCTTTGGGGACGATCGGCCGCCGGATCCCTGGCCGGCGCTTTGCACCGCCGCCGCTATGATTGGAACTGGCATGCGCGTGCGTTGACCGCATCGGCCATGTCCCTGGCGGACCACCTCCCGGTCGGAACTCCGGTGGCCGCGCTCGTCGGGGAATCGGAGCCGGCATTCTTCGCCGCGGCGCTATGGTCTTTCTATCAGGCCGGATTCTCTTTAAATGGAAGAGCCCTGCGGTCGGATACCGAATGCGCTCAACTGCTCTGGTCGGCGCCCGGCCCGAATCACACCCCGGCATCCCTCGGCCCGCAGACCCTCGAGCCCGCGGCCGAACTGGCGCGCCTGGCCGCGCGCCAGTTAATCTCCTGGCGGGCGGAACCTACCCCGCTCGAGTTGCTGCATGCCGCGGCTTGGAGCGAGACGGTCCATCGCCGCATGCTACCGCCGGTCTCACGGCCGGAGGATGAAAAAGATTTTTCTCATCACCTGGCCGTTCTCACCAAGGCCGTCGAGGAGGATCCGGAAATCCGTTCCACCTCACCCAAGGATAGCGAAACGGGCCAAACCTGGTGGCTTCCGGGAGATGAAGTGCTCACCAGCCCGCTGGCGGACCAGGTGGAGATGGAGGCGGCGCGGATCCTGCTGGAGAACGGCCCGCTGACGGCCGAGGA
>JBEKLP010000050.1:0-19657 GCA_050010135.1 Anaerolineales bacterium
CGCGATGATCCCGCCTCCCTTGAGCGATCCCCTCCAAGACCAGTATTTCTCGACGATCCCCACGCGGTTGTTGGGGATATACCGGACTCCGAGCAACCAGGGCAGCAGAAACACGGCGACAAACAGGCCGCCGCAAATGAGTACGATCACCATGATTTCCATAGGCGACTCCTTCCTACGAAAGATATACGGTGAATGGGAATTAAAGTTTGATCCGCCGGCAATGGATTGCACGCACGGGATATTAATACGAGAGAATCATTTCATTTGAGTTCGAATAGAAGGGGCGCGGCGGCGGTGGTTTCCGCAAATCGATTGCTGAAAATCCCGGGGTGCCATCAGGATCTCGACATCATCGAAATGCGCTCATGCCAAAGGGAAAACAACCCGGGGTATTGGGGAAGGTTGGCGAGTGGGCGCAAAGGGACTCGAACCCCCGACCTCTTCAATGTGAGTGAAGCGCTCTAACCGACTGAGCTATGCGCCCGTATCCAGAGGCAATTATAACAAAATCCAACTGGTGACTGTCTCTTCGCGGTCAGTACCCAAAGAACCAGTGCGGGATCCACGTGCTGATTCTCGCGCTGATCCACGGGATCAAATACCAAACCGAGAGACTGAGCGCAAAGGAAATCTCGAACGGCTTTTGCAGCGGGGCATGGACGCCGATGGTATCCCGGACCCCCCGGATGATGCGCAGGATGGCTGGAATCATCAGGCAGATCAACAGGGCCAGCGTAATCATGAGCACCCAAAACGGGACGATGCCGATGAAGAGCAGGGTGAAAATGGTGGAGGCGACCCCAATTCCCAGCAGTACGTGCATGACCACCATGGTCGGTTGGTATCCGAGGAGGAGCGCCGTATGGTTCAATCCCGCTTCGCGGTCTTTTTGAAAATCCCGCAGCTCGTTGAACAGTTCGCCATACATGGAAATGGAGACCGGCATGCAAAACACGACCGGCCACCACCAATGCAATCCGGGAGAAAAGGCGAAGAACGCCGTCAGAAACTGGCAACCGGCGAGCATCATGGAATGGGAAAGCACGTCCAGCAGCGGCAAATTCTTCAGCCGGATTTTCTTCCACGAATACAAGTACCCCAGCAACAGGCTGGTCCATCCCCAAAAAACGGATCCGAACCCCAGGAAAAGGAAGAGCAGACCCGAGAGCATGGCGACCAGCGCCGATGCCCACCATCCGCTCCGATGCGAAAGCATTCCGGATGCGACCGGGTTGCGTATCGCCTTGTGGGGCGAGAGAGCGTCGTCCTGCGCATCCTCCACGTCATTGATCATAAAGATGAACGCCACGGCCAGCCAGTTGGCCACCAGCGCCGTCACCAACCGGACCCCGAAAACTCCTCCGGAAGAGGCGGCCCCTAGAAATGTGGTGATGATCACGAACCACATGAATTCCCGGTAGCGGCTAAGCCGGATCGTTCCATCAATTCGTTGCTTAATAAACATCCTGTCGTCAGGCTCCTGACGCATTCGGCGAGGATTGTGCGCTCATTTTATTATGAACCTGGGCGGGCAACAACCTATGAAAACCTGACGGATCCGGGGAAAACGACCAACGGTAGGTTTTTCCGTCTAATATCCAGATTCGTGGCCGGAAAACCCTATTAAACCAATGATGATCACTTCACTTTCTCAGGATGACTACATGGCCACAAATCGCACTCACTCTTCGAAGGCGGAATATCCGATTCCATCCTTGCCGTGGTTCTTAATCGTGTACATTAAATCGTCGGCCATTTTGATCAGTGTTTCCGCCGATTGCGGAAGCCCCTGGCAGGTCACCACCCCCAGACTGGCGGTCACGGGTAATTTTCTCAACTGCATCGCATCCAATATGCCGGCGCGTATTTTTTTCACAACCACCTGGGACGCGTCCTGCCCCGTTTCCGGCAGGAATAATCCGAATTCGTCGCCTCCCAGACGACCGACTACATCGGATTTTCTCAGCCGCTTCCGGATTTCCGTGACGATTGTATGCAGGACTTTATCCCCGACCATGTGCCCGTAACGGTCGTTCACTGCCTTGAAATTATCCAGGTCAATGTATACGACCGTAAAGGGATGCTTATACCTTTCGTAGCGATCGATTTCCCATTGGATCGTTTCCAGAAAGGCGCGCGTATTCGCGGCCCCCGTCAGGTGATCCGTCCGCGAAAGATTCCGTTCATGATCCAACGCCGTACGCAAGGCGGCGAGCAGATACGTCACGACAGCGAAGAATCCGAGCCGGATTCCGGTATTCCAAAGGTAGATCAGCGATGAGGAATAGGTGTGCCCGGATAAGACGTCCGCCACATACCATGCGCAGGCGCTGAGGATGGAGACGAGCAGTCCCAGGTCACGGCCGGAAACCCACGTGGCCAGGCAGATGGGGATTAGGTAAAACAGCGAGAAGGCCAGCTCGTACCCCGTTTGATAATCGATCACGCCGATCAGAAGGACCAACATGATGCAAAGCAATACGGCCAGGAACTTTTGGGAATTTTGATCGAAATTCAATGTCCAACGGCTTCTCATGATATTTCCTGCAGGCATCCTGATCTTTTCGGAAAGACGCATCGCTTCCTTTCCGAATCCTTTATCGATTCCTTCGGGTAAAGCCTCCTTCACCCTCATCGGATTAAAATGCAGGAAGACAGCAATCGCAGGCGTCAGTTCAAAGCCGGCGAAAATAACAAAACAATAGGATGGAAGGGATTGCCCGGCGGCGGTGCGGTTGAGTTCCAGAAAAAACCCGCACCGGCAAAGCGGCGCGACCGCCTAGGCCATCAGCTTGTCGAAGGCATCCACGCTTACGGCGGGAGCGGTGCGGAATCCGATCCCCAGCTGCCTGGACAATGCGATCGAGACCTTCATCGCGGTTTCGGTATCCGGAAGGTCGGCCACGAGGACAAGGTCCACATCGCCCAACAGTGCGTATCCGGCCTTGAGCTCGCCGCCGTGCTTTTTTATTAATGCGGCGGCACCCGCCGTGCGCTTGGCGCTGATTTTTGAGAGCGCGTCCTGGGAATATTTACCGAACATGAGATAGGTCGCCATAGAAAACCATCCTTTCCAAGATTCCGGTGATGAAAAAGATATTCCGCGGATGGAACAATCCTTTATTCTTCCCGGCGGATCAGCGGTCCGCATGGAATTCCTCAAACGCTTTACCGGGGTGGATCGCCGTTTAATTGTACTCGAAGGAGACAAAAATGGTAAACGGATGGATGCGGCCGTCCAAACCATGACCTGGAAATCCATCCGGCTTATGGATCGCCTCAGGGTCTTCTATGACGGCGACGGCAGGACGTCAGGAATCCGCCTTTAATATTTCGACCGGTATTCCACACCGGGAAGCGCGACCACACTCTGCCAAACCCGCTCCATTTCGCCAACCGACCGGGTCAGCTCCTGAGCACTTCCACACGGGCAACCCAAAATGCTGTTGATTCTCTGAATATATCCCGTCGGTAAAGTAGGGAAAGCCGCGAGAGCGTCCATAACCTTTTTATCGCGGAGGAAATATTTCCCGTTCAGGGCAAACAGCACCTGGGTGAGGCTGGATGCCGCACGGGTAAGGCAACCCGCCGTATTGTAAACGTCCCCTTGCGCTGCAAAAGCCCGGGCATGTATCAGCGTGAACTCCGACGACCAGAGCGAATCGACGATGATCCTTTCCTTTAATTTGGGCGGATAAACTTCAACCTTGCGCTTGAGGTCGGCGATCAGCCCCTCTGGATCGTGGAGCGGAATGCAGATTTGCGTCTCCGCCAGATAGATGACGCTGAAGAAGCCGTAGGCCGGTTGTTGGCCGTAATCCTGCTGAACGATCTCGCGGTGCGCTTCGGCAATCGTGCGCTCCACCTGATCCAGGTTGCGGTATAGAAAATCCACCTTGCCCTGCAAGGTGAAAATCCAGGCTCCCCCGTTTACCCATGCTCCCTATTCATAGAAATCGGTGACCGTCGCCGGTCCCTTGGCCGAAACGCCGTCCGCAACCCGGCGGATTTCGACGATGGAAAACGGTGTAGCCTCACGGTAGTAAAGGCCGACGTCGAGGTCGGATGTTTCGTGCTGGCTGCCGCCGGCATACGATCCGCCCAGGACAACGGCGGCCATCCCGGAAATGCCGCTCAATCGCCCGACAAGAAGTTCCAATAAGAGTCTCTTCGGTCCGGGGATGTTCATCAGGTTGACCGACATCAGCGCCTCCGTGATTCGCGCATTATAAAGGTGATCACAACCCGGAATATCTTAGAAGGCGTAGCTGACAATAAGTAACTTATGCAAATCATCATTCGTCCGGAGCTCATCTCGCGCTTCGCTCGCCCGCCCTGGCGGGCCTGTCCCGAGCCGCAGGCGAGGGAGTGAGCCGGGGGAACAGCCCGCCCCGGCTCCGCCGTGCGGGCCGAGGGCGCTCCGAACTTTCAACAGCTCTCGCAAAAACCGCGAGATGAGCCGCCCGGCTACCTGTCCTCAATCCGGTGGTTTTCCGGATTGGGGAAAAGCCGGGCTATAAAGCCGGATTTATTTTATCCTCGCGAAACGGGGGCCGGCGCCTACTCTCGCGAAGCGGGGGCTGTTATTAGTCGGGGGATTTATCCCCCCGACGAACTGACTTTTGCAGAGGTTTTAAAAAAGTTAATGTGGCGCGGTATAGCGCGGCAAAGTTGCATGACTCCTGCAAGTTCCTTCGGCCGCGGCAGCCGCGCTCGTTTCTCCTTTGATGCGGCGCTACACCGTTTCCACCATCACCTTGATCCCGTCCCGCTTCTGAAGCACCCGAAAGGCGTCGGCAGCTTTCGCTAACGGAAAGCGGTGGGTCACAAGCGTCCGGACATCCACCTGACCGTCCGCCACCATGCCAATGGCGCGCGGGTAGGTAAACTTCATTCGCCGGACGAATTTCAAGGTCAACCCTTTTCGGCGCGCAACCGATGCCTGAAATGCGGTGCGGTCCTCGTCGGGGATGCCGCTAAGGATCACACGCCCCCCCGGTCGCGCGGCGGCGATCGCATCTTCCACCGCGCCGTTCTCGCCGGCGCACTCGAACGCCACATGAACCTTGTCGCCCGGCGTCCACTCGCGCGCCCCCCACCCCATGGCTACTTCGCGCCGATGGGCGAGCGGTTCGGTAACGTAAACCTCGACGGCACCCGCCAGCCGAGCCACCTGCATTACCAGGAGGCCGATCGGCCCGCAACCGAACACGCCAACCTGCATTCCGGCGCGCACTTTCCCCAGATCCACCGCATGGATCGCCACGCCGAGAGGCTCGAGCATCGCCCCGTCCGCGGGGGTCAGCGAATCGGGGAGTGGGAACAAACAGCGGCTCGGCCAAGCGACGTAATCGCGCAGCCCGCCGTCCTCCCGACCGTATCCCGCAAAACGCAACTGGTTGCACAAATTGGGATTCCCCTCGCGGCAAAACTCGCATTCTGCGCAAGGAATGGCCGGATCGACCGCGACGAGTTTTCCCGCGGCGGTCCAGCCTGCGAATTCATGTCCCGGAACCAGCGGATGAGGCAGTCGCGCGCCGCCGGTTCCGCCCTTGTCGAACCAGTGCCGGTCGGACCCGCACAAGCCCACGACGCCCACCCGCACCAGTTCCTCCCCTGCTCCGGGGGTGGGCAGCGGTTCCTCCAGTAAACGCAGATCACCCGGCGCAAATAATCGGGTGACATGCATCATCTTCTTGTTGTTGCCCCGCGGTTCAGGACCGGATTTCGTCATCGTCTCTTCCTAATGTGGAATATGAATTCGGGTTGGAAATGGAGGATTGCCTCCCGACTCTTCGATCCCTTGCCTTCCCCTCATTCTATCTCCAACACCACGACCGACTTAGACGGCAGGTCGACCTTCAGCGATGAGCCGTCGATCATTGCGCCGTTAAATCGTTTGGGGCGTACGACCTCGGGCTGTTCGAAGGTGTTATGGTCGTTGATCGCGCCGGCGGTGAGAACGCGTCCGGAAACGCGCGCCATCTTCACCCCGTTCATTTCGCACCAAAGGATCCGCCCCTGACCGGGATCAAGGTTGCACAAGGAGAGACGCACGATGCCGTCCCCGCCCCGGGAAGCGGAGGCGCTGACGGCAGGGATGGATTCCTTCCCGTACGCGAACGACTCGCTTTTCAGGCTGACGGGCAGCAGCATGGCGTCCTGGTGGGATTTGTACATCTCGAAGACGTGATAGGTCGGCGTGAGGATCATCTCCGCGCCGCGGGTTAAGATCAGCGCCTGGAGCACGTTGACCGTCTGGGCGATGTTGGCCATGTGCACCCGGTCGCAGTGGTTGTTGAAAATATTCAAGACGACGCCGGCGACGAGCGCGTCACGCAGAGTATTTTGCTGCCGCAGAAATCGGGGATTCGTGCCGGCCTCCGCGTCGTACCATGTTCCCCATTCGTCGACGATCAACCCCACGCGTTTCTCTTTGTCGAATTGATCCATGATACCGGCGTGCTGGACGATGAGTTCGTCCATCGCCATGGCTTTCTTCAGGACCGTAAACCACCCGCCCTCGTCGAACTCCGTCGCGGAGCCTTTGGCTTCCCAGGTGCCGGGCAGAATGTAATTGTGAAGTGAGAGTCCGTCCAGATACTTTCCCGACTCGCGCATGAGCACTTCCGTCCAGTGGTAATCCACGTCGGTGGCGCCGCAGGCGATCTTGTAGAGTTTGTTTTCCCCGAAGTTGCGGCAGAAGGTTGCATAGCGCCGGAACTGATCCGCATAGAATTCCGCCCGCATGTTGCCCCCGCAACCCCAGCTCTCGTTGCCCACACCCCAGAATCGCACGGCCCACGGATCCCCCCGGCCGCCCGCGCGCCGCAGGTCCGCCATCGGACTTTTTCCGTCGCAGGTCAGATACTCCACCCATTGCTGCATCTCACGCACCGTTCCGCTGCCCAGGTTGCCGCAAATGTAGGGTTCGCATTCCAGCTGCCGGCAGAGTTCCATAAACTCATGCGTTCCGAAATGGTTGTTCTCGACCACGCCGCCCCAGTGCGTGTTGATGCTGATTGGGCGTTTTTCGCGCGGGCCGATTCCGTCCATCCAGTGGTATTCATCGGCGAAACACCCTCCCGGCCAGCGCAGGACGGGGACGCGGATCGCGCGCAGGGCGGCGGCGACGTCGTTGCGGATTCCGTTGGTGTTGGGGATGCCGGAATCCGTTCCCACCCAGATGCCTTCGTAAATGCAATGTCCGAGGTGCTCCGCAAAATGACCATAGACGTGTTTGCGGATCCGGTCTTTGGCCCTGTCGGCGTGAAGGTAGAGCATGTTCCGGCGTTCGATATGGTCTGTCATCCGGTTACCCTCGATACGAATTGGATCAATCGTCGGGCGTGGGCAGGATGCCGCGATCCATCGGCGCGGAAAACCTGCAGGCGCATCCGCAAAGGACCTGTCGGTTGTAGATAAATATATCCCATTCCTTTAAAAGAAAAAAATGCGGAAGGAAAGATCGAAAAGGGAAAGCGATCAACAATAGGAATTCAATGCCGGCGGAGAAGGATAATCCCCTGCCCGGCCTTACATCTTTTGGAAAAAGCCCTTCAGCGCCGGGTAGAGATCCCGATAAATCGGATACTGTTCCCGGTAGACTTTGACCTGCGCGGGATCCGGGCGGGTGGATCCGGTCACCCGGACGGCAGCCTTGCACGCGGAGGGCACGTCGGCCCAGGCGCCCGCGCCCACCCCGGCGAGAAGCGCTGCGCCGTACGCCGCACCCTCGGTGGTATTGACCGTGGCCAATTCCGCTTCCAATACCGAGGCCAAGATCTGCCGCCAAAGCGAGCTCTTGGCGCCTCCGCCCGACACCCGCACTTGTCGGATCTCGCCTAGCCCGGCACCGCGGATCGGACCGAAACCGTCCTTTAATCCGTAGGCAACGCCTTCCAGCACAGCACGGGTAAGGTGTCCGCGTGAGTGCCGCAGGGTCAATCCGATCCATGCCCCGCGCGCCAGCGGATCCGGATGCGGCGTGCGTTCGCCGGATAAATACGGCAGGAATAACAATCCTTCACAACCCGCCGGGATCAATTCCGCCTCATCCATCAGGGAGGGGAAATCCATATTCGGCGCAACCGTATCCCGGTACCATTGCAGACTGCCCGCCGCACTGAGCATCACTCCCATGAAATGCCACATCCCGGGGACGGCATGGCAGAAAGCATGCAGCCGGCCTTCCGGTTCGATTAACGCCGAGGGTGTGGTGGCAAATACTACGCCGGAAGTTCCGAGAGTGAGCGCGATGATCCCTGGTTCGACTGCCCCCACGCCCACCGCCTGCGCCGCCTGGTCGCCCCCGCCCGCGACGACGGGTGTGCCGGCTTTCAGGCCGGTTTCCGCCGCGACCGGGACGGTGACGTTTCCGGTGAACTCCGGGCCTTCGAAGGTCGGCGGCAACCAGTCGGCGGGAATGCCGAGCGCGGAAAGCACTTCGCCGGACCAGTTGCGTTTTTTAAGATCGAAGAGGATCGTTCCGGAGCCGTCGGCTTTATCCATCGCGTAAGTGCCGGTCAACCGGTAACGGAGATAATCCTTGGGCAACAAAATATGGCGGGCTTTGGCGTAGACCGCAGGTTCATTCTGCTGTACCCACAGAATCTTCGGTGCGGTAAAACCCGTTAAGGCATCGTTGCCGGTGATTTGGATCAGCCGTTCTTTTCCCAACCGGGTTCGAATTTCATCGCATTGCGCGCCGGTCCGCTGGTCGTTCCACAAGATCGCCGGCCGCAGGACTTTTCCATCCGCGTCGAGCAATACCAGCCCGTGCATCTGGCCCGTTAGGCCGATGGCGGCGACGGCATCTCCTCCCACACCCGCCTGCGAGAGCGCATCACGGATTGCGGCGCAGGAAGCGGTCCACCATTCCTCCGGATCCTGTTCCGACCAAAGCGGTTTGGGAGTCTGGAGCGTGTGGGGTGATGAAGCCGATGCGACAACGGTGCCGGCCGCGTCGATCAAGAGCGCCTTGCTGCCGGTTGTGGATACGTCGATCCCGAGAAAATAACGCTTCGCAGACATCGAAGTTTTCTCCTTGCCCCTCCGGGGCGCCCCTATAAGCAACGATTCCTTTGGATGGATTCCGATCGACCGGCGGGTTCCCCGCCGGTCGATGTCTATTCCACGGTCACCGGGCACTCGAGTACGCGTTCTGCAATCGTTGTCGGGGACTGGCCGACGATTTCCAACGAACCGCTCAGGCGCAAATCCGCCGATGAACTGCCCAAGCTTATCCGAACGGTTCCCGCTTCGACGATCAATTTCCGCTCCATGTCGTAGAATGCCAGCATGTTTACCGGCAAATGGAACGTGAGCTTGCAACTCTCCCCTGGTCGGAGGGTGATGCGGCAAAACCCTTTGAGTTCGATTACAGGACGGGGTACACGGGAAGTCTCGTCGCAAATGTACAACTGAACCACTTCGTCGCCGGCGAGCTTCCCGGTGTTATTCACCGTAAGGGAAATATCCACCCGGCCCCCGGAAACGGCTTTCTCCGGGGAAATCCGCAAATCGGAGTATTCGAACGTGGTGTAACTCAGCCCGTGGCCGAAGGCATACAACGGGCCGGCCGGCAGGTCCAGGTAATCACCGTACCAATTGGAATGCCCGCCGGATGGTGTGTGATTGTAGGTCAGCGGTATCTGGCCGGCGGATCGCGCGATGGAAACGGGCAGTTTTCCGCCCGGATTGACCTCGCCAAACAGCACCGCAGCCACCGCGGCTCCCCCTTCCTCTCCCGGAAGCCAAGCTTCCAAAATAGCGGACGCGTTATCCGCAAGCCACGCGATCGACAGCGGCCGGCCGTTGATCATCACGACCACAACCGGGTTGCCGGTTGCGACGACCGCTTTGGCCAACTCCTCCTGCACGCCGGGCAAACCCAACTCCGCCCGATCGCGCGTTTCGCCGCAGGTGCAATCCGGAACCAGTCCGGATTTATCGCCCAGCACAAGGATCGTCACATCGGCCTGCGAGGCCAACCGGGCGGCTTCCTCAAATCCGGATCGATCCGAACCGGTCACGCCGCACCCGGGTGCGTGCGTGACCTGCGTACCAGCCCCGGCTTTAACCCGGATGGCTTCTAAAATGGTCGCGATCTTTACCGAATGGGCGCGGATCTGTTCTTCGTCCGGAACTTCACCATACCCCAATCCCGGTATGGGATGCAACGCCAGCAATTCCGACATGCTCAGGTAACTGTAATCCCCGATCATGTTCCGGGAGGCGTTGGCATTCGGGCCGATCACGGCGATCGTCCGCGGTTTGGCCAGCGGCAAGATCCCGTCGTTCTTGAGCAGGACAATGCTTTGGCGGGCCGCTTCTCCGGCCAATGCGCGTTGCGGCGCGGTTTCGAAGCATGCTTCGACGGCGCCCTCATCCACAAACGGGTTTTCGAACAGGCCAAGTTCGAATTTGGTTCGCAGGATGCGCCCAACGGCGGTGTCGATGTCCTTTCCGGACACGTCGCCATTCTCCAGTGCCGCGCGGAGTGGTTCCCCGTAGCACACGCGCGATGGTAGCTCCAAGTCGATTCCCGCGCGAAGCGCCAGAGCCGCCGCCGTGCGCAAATCGGCGGCGATGTGATGGAAGGATTGAATCATGGATATCGCGCTGTAATCGGAGACGACCAACCCGTCAAAACCGAGGGATCCCCGCAATAGGTCGGTCATGATCGCGCGCGAAGCCGCCACAACCTCGCCGTCCAGTTCGTGATAGGCGTTCATCGCCGATCGCACGCCGGCTTCCCGGATTGCGGCCTGATATGGCATGAGAAATGTTTCCCACAAAGCGCGCGGACCGAGTTGCACCGGGGCGCAGTTTAACCCGCCGGCCGGAATGCTGTGGGCGGCGAAATGCTTTGCGGTGGCCAGTATGCCGTTCTGTTTCTCCCCGCCTTGCAGGCCGCGAATGTACGCCACGCCAAACCGGGTCACCAGGAGCGGATCCTCGCCGAAGGTTTCCTCCACGCGCCCCCACCGTGGGTCGCATCCGATGTCCAACACCGGGCCCAGCCCCTGGCGCGCTCCAATGGCAAGCATCTGCCGCCGGATCTCCGCGGTGATGCGCCGGACCAGATCGGGATTCCACGAACTGGCCAGACCGATCATCTGGGGAAAAATCGTCCCGCCCAAACCCAAATATCCCAAACAGCATTCTTCGTGCAGGATGGCGGGAATCCCCAGGCGGGTTTGTTCCATCAGGAAGTGTTGGATGACATTGCCGGCATGGGCCACTCCCCGGGGAGTCAGTGTGCTGGATCCTCCGATACGGGAAATTTGGCCGATACCGCTCCCCAGAAGCGATCGCATTTTTTCGGGGGAAGGTTCCCGGTTAATTTGCAGTTCGTTGAACCAGTAGGAAGTCAGTTGCGCGAGTTTTTCTTCCAGGCTCATGCGCGCCATGAGATCCTGCATCCGCTCGGGCACCGCGCGGGCGGAATCCAGATATGGAGGGCGAGCCTGGGCTTTTTCCACCAAGGAATCTCCTTCGACGGCTGAAGAAACGGAGTGCGAATTGCGGGGTGGGTGCGGGCTTATCGCGCGCCCAACAGAATGTCGATCGTCAACTGATCGAGCCGTTCGTATTTCAAGCCGCGCCGACCCAGCGCTGCCCGGTCGAAGACCGCCGCCCGGAGACTGGCCGCTTTGGCCGATGTGTATCGGCCGGTATACGCGGCCGTCGAACCGTCGTCGGCGTTGATCTCCGCCAGAAGCGCCCGGATTTCCGCATCCGCATTCCAGCGCGCGGCCTTCTCCTTGAGAATGAGGTAGGAGCGCATGCATCCGCGGGCGAAATCCTTCACTCCTTCGTAATCTTCCGTGCGGTAGGCGTGCGCGTCGAAATGCCGGCTCCCGGTATAACCCACATCCTCGAGGAACTTCACCAGGAAGAAGGCCGCCTTCGGATCACGCGAACTAAACCGCAGGTCCTGGTCGTAGCGCCCGGGGTATTGGTCGTTGAGGTCGATGTGGAACAGCTTCCCCGCATCCCAGGCCTGGGCGACTCCATGGAGGAAATTAAGCCCCGACATGTGCTCGTGGGCTACCTCGGGATTGACTCCGACCATCTCGGGGTGGTCGAGGGTGGTGATGAACGCCAGCATATGTCCGGTCGTGGCGTTATACATATCGCCGCGCGGTTCGTTGGGCTTGGCCTCCAGGGCGAGCTTCAGGTCGTACTTTTTATCCAAGACGTATCCGCACAGGAAGTTCATGGCCTCGCGGTTGCGTTGAATGGCGGTCACCGGGTTCTTGGTGGCGTCGCTTTCGGTTCCCTCGCGGCCTCCCCAGAATACATATACCTTGGCGCCCAGCTCCGCGCCGAGGTCGATCGCGTTCATCGTTTTTTGGAGCGCTAAGGCGCGTACTTTCGGGTCGTTGGAAGTGAAGGCGCCGTCTTTAAAGGCCGGGTTGTGGAACAGGTCGGTGGTCGCCATCGGCACCACCAGACCAGTCTCCTTCAGCACGGCTTTGAAATCCCGTACGATGCGGTCGCGATCGGCCGGGGTGGCATCGATCGGGATCAGATCGTTATCGTGGAAGTTGACGCCGTAGGCACCGACCTCCGCCAGCAGGTGAACCAGCTCGACGGGCGTTTTCGGCTCGCGCGTCGGGTAGCCGAACGGATCCCCGCCGGCGTTTCCGACCGTCCACAAACCGAAAGTAAACTTATGCTCGGGTTTCGGCGAATAATCGGACATGACATCTTCCTCCTGATGCAAATCAACTCACCGGCCTCCGCGAAGAGGGCCGGTGGGTTTCTAGGTTGTAAGACGAACGCAAAGAGCGTTCGGATCCTCCCGCCCGAAATGCGGTGCGGATCGTTTTTGCGCGATTTACCGCTTCTTGAAATACACGTCCATGTACACGGCGACCACCAGCACCAGCCCGTTGACGACATACTGCCAGGCCGACGGTACATCCAAAATCTGAAGGCCGTTGGTCACGCTGGCCATGATCAGCGAACCGACCATCGCCCCGAAGATCGTCCCCACGCCTCCGAGGGTCGAAGTGCCGCCCAGGATGCAGCCCGCGATCGCATAGAGTTCGTATCCGGTGCCCGCCGCGATCGTCCCGTATCCGACGTAGGAAGCCAGCACGATGCCGGAAACGCCGCACAGGAAGCCCATCAGGATGAAGATCAGGAAAATGTTCCTTTGGATGTTGATCCCGGAGAGCCGGGCCGCCTCACGGTTGCCGCCGATCGCGTAGGCATGCCGGCCGAATTTCGTGTTGTCGGCCATGTAGGCCACCACCACCGCGGCGACGATCAGGATCAGCACCGGGAACTGCAGTCCGCGGTACAGGTTGACGTAGAAGATGTAGCCGAGCACCAGGAGGGAGAAGAAGCCGGTCTTGAGGAGATCGCTAAGGATCGGCGCGAGCGAAAACCCGTAATTGGCCCTCCGCCGGCGCGAGAGGACCATAGACACGAACAGCGCTGCGACGACGAGGATGGCGAACACCCATCCCAGCCAATTCGGCAGATATCCCTGGCCGATGAATTCGAAGTAATTCTGGTTGGCGGCGAGCGTCTTGCCCTCGGTGCGGATCAGGATCAGCCCGTTGAGGATCCACATGCTGCCGAGGGTGACGATGAAGGACGGCACGCGCTGATATGCGATGATCCAGCCCTGGACCACGCCGTAAATGGTTCCGATGGCGAGCCCCGCGATGACCGACAGGATCGCGGCCGTGAGCGGTTGGCCGGGGAACAACTCATTCCAAGTGCGCAGCTGCAGGTAGGCTACGAACACCGAGACAAAACCGGCCAGGCGGCCCACCGAAAGGTCGATGTTACCGGTGACGATCACCAGCACCATCCCCACGGAGAGCAACGCGCTTACGGTCATCTGGCGGAACAGGTTCGAAAAGTTCTGCGGCGAGAGATAGGAGCCGCTGGTCAGTGCGTCGAACAGCCCCCAGATCACGACCATCGCCACGACCAGGGCGTAGGTCTGCAGGTTTCCGCGCAGTTGCTTGAGAACTCCTGAATACACGTTTTCCTTGGGAGTAGTGGTGGTGGCGCTCATTTCTTTGACCTTTCGGATATAAAGTTGGGCTCTGTGCCGGTGGCGAGTCCCATGATCTTTTCCTGGGAGGCGTCTTTGATGTCGAGCGTGCAGACGGACTGATCCTCGTGCATGACCATGATCCGGTCGCTCATGCCGAGCACTTCCACCAGATCGCTGGAAATCATGATGATGGCGATCCCCTGCTCGCTGAGGTCGTTCATGATCTTGTAGATTTCAAACTTGGTGCCGACGTCGATGCCGCGGGTCGGATCGTCCATGATCAGCACCTTGGGTTTCGACATCAGCCATTTAGAAATAACAACCTTCTGCTGGTTCCCGCCGGAGAGTGAATCCGCCGGCGCCTGCAGGTCGGGGGCCTTGATGGAAAGGCTCTTGGCGAAATCCATGCTCTCGCGCAATTCGGCGGAATCGTTGATCCGGAAAAACGAGGCGAACCGGTCCAGATTGGCCAGGGAAATGTTGCGTAGGATGGATTGGATCAGCACCAGGCCGTGGCGCTTCCGGTCCTCGGGCACCAGGCTGATGCCCTGGCGCATCGCATCGCGCGAGCTCTTCACCGTAATATCGCGGCCCTCCAGTTTCACCTTCCCCGCGGTGATCTTGCCGTATTCCCCGAAGAGCGTCATCACGAGCTCCGTCCGCCCGGATCCCATCAAACCGGCGATCCCGAGGATTTCCCCCTTGCGCAGGTTGAAGCTCACACCCTTGAGAACCTCGGTTCCCGGATCGTCGGGGTTTTCCGCATGGAGATTTTCCACTTCCAGGATCACCTCGCCGGGTTTGCGGTGGCCCACGGGGAAGCGTTCCTTCATTTCCCGGCCGACCATATTCCGCACGAGCGCTTCGATGTTCAATTCCTTCGTTGGACGCGTTATGACCTCTTTACCGTCGCGCAGGACGGTGACTGAATCCGTAATCTGAGCGAATTCTTCCAATTTGTGGCTGATATAAATGCAGGTTACGCCGTGCTGCTTGAGTCCCCGCAAGATCTCCATCAACTGTTTGATTTCATGTTCGGCCAGCGCGCTAGTCGGTTCGTCGAGGATGAGGACCTTGGCGTCTTCCGAGAGCGCCTTGGCGATCTCGGTCATCTGCATCTTGCCCACCCCCAGGTGCTTCACCACCTCGTGGGAGGGCACGTCCAGGTGGTATTTGGCCAGCAGCTGGTCCGTTTCGGAATAGAGTTTGTCCCAGTTGATAACGCCAAACTCCACCGGTTCTTTTCCAAGGAAAATGTTCATGCCGACGTCTATGGTCGGCACAAGGGTCAATTCCTGGTAGACGATCGCGATCCCTTCCTTTACCGCCTCTTGGATCGACCCTGCGCCCAATTTCAATTCGCGGCCGTTGTAGATCACTTGGCCTTCGTAAGTTCCCCATGGGTAGACCCCCGAGAGGATTTTCACCAAAGTGGATTTTCCCGCGCCGTTCTCACCGCAAATCCCGTGGATCTCCCCGCGCTGGATGGAAAACGACACGTCGTTCAGCGCGGTTATTCCCGCAAATCTCTTAGTTACATTTCGGAATTCCAAAATGGCGTCGTTCATCCTAAACTCCTGCGGCCCGGTTTAGGAGCGGGCTTCCTTGGGAGAAGGTACGGAAACCTCACAAGGAAGCCCGGCTCCGCTAACTATTCACCATGATACTTTCAAACCGACCGTTTGGCAAAAACCGGCAGGCTTGAAATGTTACGGGCAGGTTACTTTCGCCGGTCTCGAGGCATCCGGAATGTCGCGATACACATCGTCATAGGACTGGAAGCAGCTCTTGACAACGACATCGTAGACATTGTCCTTGGTGACTTCGACCACCGGCAGGAAGACCGCTTGCACGTTGCCGGTCTTGGTCTTGTCGTTGGTCAGTTCGGCCATCGTGTACTGGGTCAGCCCGGAGATCGACTTGCCGGTGAGCAGCGCGTCCATCATATCCACGGCCATTGGGGAGAGCTTGCGGATGTCCTTGAACACGGTCACCGTCTGTTCGCCCTTCACGATGCTGTTGCAGCCGTCGGCTGTTGCATCCTGGCCCGAGATCGGAACTTTGCCGGCCAGACCCTGGGCTTTCATGGCCTGCAGTTCGCCCAGCGCCGTGCCGTCATTGGAGGCCACCACCGCGTCGATCTTGTTTTGCTGCGCGGTGAGGATGTTCTCCATCATCTTCTCGGCCGTGGCGGGATCCCAGTTGTCGACCCACTGGTCGGCGACGATCTTAGCCACACCGGAATCGAGGAACGGTTGAACGATTTGCATCTGACCACCGCGGACCAAAACGGCGTTGTTGTCGGTCGGGGAACCGCCGGACATAACGATCTTGGCGGGATTATCCTTCGTCCAGGTGGTGCTGCCGGCCAGCCCGAGCGCCTTTACGACGCCGTCCGCTTCCGCCTTGCCCACATCGACGTTGTTGAAGGAAAGGTACGCGGCAATGTTGGCGCTCTTGATCAGGCGGTCATAGGCGAGGACTTTCACGCCCGATTTGGCGGCCTTGTCCACGGCGGTAGCCGCGGCATCGCCGTCCTCGGCGATGACGATCAAGCCCTTCACGCCCTGCGTTACCATGTTGTCCATCTGGTCGTTCTGCAGCTTGACATCATGGTTGGCTTCCTGCACGATCACGTCGTAGCCCTTGTCATTCAGCAACTTTGTCATCAGGTTGGCTTCGTTCTTCCACCGTTCGGTGGCGAAGTCGGAGAAGGACAGGCCAACCTTCACCTTGGCCTTGGCTCCGGAGCAGGAAACTGTGGTGGCCAAAATGGCTGCCATTATCAAGGAAAAAAGAACTTTGCGTGACATTATTGACTCCTTTCAAATAAGTGGACATCAGGATGGTGGAAAAACCTTTCCGTATCTGATCTCTTCTTGTCGTCCTCCTTTCGGGAAAATCCCGACCTAAGATGGGTTTCGGCGCCTCTCTTCTTCTCTAGGGATGGCTTGAAACCCCATCGCTCCCCGCGCCGGCGCGCGGTGTTTTATCCCCCTGGTAGGTAAATTTGAAATTCACCGCTCACGTGCAGCAGCCCGAGCAGGTAAAGCAAGCCGTCGTAGTAACGCCATTGGCCGGACGGGATCTTGGTGTTCCACAGCGCTTCGACAAACGGTTTGCCGGTTTCCTCGCCGGCGGCAAGCGCAGCAACGGCGGCCATGGCCACCAGGCCCGTGGAATGGTCCGACGAAAGCGGTTTCCCCTCAAGCGAAAATTGGTTGGGGTAGGAGTCCGGCCCTTGCGAAGCGAGGAACGTCAGCACGCGGTTGGATTGCTGTGCCTGCCACGGATCGACGCCGAACCACGCGTAATCCACGGCCACGTTGGAAAGGGTCCGCCAGGCATCGTAGCGGAAATCTTTATGATCGGCGGGATCTGCCGGAGTGCCGTCGAAATTGGTGTAGTCGGGCATTAGGCCGGTCTGCGGGTTGGCGGCTGCATGGAACAACGCCCGGCTGGCTTGGGCCGCCTCCGTCCAAAAAGCGTTTTCCTTCCGCGCGGCCCGGGCCCAAAGTTCATAATACGCCGGCAGGTGGTAGGACGGGTCGCTGAACGTGGAATTCCGCCCGCTGGGCACGAATACCACCTGTTTCGACGTCGGGTCGAACATATTGGTGGCAATGCCGTTGTCTTCGTCGTTTTTATGCAGCATGGTGTCGAGGATCTTTTGCGCCTGGTCTCGATAGTTGAATATCCCGGCCCCGTCACCCCAGCGCGCGGAGGCGAACAGCAGCGCGGTGACAAACCACTCTTCACCGTCGGAGGCGGGATTGGCCGCCAAGGTGTTGCCGTCCGGATCACAGTGCCAGGCGAAATATCCCTGGTACGGTCCGTCGGTCTGGTACATGTTCGTCACGGCCCACTTCCACAGACGGTTGAATTCTGCCTGCTTGTTGAGTTCCACCGCGATCATCATGCCGTACGACATGCCTTCGGTGCGCACGTCGCCGTTTCCAATATCTTCGATATAGGCGGCATCCTTGCCCACTGGATAGTATACGCGTTCTATGGAATCGTTACCATAGAACAGTTGATCCCAGGCGGCTTTGATTTTCTCCTTAACCGCCGCGTCGGAATGGCCGAGATATTCCTGGAATAGGTTGCGATATTGGCCGGTTTGGAAGGATTGGACTGAAGTTGGCATCGGCTCGGCGGTGCTAGTCAGGGTCGCGGTTGGTGTCGGGGAGTTCACGGCCGGCGGCCGGGTGACGGTCGGCGGGGGAATCGCCGCGGGCGGAACCGGGGTAACCCCGGTTCCGCAGGCGGTAAGGAGGAAGGAGAGAAACATCATTACCATGAGGATGCTTCGCAGCATGAGTTGGGCTGGTTTCGATAAAGGTTATGCCCTGATGGCTCCGGCCGTCAGACCGGAAACGATCTGCCGTTCGGCGACCAGATAGAAAAGAATCGCGGGTAAGGCGGATAAGGTTACAAAAGCTGACGTCAGCGCTAGATCGGCACTGTACTGTCCCTGGAATTGCATAGTCCCAAGCGGCAGGGTCCAGAGCTTATCCGAATTGAGCAGGACTAGGGGAGTGAGAAGATCATTCCAGCTGACGATCATGGTCAGGGCGCCGACCGCGGCTAAAGCCGGGCGCGCTAGCGGGAGCAGGATGAACCAAAAGAATTCCAGTGTCGAACAGCCGTCCATCGACGCGGCATCCTGCAACTCCATGGGGATCGACTGGAAAAAGCCACGCAGGATGAGGGTATTCATGGAGATTCCGAAGGTGGTCTGCACCAGAATGACCGCCAAGAGAGTATCAATCAATTGCATCTGACGGATCACCAGGTAGACCGGCATGATGGCGACGGTGATCGGGAACATGAGACCCAGTGTGAGAATGTTAAAAGCCAAGTCCTTGCCTCGGAATTGCATACGGGCAAATACGAAGGCAGCCAGGCTGCAAACCGCCAACACGCCTGCCGTGGAAAAAACCATGACAATCAAGCTATTGCGCAACAATAGCCAGAACGAAGGTGTTTTCAAAATCTCGCCGAAGTTCTCCCAATGCGGGGGGATGGGCGGGGTATAAGGGTGGGTAAACATTTCTCCACGGGTTTTTAAGGCACCAAAGACCATGATCACAATCGGTACGAGGATGATCAAGGCAACGATTGTAAGGACGAGGTATTGGAAGAACCTCGGTAACTTTTTCATGAACGCATCTCTTTTTTGAACTTTAACGGCTGCCATGTCAGCTCCTTTCTAGGCATTCCCCAAGTAATCCGGCCGACGGTTCAGCTGCAGGAAGATCACGGAAAAGATCAGGCAGATCACCAACATGACGAGGGCCACCGCTGAGCCGTAGCCCAACTGGAGGCGTTTAAACGCATATTGATACATGTAGGTGGCCATGAATTCACTGGCGTGAACCGGCCCGCCTCCGGTCAGGATCCAAATCAGATTGAATTGCGTGAGCGAGCCCAGAACGGACAGGTAGGCGGTGGTTCGGATCGTGGTCTCCATCAGCGGAATAGTAATATAGCGAATCGACTGCCAGCGGTTGGCGCCATCGATCATGGCAGCCTCTTCGATATCGCGGGGGATATTTTGCAGTCCGGCCATGTCCAAAAGCATATGCAGACCGAAATATTTCCAAGTGAGGACGATAAAAACGCAGG
>JBEKLP010000051.1:0-19489 GCA_050010135.1 Anaerolineales bacterium
CGGTTGTGCAAGGAACGCGAAAATTTCCCCGCCTTCAATATCCCCATCGTCTGCCTTCCGGCGACGATCAACAACAACATGCCCGGCTCGGAGCTTTCGATCGGGGCGGACACCGCGGTCAACAACATCGTCGAAGCGGTGGATAAAATCAAGCAATCCAGCGGCTCATTGCACCGCTGCTTCGTGGTGGAGGTGATGGGCCGTTACTGCGGATACCTGGCGCTGATGAGCGGCTTGGCCACCGGCGCCGAACGAATCTACATGCACGAGGAGGGCGTCACCCTCAAGGATCTCGAGCAGGACCTGGCCGATCTGAAGCGCGGCTTCGAAGCCGGCAAGCGCATCAGCCTGATGATCCGCAACGAGAACGCCAACCCGCTCTACACCACGGCGTTCATGTACGCGCTGTTCGAGGAAGAGGGGAAGCAGCTGTTCGACGTCCGCCAGGCGATTCTCGGCCACCTGCAGCAGGGCGGGAACCCCTCGCCCTTCGACCGGATCCAGGCCACGCGGTTGGCCGCGCGTTGCATCGAACACCTCATCGAAGAATCCGCCAAGGAGAATCCGCCGGTGATGTTCATCGGCATGCAGGGCGGTCAGATGCATTTTTTCGATATCCGCGATATTCCGCGGATGTCGGATATGACCTTCTCCCGTCCCAAGGAACAATGGTGGATGGATTTGCGCGAGGTCGCCCGGGTGCTTTCGCAACCGGGACCGGGAAAATAGGGGGTTTTTCCGATGTTTATGAATATCCCTAATGCTTGGGGATATTCTTATGTATTTATAGTTCAAATTGGAACGTCCTCATGCACAAATCAACGCCCGAATCATGGACCGTTCCCCAAATCTCATCGCGATCGTAGGTTGCAAGGATGACATTCCCATTTCGATAAAAAATATAATACATGAGGTATTCGGAATCTTCCCCGCGGAAATAATCAATCCGGTATATTAGCTTGTACGCATCAACACCAGAATAAGTGGGAAAATTAGTTTCTCCGATGTATTTATATTCCATTTCTAGTGATAGCGCCGACGATTCTTGAAGGATGCCGGGAATAAGAACTGAATGCGTATAGGAATATGCTGAACCCCTAAAAGGCTCCTGTTCAAAATCTATTTGCATTACGTACGCATGCGCACGTGACCAACACAATCCGGTGTACTTGGATAATCCTGATGTACAGAATATCCATCCTTCGGTCGGGATGAAAGAAAAATTAATGGGTCCGATATCTTCAATAAATCGCGTTGGGGCCGACGTTGGTGAAACCGATTGAATTGGTGTGCTCGTCGGTGTCACGGAAGGTAATTCTGTTGGTGTTGGAATAGATGTTTTCGTGGGAATCAATGTTAATGTTGGGATTTCCTTAGTATCAATGGTAACCGGTTTGGTTGGCGTCACAGTTTGAATAATGACAATTACGTCTGTTGGCAAAGGATTTCCATTATTCGGATTTATCGATGCACATGCAGTGATTACCATCGAAATGGAGATTACAGAGAGACAAAAGACAACATGTTCTTTTCTTTTCATATCAATCGTTCCAGATTATCGAAGATTGCCCTAATGTCAACTTGTAACCCCCCAAAAACTCACGCCCCCTTGTTTCCAATCAATTACGGCAAGCATTCGGCCATCAGGACTGAGAGCAATAGTATTGATACTTTCTTGATTTGATTCAGGGATTAGGAGATTGAGGTCATCACCCTTTTCTGTTTCCAGAATTACCAAACCGACTCCCCCAATAGAGGTGAATAAGACATCTCCTTGTTCTCCGAAATCACACATTCCAATATGGAAATTATTGCCGAAGGAATGAATAACTTGAAAATCTCCAAGGCTCCAAATTCCCGGCGCCATTGCAAAATATTTATTATCTCGGCTAAAACAGATTTCCCCTTCTATTTCATATTCCAAGGACCATGTTTTTGTATTCATAAGTATGGGAGTAAACATGTTATTGCCATATGCTGTGAAATATTCATCATTCCAAGAAAAGAGGATAAAGGTTATATCTGTAAGTCTGTTCCCAAAATTAAAAAGGACATTCCCGCTAGCAAGGTCAATCACACCTCCAACCGTATGGGTACCGAATGCTAACCATCGGCCATTATGGCTGAAGGCAAGTGTATAGGCTCCAAACCATTTAATGATATCTCTGCCCCTTCGATACGTTTGCGAATCATAAAGATACACATCCCCGGGGTTGGAGAAAACACCCATCGGGATGGCTACCGCCAGCCATTTCCCATCGGGGGAATAGGCAATTCCGCCCGGCTGATCGAAGATACCCTCCGTATTCTGAAGGATTTCACCTATCTCCTTCATTTGCAACGGATCGATTATTCGAACGCCTTCTCCTTCAGTGGTTACAGCAATTCGGCTGCTATCCGGAGACCATGCCAATTGGGCACCCGCAACTCCACCGGCTAATTTTTCTGGAACAGTCCCCAGCAACACAATCCTTCTGGCGTTTTCCCTAGTGATGACCGGCCCCGGTTTCAGGGGATAGGGGATTGTCGGATATGGCGACAAGGTCGTCGTTGGAGTTTGGGTTGCGGTTACCGAAGGTGTGGGTGTAATCGTCCTTGTTTCCGTTGGACTGAAAACAAACATTCCCGCCGGAGCAATAATATTTTCATTCGGAATTGATGTATTTGTTTTTCTGCATGAGGTAACGGGTAAAATCAGAAATAAGACAATAATTCTAAAGATCTGGTTATTCGAAAGTTTCATTTTTTACCCACCTTTGATCGTGTGCAACGACGACTATTATCTCTCATTTATGGAATCAATTCCACCGCCCTTCCGGCGCAATCCGGCCGGAAGTGAAGCACCCGGCCGACAACCGCCATATTCCTCAGCGTCTCCCAGTACGTCAGAAAAGAACCATACGGAACCGCTAGCTTATATTGGGATCGAGAAAAGTGTTGTGCCCGTCAAGGAGGATGCAGTGGAGATTGCGGGTATGTCTGAACCAGTTGCCGCCCGTAGACATGCCGGTCGTGGCGGGCTGGCAGCCCACGAGCACAAGAAATAATCCAAGAACGAAGAGACAGCCGGAAAAAGCCGCAGTCAAGCGAGATGTGCTAAAATCCCGCCGACATGGGCAGGCTCTACCTGGTGGCGACTCCGATCGGCAACCTCGAGGATATTTCCGCCCGCGCATTGCGGATTCTCCGGGAAGCGGTTTGCATCGCCGCGGAGGATACGCGCCAGACCGGGAAACTGCTCGGACACTTCGAGATCCGAACGCCGATGATCCCGTACCACGAGCATAACAAACTGACGCGGATCGACACCATTCTGACGAGACTCACAACAGGCGACGTGGCGCTGGTGAGCGACGCCGGCACGCCGGGGCTAAACGACCCCGGATATGAGCTCGTTCAGGCTGTGCTCGCGTCCGGGTCCGGCGTGATCCCCATTCCCGGCCCATGCGCGCCCATCGCCGCGCTCACTGGGTCCGGATTGCCCACCGATTCGTTCGTATATCTGGGATATCTCCCGCGCCGATCCGCCGCGCGCAAGGCGTTTCTGGCCCCTTGGCGCAACGAACGGCGGACACTCGTCGCGCTGGAAGCGCCACACCGGCTGCTCGAATCGCTGGAAGATCTCCTTTCCGCGTTGGGGGACCGACCACTCGTGGTGGCTCGGGAAATGACGAAGGTGCACGAGGAATTCGTGCGCGGCACCGTCCGGCAGGCGCAAGAACATTTCCGGATCCATCCGCCGCTGGGGGAAATAACGCTGGTCATCGGCGGAGCGAAGGAATCCGAAAAATGGACCGAGGCCAAGGTTCGAGCGGCCGCGAAACGCGAGGCGAAGCACAATCTCCCGTCCGCGAAGATCGCCGAGGAAATCGCCGCCCGTAGCGGATGGAACAAACGCGACGTGTATAAATTGATCCACGAGAAACGAACCTAACCTCATCATCCCCCAGCCCCCTCTTCTCCTTCTCCCCTCGCTTCGCTCAGGGACAGGCTTTAAGGGAAGGAGAAGAGGGGGTAAGGTAGAGAAGGGGTCAGGTCAGTACAATCTTCTTATATGCGAGGACATATGAATTTGGATGACATGCACCAGATGCAAACGCTCGATCCGCAGGACATGCTCGGACGCATCGACCGGCTCCCGGATCAATTAGAGGAAGCCTGGAAAGCGGGGCAAGCCTTTCCATTGCCCCCTACCCTCCCGAGAATCCGGCGGGTCATTATCGCCGGCATGGGTGGCTCGGCCATCGGCGGGGCGATCCTCTCGGCGTATGCAGCTCCCCTCTCGGACGCGCCGATCACCGTCTGGCGCGATTATTTGCTTCCGGCTTGGGCCAAGGGGCCGGAAACGCTGGTGATCGCATCATCCAAATCCGGAAACACCGAAGAGACCCTCTCGGCCTACCAGCTTGCGAAAAAAAATAAATGCTCCATCCTGGCCATGACCACCGGTGGAAAGCTGGCCGCGGATGCGGAGAAAGACGGAATTGCGTTGTGGAAGTTCAACTATGCCGCCCAACCCCGCAGTGCGGTGGGATACACCTTCGCCCTGCCGTGCGCCGCCGCCGCCCGGCTGGGGTTGCTGCCCGATCCGGCCAGGGACGTGGCCGGCGCCGCGGCTGTGATGCGCCGCCAGCAAAAGGAGATCGGTGCCGGCGTTTCCGCCGCGAAGAATGCGGCCAAGCGCCTGGCCGGGAAATGCGCGGGAAAATCGGTGGTCGTGTTCGGGGCGGATTGCCTTACGCCGATCGCCCGCCGCTGGAAGGGACAGATCTCGGAGGTCGCCAAAGCCTGGGCTCAGTTCGAGGAGTTCCCCGAGCTGGATCACAATACCGTCGCCGGAACGGTCCAACCCAAAGAGGTAATCGACCGCTCGATCGTTATCTTCCTGCGCTCGAAGTTCAACCATCCGCGCAACAATCTGCGGGTCGACTTCACCCGCAAGCTGTTCACGCGCCAGGGATGGCACACTGAGGAAGTGAAGGCCGCCGGTGGCTCGATGCTTGCGCAAATGTTCACCTGCCTGCACTTCGGCGACTACTTCGCGTTCTATCTGGCGATGGCCTACGGGACCGACCCCACCCCGGTTGTGGTTATTGAATCACTCAAGAAAATGTTGGCAAAATAGGAGCCTGTATTTTATGCAGAGTAAATTAGCAGCAGGCTCTATCACTAGCGCTGTTATATTTTTCCGAAGTTGAAGATTCGAATTAATCCACGAAGGACACAGAGGGGCACGAAAAAAACCCGGTTTTTTCTCCGTGTTTTTCGTGTCCTTCGTGGAAAAAATGCGATGAGATACGGAAATGCCTAGAGAACTGGAGGGAATCCCTCTCTCTTCTCCGGTACTTCCGCCTGGGGTATAATCCCCGCGCGCCGGGAGGAACACCGGCGCATTTCACGGAGAGGTTGCATAGTCCGGTCTAATGCGCGCGCTTGGAGAGCGCGTGAGCCGCAAGGCTCCGTGGGTTCAAATCCCACCCTCTCCGCCACCGGCACCGCGGAACGCGGTGCTTTTTCTTTCTCCGAGGTTGCTCCATGACGAGTTCGCTTGTCGAATGTGTGCCGAATTTTTCGGATGGCCGCCGGGCGGAGGTGGTGGATGAAATTCTTGATTCCATCCGCCGGATCGCCGGCGCCTTTGTGCTGGATTGGAGCAGCGATCCCGATCACAACCGCACCGTGGTCACAATAGCCGGAAACCCGAACGCCATGGAGGAGGCCGCCTTTTCCGCCGTCTCTTGCGCCGCATCCCGAATCGACCTGCGGATACAGCGGGGCGTGCACGCCCGGATCGGTGCGACCGACGTGGTGCCGTTTATCCCTCTGGTGGATTTCCCGATGGAAGATTGCGTCGCGTTAGCCCGGCGGCTCGGCCGGCGAATCGGGGACGAGCTCGGTTTGCCGGTTTATCTATATGCCCAAGCCGCAACGCGCCCCGAGCGGAAAGACCTTACCGTGATCCGCAAAGGTCAGTTCGAGGAGTTGGCCGCTACAATTGGCAAGGATCCCGCCCGGGCGCCGGATTTCGGACCGGCGCGGATCGGGCCGGCGGGGGCCACGGCAGTCGGAGCCCGCGGCCCGCTTGTCGCTTTTAACGTCTATCTCGAAACCGCCGATGTGGAAATTGCCCGCAAGGTCGCCCGCCGAATCCGCACTTCCTCCGGCGGGCTGCCGGAACTGAAAGCACTCGGTTTGCCGGTTGCCGGACAGGCTCAGGTTTCCATGAACCTGACCGATTACACCCGCACTTCGCTGAAGGCAGCGTTCGAGGCGGTCCGTACGGAAGCCGAAATACTCGGGGTTCAAGTCGACCGCTCGGAATTGATCGGGTTGATGCCGCGCAACGCTATGCGCGGGATCGATCCGGCGGAACTTCGGTTGGAAAATTTTTCCGAAGAAAAATTCCTGGAACGCCGCCTGAAAAATACCGGCCTGATGGAAAGTTAGCCAAGGACGCCGGTTTCTCCCGGAGAGAAATTTTTCCGGCGCATGGCATGGGTCGTAAACAGGATCTGGAAGGCGAACGATTTATGGTTCGAAAGCAAAATGCCGCCAAACCGACGGTCTCGAATTCGGTTGATCGATCCATAAGTACCGGCCGTTCGCCGATCGGACTGGCCGCCGATCGGCGCTTCACTCCCCGCTTGAAAAAACCGCTCGGCCTTCCCACCCGCGGAAAGACGGCGCCCAACCGGCTGCGCCCGACCGATACCTATTTGGCGCTCTGTTACCCGAATTTCATCCGGTCGCTTCCAGGGATCTATGTCGATTTGGGTTTCGGCCAATCTCCGTCCACAACCGTCGAGACGGCCTGCCGGTTGCGCCATCTGAATCCCGGCTTGAGGCTCGTCGGCGTGGAGATCGATCCGGAGCGGGTCGCCTCCGCCCAACCCCGGTCCGGACCGGGGTTGGATTTTCGCCTCGGGGGTTTCAACCTGCCGCTGGGCGAAGCGGAGTCTGCGGCGGTAATTCGCGCAATGAATGTGCTCCGGCAATACCCGGAAAGCGAATATGCCGTATCGATCGCGGTGCTCGCGCGATCCCTGACCGAAGATGGACTGCTGCTCGAAGGGACCAGCGATCCGCCGGGCCGGTTAATGGCGTTCAACCTGTATCGCCGCGAGGGGGAGTCCCTCGCACTCGATGGACTGATTTTCTTCGCACGCTTACGCTATCCTTTCCAGCCGCGGTCTCTCCAGGCGGTGCTCCCAAAAAATTACATCCATCATGCCCAGCCCGGGAGCGGGCTCGATGTCTTCTTCGGCGATTGGGAGAAGTGCTGGCAGCGCGCCCGCGGCCGAGGCGCGGAGGACCGGCGGCTCCAATTCTCGATCGCCGCCCACCTTCTCGTTGCCGATTGCAGCTACCCCATGGATACCCGCTCCACGCTCCTCCGCCGTGGGTTCCTCCGGTTGCCATCCGTACCGTCGATTGCCTGATCCGCGTCGTCCGGATACCAACGCACAAGTCTCCGGATTAAAAACAAAAGCGGCCCGAATGGCCGCTCTTGTATATTCCCCATGGATAGATTTAGCGCTTGCTTTTCTTGCCCATCTTAGCTTTGCGTTCTCGGAGCATTTCTTTTTCCATCTTGCGGCGGAACTTCGCCGCTGTCTCGATGGCCGCCTTCTTGGACTTAAAGAGATGGATGTAGAACCGCTTGTTGTGCACTTTCCCCTCGAGCTTGTAGTACACGCTCACAACCGGCATCAGGGTTCGACCTTTGTTGCCCTTGGTATAGGTCACGCTGACCCCGTTGATCCCGGTCGAATTGTTGCTCTGCGCCTTGGCGCGGTAAGGTGCACGGTTTCGGCGGGTCCGGACAATTTTCTTGGCTTTCATGGTTCACCTCGCTTGGAAAATCCTTTTCGGTTCCCAGATTCCATTCCCGTGTGGATTATATGCAATACGCAACTACAACTAATATACCCCTATTCCACCTCTTTTCTACGGTTGCGATAATAAAAAGCCGGGGTTTCCCCCGGCTTTCTTCATTCAGTGACCGTATTGGGAGCGACCACATCCCCAGCCGCTTCCTCCATCAACCGGTAGCCTGTCCCGGCAGGGATAAGTTTACCGATGATCACGTTCTCTTTCAAGCCCAGCAGTGGATCGAGCCGGCCTTCGATAGCCGCGCCCGCCAGCACCTTGATGGTGTGCTGGAAGGAGGAAGCCGAAAGGAACGAGTCGGTGCTCAAGGACGCCTTGGTGACGCCCAACAGCACCGGGGCCGCTGTGGCCGGTTGCTTCCCATCGGAGAGCAGTTTCTCGTTGATGTCCTGCAGGCGGAACCGTTCCACCAGTTCTCCCGGCAGGAAATCCGTGTCGCCGGGCCGAACCACCTGCACCTTGGCCAGCATCTTGCGCAGAACGACTTCGAAATGCTTGTCGTTGATGTTTTGCCCCTGGGCGCGGTACACCTTTTGGATCTCGGTGAGCAAATACAGTTGGCAGGCTTCCCGGCCCTGAATGCGTAAAATCCGATGCGGGTTGAGCGATCCTTCGGTCAGGTTCTGGCCGGCTTCCACGCGCGAACCCTCGGCGATGATGAGCCGGGCGCCGCTCGGGATTTCGTACTCCGCCTCTTCGCGGTGCTCATAGGTGATCACCACCTTGTGTTCCCGCACGCGGGCTTTGCCGGCATGTTCGGCGATGATCTCGGCGTCTCCGCGCGTAGCCAGTACCACTCCGGCTTCCACGGCGATGTTATCCTCGATTTTCAGGGACCAATTTCCCGGCACCTGATATTCGTCGCGGAGAATCTCGCTGGAAACGATTTTGATCGTGCGGTGCCCGGTTTCCGAGCGGTGGATTTCCACCAGGCCGCCGATCTCGGTGACGATCGCCTCGCCTTTGGGTTTCTTGCGCGCCTCGAAGAGCTCCTCGACGCGCGGGAGGCCCGAGGTGATGTCTCCGCCGGCGGCCACACCGCCCGTGTGGAAGGTACGCAGTGTGAGCTGGGTGCCCGGCTCGCCGATGGATTGCGCGGCGACGATGCCCACCGCAACGCCCATCTCGACCATGGCGCCGCGGCCGAGGTCCAGCCCGTAGCAGGTCTGGCACAGCCCATGGCGCAGGTTGCATGTCAGCGGAGAACGGACGACCACTTCTTCCAATCCGGAAGCCGTGATGCGTTTGGCCTCTTCCATGGTGATGATTTCGGTTTGACCGACGATCAGCTCGCCGGTATGCGGATCCACCACTTTCTGCGCCGCCACGCGCCCGAAGAGGCGCGAGTCGAACGTCTGTCCCGCCACGTCATCCCTGCGGCGGATGTGGATGCCTTCTTCCGTCCCGCAGTCGGTGTCCATGATGATCAGGTCTTGGGCCACATCCACCAGGCGCCGGGTCAGATATCCGGCGTCGGCTGTGCGCAGCGCTGTGTCGGCCAGGCCTTTGCGGGCGCCGTGGGTGGAGATGAAGTATTCCAGCGCTGTCAGGCCGTCGCGGAAGTTGGAACGAATGGGCAGCGGGATGATGCGCCCCGCGGGATCTGCCATCAGGCCGCGCATTCCGGCCAGCTGGGAGATCGGTCCGAACCCGCCCTTGGTCGCGCCCGACAGTGCCATAGTACTCAGATTGCCCGTCGGATCCATGTGGCGGCGGACGGCATCGGTCACTTCGCCGAGGGCTTTTTGCCATAGGTCGATGATGCGTTCGTTTTGTTCCTGTTCGGTCAGCAGTCCGCGACGGTAGTCCTTCGCCATCTGCTCCTGTTCGTCCATCGCGCGGTTAATGATTTCGACCTTTTCCGGGGGAATGGTAATGTCGGATACCGCGATCGTCGTTCCGGAGCGTGTGGCGTATTGAAAGCCGATGTCCTTGATCCGGTCCACCACTTCGATCGTCGTTTCCGATCCCAGCACCTGGTAGCACTGGGCCACCAGTTTCTGCAGCGAGCCCTTGTCGAGGTTTTGGTTTACGAAGCGCATGTTCTCCGGCAGGATCAAATTGAAGAGCACCCGCCCGGCGGTGGTTTGCAGCAGGCGTTTCTGGGCGCGTGCGAAGCGTTCGCCCTTGTCGCTGAACCAGGTCGGGGCCTGCAGGATGATGGGCGTATGCAGATCCAATTTTCCCAACCGGTAAGCCAGTTCCACCTCCTCCATGCTGCCGAAGTGCGGGCGTTTGGCGGGTTCCACACCCTCCAGGCGCGGATCGGTCAGCGTGAGGTAATACACGCCCAGAACCATATCCTTGGTCGGGCCGACGATCGGTTCGCCGTCGGCCGGTTTGAGCAGGTTCTTGGTGGAAAGCATCAGCGTCCGGGCTTCCTGGACCGCCCTTTCCGAGAGTGGCAGGTGCACGGCCATCTGGTCGCCGTCGAAGTCGGCGTTGAACGCGGCGCACACCAGCGGATGGATGTGGATTGCTTTGCCTTCCACCAGCACCGGTTCGAACGCCTGGATGCCCAGGCGGTGCAGCGTGGGCGCCCGGTTGAGGAGTACGGGCCGGTCGCGGATCACCTCTTCGAGAACTTCCCAAACTTCGGGCCGTTCGCGCTCGATGAAGCGCCTCGCGCCTTTGACGTTGTTGGCATATCCGTAAGCGACGAGTTTGGCGATCACAAAGGGGCGATACAACTCCAGCGCCATCACCTTGGGGAGACCGCACTGGTAGAGTTTAAGTTTGGGGCCGACGACGATCACCGAACGGCCGGAATAATCCACACGCTTCCCGAGCAGGTTGCGGCGGAAGCGGCCCTTCTTGCCCTTGAGCATATCGGAGAGCGATTTCAGTTCGCGACGCCCTCGGCGGGAAAGCGCCTTGCCGCGCTGCGAGTTGTCGATCAGCGAATCCACCGCCTCCTGCAGCATGCGTTTCTCGTTGCGCACGATCACATCGGGCGCGCCCAGCTCGATCAGCCGCTTGAGCCGATTGTTGCGGTTGATCACCCGGCGGTAGAGGTCGTTGAGGTCGGAGGTGGCGAAACGCCCGCCGTCGAGCTGCACCATCGGGCGCAATTCGGGCGGGATGACCGGCAGTACGGTGAGGATCATCCATTCCGCGCGGTTGTGCGACCGCCGGAAGGCTTCAACCACCTTCAGCCGCTTGGAGGCTTTCTTTTTCCTCTGCTTGCTCTTGGTGGTGCGCACATCCTTCCAGAGCGCCTCGGCCATTTTGTCCAGGTCCAGGGCGCGCAGAATTTCGTAAAACGCTTCCGCGCCCATTTCCGCCTTGAACACCTGGCCCCAGCGCGTCTTCAGTTCGCGGTAGCGGCTTTCCCCGATGAAGTTCAGTTGCTGGATCTCCATCAGTTCTTCACGCTGTTGCAGCAGGGATTCGCGCGCTTCCTGGGTCTGATCCTCGATCTGGTTGCGGAGCTGGCCCAGCGTCTCGTCGGTTTCCGCCTTGGCCTTCTCTTTTTCCATGCGGATCTTTTCGATGGCCCGGTCGCGTTTGTCCTTCAGTTCGCTTTCAATCTCCTCCAGGCGCGTCTTGACCGCCTTCTGCAAAACGGCGGTGTGCTTGGGGGCGACGATTTCGCCTTTGTCGGCGATCAGCGTCGAGGTAGGCGCGAATTCGATCGGCACTCGGATGGTGCTGCCCTGCTTTTCCTTTAACGACTGCTCCATCCGCTGGCCTTCTTTGATCAGCGGATCGAGCCGTTCGCTCACATCCTCGTCGAATTTTTCCCGGGCGTGCTGGATTTTCTCATCCAGTTCCGCGATGTGCTTTTCGTGCGCGATCTTCACCTGTTTGATTTTCTGGTTGATCTCGGCCCCCTGCTTGTCCTCGGCCTTGGCCAGATCGTCGTCGAGCCGTTTCAGCGCCTTCTGGCGCGCGTCCTCGTCGACGTGCGTGATCACATACTGCGCGAAGTACAACACGCGGTCGAGGTTTCTGCGGCTGATGTCCAGGAGCAAGCCGAGGTAGGAGGGAACGCGACGGGTGTACCAGACGTGCGCTACCGGTGCCGCCAGTTCGATGTGTCCCATCCGCTCGCGGCGGACCGAAGAGCGGGTAACTTCCACGCCGCATTTATCGCAGATAACGCCGCGATGGCGGACGTTCTTGTATTTTCCGCAATAGCATTGCCAATCGCGCGTTGGTCCGAAGATCGCCTCGCAAAACAGGCCGTCTTTCTCCGGGCGAAGACGCCGGTAATTGATCGTTTCCGGCCGCGTGACCTCTCCGTAGGACCAACTTCGAATCGTATCGGGGGAGGCAAGGGATACCTTCAGCGAAGTTATGCCTTTGGCTTCCACAATTCACTCTCCACTAGAAGAACTGAGGGATTGCACTGTTCGGGATGCCGTGTGGGTTAAAGCAGGCAAAACAAGCGCATGGGGCATCGCCCACGCGCTCGTCTTCTGGAGATATAGCTTATGTTGATTATTTTACTGTTCGAATGCCATTCGGTCAAGGGTTGGCATACTTCAATTTGAAGCGCCTGGCTTGATGGTGATTTAACTTCCTTTAATAATTGCCTTTCCCCAAATAAGGGAACCAATCTTTAAGCGAATGGCATCGTGAAGTTCAGCCTTCCGACTCTGTATCTTCGAATTCCCAACCTAAATTTCCGATAATCTCCTTCACCGTTCGACCAATTCGAGACATACTCTAGCTTTACCTCCACACCTCCTCTTCCATCCCATTTGAACGGCCCGACAAGTTTGCCAACCTCCTCCCGTCTCCTTTTAAAGCCCGAAGCTTTTTTATTCTTGCATGGCGAGCGTTTCTTCGACTCCCGGGAGCGGCACCTCTTTTGAGAAGCAAATGATGTTAATCTCTTCAGGGAAAACTACCTCACAGCACACTCCATAGCTAGGAATGTTCCTCCTGTCCGCTTCTCCGGGTACTTCCTGGCGGGAACCTCCCACCCCCGAATGGCGTCCTTGTGAATATCCGCAGAATGCATTTCGGGAGGAAACTATGAAAAAACGATCCCCAATTCTCGTCTTTGTCATCCTGCTCCTCGTCGCCCTGCTCGCCGGTTGCGCATTGCGCAGCGCGGCAACGAACGCTGCACTCGAGTTACCAAACTCCCATGCCGGGATTTCCGTCGGTACTCAGGGCCCGTCCCGGGCCGAAGCGGTTTCTTCTTTCGGGGGCGACCAATCGGGCATGGGGCTGCCCACCATGGCGTTGGCTCCCGGCGACGGATCTTCCGCATCCGAGAACACAAGCAGCGGTTCTCCGATGATTGTCAAACAAGGCCAAATCCATCTGCTGGTGAAGGATACCGATCAGTCGATCGACCGGCTGACGCAAATCGTCTCGGATAGCGGTGGATATATCGTCAGCAACCGCGTGTGGTTTGAACCAGACCGGGAAGCGAATTACAAATATGCTTCCTACACCATCGCCGTCCCGGTGGATCAATTTGAAAACGCCCTGCTGCGTTTGCGCGATCTATCCCTCCGGGTAGTGGACGAAAGCGCCGGCGGGCAGGATGTATCCGAGGAATATGTCGACCTGCAATCGCGGCTGAATAACCTGGAATCCACTCGCGACCGAATCCGCGGCTTTCTGGACCAAGCCCAAACCGTCGACGAGTCGCTGCGGATCAACCAGGAGCTGTCTACCATCGAGGAACAGATCGAACAGGTAAAGGGCAGAATGAATTACCTTTCCAACCGGGCTGCGTATTCCACCATCTCCGTGCAACTTGATCCCGAGCTGCCCAAGGCTGCCGTACCCACGCCCGTGCCCTCGGGTTGGGATCCCGGCCGCACGTTTGACAAAGCCGGGAGTCTTGCCATCAAGGTGGCACAATTCCTGGTGGATGCGGCGATTTATCTCGCCGTCTGGCTCCCGTTCGCCGTTCCCGTTCTTATTGTATGGGCCGTCTATCGAATCATTTCCTCAAAAAGGAAAACGACCTGATCTGCGCAGCACCCTAAAACAATTTGTTTCGGAAAAAAACCGCCGGCTATGTTCCCGGTGGTTTTTTTCAATGCCCGGGTTATCCCCAACCCTGTAATTCACCGCGAATTAAATTCGTAAAGGGAAGTGGAATGTTATAATTTCCAGGCCAAGATCCCGGAGAATCCATATTAATGACGATAACCCGTTCAGCGGCTGTCACTTACTCTTTGGGGATATTTGCATGAAAGAGCCGTCGCCACAGGTAAACGTTTTCCTCCGCGGAATCGAATTACTCCTCGCGTCGATTCTGGTTGTGGGAGCCGTCGCGTATCTGTTGATCTATCTCTACGTCGCCGGAACGCGACTGCGTTATCCGTACGAACTGGAATGGATCGAGGGAGGTTTGGTGGATCAGGTCGGGCGCATTCTCGCCGGACGGAGCGTATACGGCCCCCCCAGCATATCGTTCACCCCCTTCCTGTATACCCCGTTGTATTTTTATCTGGCCACGATCCCCGCCAAGATTTTCGGGGCCGGCTTTTTCCCCCTGCGGCTGGTCTCCTTCTGCGCGTCCCTGGCGGCCATCGGAGGGATTTTCTGGATCGTGTACCGCAACGGCCGAGACGTCCTGGCCTCGATTCTCGCGGCGGGTTTGTTCACTGCTTCCTACCGGATCACCGGCGCCTGGCTGGATGTGGCCCGCGTGGATTCACTCTCGATAGTTCTCCTGGTATTTTTCTGGCTTTCCATTCCACGCAATCCGGGCAGCGGACGGTGGGCATTGACCGGCCTCCTCGCCGCGCTGATGTTCCTCACCAAACAGACGTTGCTCGTCGCGCTGCTGCCGTTCGTCCTGGTCCACCTCGTCCAATACCGGTGGCGGGCGGTGTGGATGGCGGCCGGATTTGTGATCCCGGTCGCAGCCGTGACACTTCTCCTCAACCTCGCCACGAGCGGTTGGTATTCCTTCTACACCATTAACCTTCTGGCGCAGCAAACGGACTGGCTCTCCAAGGACGTCATCATCGGCTTTTGGACAAACGACCTCTTCCGCCACTACGCCGTCACGATTTTCATCTCTCTGGCGGGAATTTTCCTCATCGCCCGGCGGGACCGCACGGAATTCTGGAAATGGTTTTCCCTGCTGGCCGGGGCGGTGTTGTGTTCCTTTTTGGCGCGCATCAAAGAAGGCGGATACGACAACGTTCTCCTGCCCGCGGTCGCCATGCTCGCCGTGCTGCTGGGCATCGGTTGGAATCGAGTAGCGCACAGCCTGGCGCGCATTCCCCCACTGGCACGCTCCGCCGCAGTGTTCGCCTTGATGGTCACCGTCGGGTACCAGTTTTATCACCTGAGATTCAACCCTGTGGACCAGATCCCCACGCCGGAAAACTACAGCGCCGGCCAACGGTTCATCGAATATATTTCCAGCATCCCGGGCGAAGTGTACATCCCATACCATACGTATTACGCCGCAATGGCGGGCAAGCAAACGTATGCCCACCAATCCGCGCTGTGGGACGTCCTGCGCGGTCAAACGCCAAGCCGTGGGAAGGAAATCCTCATTCCATCGATCTCCGAAGCCGTCAACAACCATCAATTCACCGAGATCATTCTCGACGGCGGCGGGGAGTGGAATTTCCTCTACGGATTGGATTTAAATTATTCCCTGCAACCGGAAATACTTCCCGCCGCTTCCTCCCCGGTACCGCTCACCGGCTGGCAAGTCAGCCCGCAGACCGTCTTCCTTCCCAATGGAAACATTCAGGCATACGCTCCCGCAAACCGATGGATATGCAATATTAATGCGCGAGTCGTTTTTCTGTTTTCCGAGCGTTTCGGGCGTTTAGCGGATATTCTTTTCCCCCTTTTTACGGAAAACGGATCCCGCGGCAAGATCTATTAATTCAACAAGCAGGGTGAACCGGATTTCTTGGTCTAGACTTATGATTTGTTCGCGGTTGCCACGGATGTTACGGATTTCGCGGATCTACTATTCCTGAATTATTTTCGAGAATTATCTACTACGTAATCGTTTTTTAAGTGTCCCCGGCCCGCACAACGGAGCCGGAGCGGGCTGCCCCAAGAGTGCGCTGCGAGATTAGGGAAATCAGCGTATCGAAAATTCCAACTGATCGGAATCAAATTCCGGAGGAATGGCTTTATTCCTCTTCCGCACCCACCAGCCGTTTCCATTCGCCGTGGATGCCGTCCTCGCTCACCCCGTAATAGCAGCGGATGCCGTTCGGCGTGCGTTGCAGCAGGTCGTAATGGGATTCGCCGCGGTGCGAGCGCTTTTTCACAATCGCCAGATCGCCCTGCCAGGCGATGGCATCCGCCGGGGGAAGTTTGTCGTGCTCGACGATCGCGTAGTGCCACAAGCGCCGCGCGGAAGCCAGAGTGACGTTCTTGACCATGCTCCCGTTGCGCAGATCGCGCACGGTGTAATAGCGCACACCGTCGCGTTCCTCGTAGGTCACCACTTCCACCCCGGTGCGGGGTGCGTCCACGCCGGTTGCAACCGACGGCGCCGGCTCGGGCGCGGGGGGTGCGTCAGAGGCGGGAGCGGTCGCCATTCGCGGTTTTTGTTTGCGCTCGACGAGAGTCACGATTTCATCGCGGACCGCCAAGCCGGTCTCGTCCTCGTCGCGGACGTAGATTTTGCTGCCTTCCACGGCGTATGGCGGGTCATCTCCGCGCGGGACGATGACGCGGATGATTTGCTTGCTGCCGGTCTCTTTCACGTCCACCATGGGAACCAGAGCCGGCGAAATTTTCCGTCCGATTTCGCGTTCCAGCAGCTCGACCGCTCTGGCGGCGTCGGGCACTCCCGCAGGCGGGCTCTTCGGATCCGGTCCGACGCCGATAAACAGCGTGCCGCCGTTGGTGTTGGCGAACGCGCAAACGTCGGCGATGACGTCGTATAATTTTCCGCCCTTCTCCACCATGCTCTCATGGAAACCCTGGACGATGGTCGGCCCTTCTTCGCGCGCGCTCTGAATGAAATCGAACACCTCTTCCTCTTTGGAGGCGCGGTGCGCGCGCGTGCGCGAAAAATCGTTGCCCAGGAACAGCTCGCGTAGCGCGGAAAATGAAAGCTCGCCCAGCAGCACGTCGGTGGCGCGGTCCCCCACGCCCAGGTTCTTGCGGTTGGTGGGGTCGGCGCGCAGACGGTGGCAATCCGAACCCTGGATGCAATGCATCCGGCGCGGATATTCCGGCTTGGCGCCGTTGAAAAAGGCCGCGGTGGAACGCCGGCCGGGCAGTTCGAGGTCGGTTACCTCGAGCGCGTGCAGGTGCGGATCCTGGGTGTAGGCGATTTTGGTCTGCCCGCCGAAATCAAACCCCCGCATCGCCACGCCGTTGGTGCTGTTGGCGTGCGCCGCGATCACCAGCCCGCCCGCCTCGTCAATCCTGCGGTAGGCGGTGATCACGTCGGCGGTGGCACCCACCGTCGAGGAACCCAGATCGATCTGCGAAGCCGGAATGTTCAGGTCCAGCAGGATGTGTTCGATCTCGCGCACGCTTTTTTCCGGCGGGAAGACGGCCAGCAGATGGAAACCGAGCGTGGCGGTGAACTCGAACCCGGGGAAGACGACCATCCGCCCAAGCAACCGCCGGTATTCCTCGAGCCGCGAGCGTTCCTCCCCGGTCAGCCGGCCCCCCTTCTCGAGCATTTCGAGGAAGGCGATCTCCTCCGACATGCGGCGGAATCCGGCCACGGTGTTGTGATCGGTGAGCGCGATGGCGGAAAGCCCCCGCGCTTCGGCGCGGCGAAATACGTCCAGCATCGTCACGCCCGTCTCCTGGTAATCGGAGGATGCGGGCGTATGGATATGCAGATCGAGCGTATACCACTGATGGTTTTTTCGGCTCATGGCTTTTTATAGGAATTTCTGATAGGAAACGGAGGAGGGCTTCGGATTCTCCTCCCTGAACTTTTGGTCCACTGGCGAGGCCAGCACCCCGCGGAGAATCTCCAGCAGACGCTCGGGCATGTAGGGTTTGACGATGAATGCGTTGGCCCCGTCGCGCAGGCATTCCTCGGACACATTAATGCCGGATGTCATCACCACGCGAACCTCCCCCAGGGCGGGTGTTTGCCGGATCTCGCGCAGGATTTGGATTCCGTCCAGACCCCCGAGATGCACATCGAGCAAGACCAGATCCGGGATTTTTTCCTCCGCCTGTTCCAAGACGGGCCGCTTGGGATCGTACGACCAGACCTGATACCCTTCGATCTTCAGAAGGATTTGCAGCAGCATGTTCATGTCGTGGTCGTCTTCCAGGAGCAAAATTTTTAGCATCCTGTTCCTCCCGTTCCTCCAATAAATTCTTTCCGATCCTCCCGGCCGACCTTCCCTCGAGGGACGGCCGAGGCTTTATTTCTTGCGAGCTTTGTCGGTGATCCGTTTCGATTGGGGCGTCAGTTTTCCTGCATGTCCCCGCGCGGGTTTCCGGCCGCTACCGGAAGCCGCCGAGGCAGGCCGGAGCGCGCGCTCCAGCACGTCGTCCACCGTATCGACCAGGACGATCTGCAAATCGTTGCGCACCTCTGCCGGAATGTCCTGCATGTCCCGGTCGTTGCGGCGCGGCAGCAGGACTGTTTTCAATCCGGCCCGGTGCGCGGCCAGAACTTTTTCCTTCACCCCGCCGATCGGCAGTATCTTCCCGCGCAGGGTAATCTCGCCCGTCATGCCGACATCGGAGCGGACGGGGCGGCCCGTAATCAGCGAAACCAGCGCGGTGGCGATGGTGATCCCGGCCGAAGGGCCGTCCTTGGGCTGGGCTCCGCCGGGAATATGGACGTGAATGTCGTGCTTGTTAAAATAGTCCGGCGGCAGATGGAGTTCCTCCGCCTTCGAGCGCACATAGGAAAGCGCCGCGTGCGCGGATTCCTGCATCACCTGCCCCAGCGAACCGGTGAGCTGGAACCCGTGCCGGCCGGGCATCTGGGTGGCTTCAATGAAGAGCAAATCCCCCCCGATGGGGGTCCAGGCCAGCGCCGTGGCCACGCCGGGAATCGATGTGCGTTCCTGCACCTCCTCGGTGTAGAAGAACCGGATCGGTCCGAGATACTCCTGCACTTTCGCGGGCGTGATTTCCTCGCGCATCTGCCGCCCTTCGGCCACGCCGGTAGCCACCTTGCGGCAGATCGATCCGATCTCGCGCTCCAGGCTGCGAACGCCCGCCTCGCGCGTGTAGTTGCGGATGAGCATGCCCAGGGCATCGTCGGTGAAATGCACTTCGTCGGGACGTAAGCTGTTCTCGCGGATCTGGCGCGGGATCAGATACCCTTTGGCGATTTCCGCCTTCTCGCGCTCGGTATACGAGGAAATGCTGATGACTTCCATCCGGTCGATAAGCGGACCGGGGATGGTTTCCATCTGATTGGCGGTGGTGATGAACAGCACCTGCGAAAGATCGAACGCCACCTCGAGGTAGTTGTCGCGGAATTCGCGGTTCTGTTCCGGATCGAGCACCTCCAGGAGCGCCGCAGCCGGATCGCCGCGGAAATCAGCCCCCAATTTGTCCACCTCGTCGAGCATGAAAACGGGGTTGCGGCTCTCCACCCGGCGCAGCGCCTGCAGGATGCGCCCCGGCATCGAGCCGATGTAGGTGCGCCGGTGCCCGCGGATTTCGGCTTCGTCGTGGGTGCCGCCGAGCGAGATGCGGATGA
>JBEKLP010000052.1:0-19423 GCA_050010135.1 Anaerolineales bacterium
GCTACCCGCCGATCCGCACTCGGGCCGACGTGCGCGCGCTGATCGAGGAATTCGCCGACACCGTCCACGAGGAAGTGGATTACCTGGCCGAGGGACGCAACGCGGAGATCTTCAGCGGCTATTTCAACGACGACCCGTTCGTGCACGTCCCGCGGGTGGTTTGGAGCCACACCACCCGCCGGGTCCTCGCGTTGGAGGACGTTTACGCGATCAAAATCACCGATTACGCCGCGATCACCGCGGCGGGCATCGACCGGGCCGAGGTGGCCCGCGTGCTGCTCGACGCTTACCTGAAGCAGATCTTCGAGCACGGGTTCTTTCACGCCGACCCGCACCCGGGCAACCTTTTCGTCACGCCGCGGCCCGGTCCGGCCGGCGGGGAAACGCCCGGCTGGCGGCTCACCTTCGTGGATTTCGGGATGGTCGGCCGTGTTCCGGAGAATTTGCGCGCCGGACTTCGGGAGATGGCGGTCGGTTTGGGGATGCGCGATGCCGCCCGCATGGTGCGCTCCTACCAAACCCTCGGCATGCTCCTGCCGGACGCCGATCTCAAAGAACTCGAGCGGATGGGAGCGCAGATTTTCGATCTATTCTGGGGAAAGTCGATGGCTGACCTGCGCCAGATCAGTCATGAAGACATACTGCGCTTTGCCGACCGCTTCCGCGATGTGATGTACAACATGCCATTCCAACTGCCCCACAACCTGCTCCTGCTGGGACGGATGGTGGCGATCCTGTCGGGCATGTGCACCGGCCTGGACCCGGATTTCAATCTGTGGAATCAACTCGCTCCCTATGCAGGTAAACTCATGGAAGAAGAAGGCGGTTCCAATTGGCGCGTTTTGCTGGATACTTTGGGGGAGGTGGTGAAGACGCTCGCGGCATTGCCCTCACAGGCGGGGCGCGTATTGTCCACGATCGAACGCGGCGAGTTGAGCGTGCGCTCGCCGCAGCTCGCCCGGCGGATCAGCCGCCTGGGAAACGCAATCAACCGGTTGACCGGCGGCTTGGTTTTCGCCGCGCTCCTGTTGGGCGGCGTGCTGCTGGTGGATTCGGGCCGGGTCCCGTTGGGCGGGGCGCTGCTGGTCGTTTCCCTGGCCACCTTTCTCTGGATATTGTTTTCCGGGCGAAACGGTCCTGCGGATTAAGAAATTGATGTATTGATTGACTGGTGAAAAACGCCGAATCTGTCATTGCGAGGAGCGAAGCGACGAAGCAATCTGGGGTTTCCAACGAGAAAATCTAGATTGCTTCGCTCCCTTCGGTCGCTCGCAATGACATGTAATGTGTTTATCAGCAGTTTGTTAAAAGGAACCGCTCCGCGTTTTGCGGGGCGGCGAAGGCAAGGTCAGGTTTTCTTCTTTTCATCCATCCGTTTGAGCGAATCGTCAATCATGCTCCGGAAGGCCAGAAGCATCTCGCGGCGGGCTTGGCGCCGGTGCTCCGCAAATTCCGGCGGAAACAGCGCCTCGAAAGTCTTGTGCATTTCTTCCCGGGCCGCGCGGGCGTGAGCCCTGGCTTCCTCGGAAACGGTGCCTTCGAATGGTTTGTGCTGGCGTTCAGTTGGTTCGGCCATAATTCATCACCTCTTTTACTGCCATTATTATAGCGCGGAAAATATTAGAAAATCAAAAGACCAATGTAATTTCGTTGTTTTTCCCTTTTTTTAGGACCGGGGACGATCGAATACGATGCGGAAAAATTCCGCTGGAAGCATTTCTGTGCCGGTCCTTCCATTCCCTCCGCTTTTTTTAGCCTTGTTTTCAGCGGATGAGAAAAATAGTATTCAAGATTGGTAATCACCACCAGGAATGAAAATACGCAGTTTTTGAACGAATGTGCAATATTCGGATTAATTTTCAAGTCAGCCCGGACAGGTAAGACGGCCGCCCTGTTTCAGAAAGTATGACTCTTTGGAACATGAGTTCATGCAAATCCAAGCTTTCCACAAAGGCATCGAGAAAACGAACAGGATTATCCTCGGTGATATAGTCATCAACGGATTCGGGGAACAAGGGGAATTGGTCGCGATCGGTACCTTGTATATGAGCCATTGGAATTCTCGGGTTGGAAAATCTCAATGATATAATTTATCCCATATAACACCAAAATTTTTTAAACGATCTTGCGTGAAGGAGAATTCGATGAAAATTCCATTTTATGGTCACCAACGCCAATACGAAAGCATCAAGGGTGAGATCGACGCCAAGATGCAGGAAGTGATCATGAGCGGCCAATTTGTCACAGGCCCGATGCTTAAGAAGTTCGAGGACGAGCTCGCCGCGTACGCCGGCGCAAAGTACGCCATCGGAGTCGGCAACGGGACCGACGCCCTCTGGCTGACCTTCATGGCGCTGGGGCTTGGCGAAGGCGACGAGTTGATCACCAACGGCAATACCTTCTTCGCCACGGCTGAAGCGATGTGGATTGCGGGCTGCACCGCCGTGCTGGTGGATTGCGACGCGGACACCCGCTGCATCGATCCGGAGGCGGTCCGCAAGGCCATCACGAAGCGCACGAGGGCGATCGTGCCCGTCCACCTCTACGGCCAGTGCGCACCGATGCGCGAGATCCGCAAGATCGCGGACCAGTACGGCCTGCTGGTGGTGGAGGATAACGCTCAGGGAATCGACTCGCGCGGCGATGATTTCAAGGTCGGCGAGCTCTCGGATGCGGTCTGCATCAGCTTTATCATCCAGAAGAACCTGGGAACGTTCGGGGATGGCGGCGCGGTCTGGACCAATCATCAATACATCAATGATCGGATCCGCAAACTGCGCAACCACGGCTCCGGCAAGCGCGACGTCCACAGTTTCGGTTTCAACAGCCGCTTGGACGATTTGCACGCCGGCATCCTCAGCGCCAAATTGCCGCACATCCGGAAGTGGAGCGACCGCCGGATCGAAATCGCCGGGAAATATGCGCAGGGCTTGAAGGACTGCGATTTTATATCGCTCCCGCATGCGCGTCCGGGTTACCGCCACGTCTACCATCTCTACGTCATCGAAACGAAAAATCCGGCCGACCGCGGTCCGCTCTTGGAATACCTGAACGCCAACGGGGTGGATGCCAAGACCCATTACTCGATCGCGATTCACCAGCAGGAAGGCTTTCCGTGGGGCCATTCCGCCCGCCTGGCGGGGGAGCTTCCCAACGTCGAGAAGAACGCCTCCTCCTGCATTTCACTGCCAATGTTCCCGGAGCTGACCGATGAGGAAATTCAATACACCATTCAGACGGTCCGGGACTGGCCCAAGAAGAGAAAATAAAGGAGGTGGATCCGGATCGGGAGTCCTCGTTCTCTGGGAGAAAGAAAAACTATGAGTGCCGGACAAAAGACCTATACCGTTGCGATTGCCGGGCTGGGCAAGCGGGGCATGCACCACGCGGACGCCGTAGCGAAGAACCCGCGCCTGAAACTGGTGGGCTTGTGCGATATCGATACGGGGCGGATGGAAGCCGCGGCGCAGAAATTCGGGGTGGAGCGAACGCATACCGACGCCGCGCAGTTGCTTCAGGCCGTCAAACCCGACTTGTTTATCTTCTGCACGCTGCCGCAAATCCGCCTACCGATGATCCGGGCCGGCCTGGGAGCCGGCGTGAAGATGATTGCTTACGAGAAACCGATCGCCCTCTCAATGAACGAGGCGCTCGAGATGTATAAACTCGTGCGCGCGGCGGGCGTGAAAACCGTGGTCAGCCACCAGCACCGTTACGGCGAGCACTACCGCAAGGTCAAAGAGATCATCGCCTCCGGCGCGATCGGCCGGGTCCATACCGTCTACGGCCACTCCATCGGCTGGATGCTGCATATGATGACGCACCTGATCGAGTACGCCGGCTGGTACAACGGCGGCGCCGACCCCGTCTGGGTGGTAGGGCAAGCGTTCGGCCGGGAGAAGTTCGCCGACGTGCACGTCTCGCCGGATTACATCTGCGCTCTGGTGCAATACGCCAACGGCGTGCGCGGGATCTTCGAATGCGGAGCTGAGGCACCGGACGTTCCCGAGGTGGATTCGATGTGGCACAAATGCCGCATCGGCGCCCAGGGTACCGAGGGGTTCGCCGAAGTACTGACCGGCAAAGAGGGCAAAGGCGGCGGCTGGCGGGCGGTGACAAAAGACGGGATCATTTCCGGCCCCGGGTACATGGATTACGCGCACGATATGCCGCCCTATATCCGGGATATCGTCGCCTGGCTGGATGACGACTCCAAGGTTCATCCTTGCGACGGAGAGACCGCCCTGAAGGGTTTCCAGGTGATGATGGGGGCGATGCGCTCGGTCGTGCAGCGCGGGAAAATCACCCTGCCGCTGGGGCCGGGCGAACCGGAATTGGAAGCGCTGCAGAAAGTGCTGCCGTAAGGCTTTCAGGGATATATCATCAAGTGATCCGGTTTATAAATATAAGGATTGATACAAATCTCTTTCAAAAAGGAATTAGCTAATCTCGATTAACCCATTATGGATCCGTGTGGTTCTTTAATAAATGTAGGAACGTAAAATATTCTTCTGCGAGATCGGATGTTTTCGGTCAGATCAATATTATACGAAACCCGGCATTGTTTTTGAAATGGATAGGCCGTGCGATTTGCGCCCCGCCCCGCATTCGTCGCGATGGGATATTTGGCCGTAAATCGGAACTGAGCCGATCCGGATAAACGATAACGCAAACAAGCAACCGAATGTGAGGGTTCATGGAAATCCTCCTTTGAATTGGAGTTCCCTGAACTGAAGATAACGGAGCCAAACAAAAATCGCAGACCTGACGATCTGCGATTGGTCAAGGGTAGCGAGGGTCGGGAACTAGGGACTTCCAGGTTCTGAGCGGCTTTTTGGAAACCACGGTTTTTTTTATTTTTTCTCGATGAGTCTCAAAATATTTTCTTTTGAGATTCATCAAGCCCGGAGAACTCAGATAGGCAGAATAATAATAATGAATCGGTACATTCGTATAAAGTTTTGATTAACGAAATGGGAGATTCTTTATCATTAGGAATTATGAATCCTTGGCTCTTCGAAAAAGAATTCCAGAACACAGCGGGAAAAATATTCATGCTGAATCCGGCATGGAATAGGATAAAGATCAAAAAGTATGATAATTCATGAGGGGGGTATATCTATACTTTGGGCTAACAAATTCCGGATGAGCAAAGTAATCAGCACATAGGGGCATCTTCCGCCGCCTCTCTTTTTTAAAGACAATCAAATCGTGCAGCTACTCGAATTTCCCGATTATGTTTTGATCTGCCCTGGCCCCGATGCGTCATTGTCCGCAAGCGTAAGCGTAGTCACCCAAGACCTCGTCGATGTGGTCAAGCAGGATGGCCTCAGGTTTATTTTCCAGGGTTCCCTCGCGGATGCGCCTAGACTGCGCCGGGGCATATTGGCTGACCAAGCCCGCCGGAAGCGTGCGATCGGAAAGGTTAGTGATCAGTTGCTTTAATGCGGCCTGAACCTGAGGATCGGGCCAGTAATAACGCGCCCGGTCGCTGCGGCTGTACTTGCGCGCCAGGGCCAGCTCGGCTGGGCTGCCGTGGTAGTGCTTTTGCCAGTGCTGCGGCTCACGGCACATGGCTTCTTCCAACGTTTCGATCAACCGCGAGCGCTTCGTCGGAGGAAACAGCTCAGCTTCGATCATCGCCAGGGCAAAGACCGCCTCGCGGAAGGCGTAGGTCAGCGCCGGTCCAACCTTTAGAACGGCAAAATGGTCGCGCACCATTCGAAGGAGAGCCGCTCGAGACTGATAGTCGGTGGAGTGAGCTTCATAGACCAGGCCGAGCTGGTTTTCGATGAAACCGGCCAGGCCGGCGGCGGCTTCCGGCTGGTAGGCGTTCACAAAATCGTCTCCGAACTCGACCCCCGGCTGGACGACAACCGCCATCACCCGTTCCCAAGCCGCCTGCAACCCTTCTCGAAAAAACGCCTCACGGGTCAGCTCCAGGCTGCAGCGCAAGTCATCCACCCGCGTCACCTGGGAAGACTCAGCGCCCTCCGCACTACCGGCCCGGACCGGCGCCCCACCGGGAATTGGAACGTCTGTGCCGACGACGTAGAGTGGGAGGCTTGCGGCCCCAGGGCCGGCTTGGGCTTGCTCGGCGGCTTTCGCCAAGGTTGCCAGGCGCTGGGCGGAGACCTCGAGGTCCAGCGGGCGGGCCGGGTCGTCGTCCCCGAGTCGCATGCTGGCGTCCAAGTGGAGTTTGATATATCCTGCCGCCACGTACGCCTGGATGAGCTGCATTGCTTTGGACATTGCATCCTCGGCGGGCTCTTCCTGCCAGACCGAAGGACCGAGGTGGTCACCGCCCAGAAGAACTCGGTCAGTCGGCAGCCCGTTCCGACGGGCGATGCTCCCCACGTAGGCGATGAAGTCCCCCGGACGCATGCCGGTATACCCGCCGAACTGGTTGACCTGGTTGCATGTAGACTCGATCAGCAGGGGAGATCCGGTCCGGACGGCGCGCCGAATGGCCGCTTCCAGAACGGACGGATGGCTGGAGCAGATTGAGGCGATGCCTCGCGCCTGGCCCGACTTCTGCAAATGGACGACTTCATCCAGGATTTCGGCCGGCATAGCGGCTTGCCTCATCCAGCGACGGCTGGGCGGCTGTCCCTCCGGCGGCCCTCGTCGAGAGCGAGCCGCAGGCCGCCCCCAGCCCGAGGGCTTCCTCCAAACTCCAGCCCTTCAACCAGCCGTACAGGAACCCGGCATCAAACGAATCGCCCGCGCCGACTGTATCGACCACTGCCACCGCCAGTGCCGGGACGCGGGCATGCCGCCCTGCTCGAACGGCTATGGCCCCCTTTTCTCCCAGCTTGATCGTCACCGTGCCACAAATCCGGCCCAGGTTGTCCAAGGCGGCCTCGACGGTCGCCGCGCCGCTCAGGGCTTGGGCTTCGTCGGCGTTGGGCAGGAAGACGTCGACCGAGCGTAGCAGCGTATCGAGGCTGCGCCACTCCCCGGACGGATCCCAATTGGGGTCGAGAGAAGTCGTCAAGCCGAGGGTGTGGGCCCGTGTGAATAAGTCCGGGAGGCCGGTCTGCAGGGCGGTCTGCAGGAAATAGCTGGCTACGTGCAGGTGGCGGGCCTCCTCCAACAAACCGTCCGGGATCTGCCCCGCGCGCAAGGCGGCGATGCAACCCGGGTAGGTCAGGATGGCGCGGTCGTTACCGCGGCTCAGGATCACACTCATACCGGTTTGCAGTGCGGGGTCGGCTTCGACATGGGAAATGTTGATTCCGTGCTTCGTCATTTCTGCAAGCATAAACCGGCCGAAGAAGTCATCGCCGCAAATCCCGGCGAAGGCGACCTTCAGACCCAGGCAGGCCGCCCCGCACGCGAAGATGACCGACGAGGAACCGACCTCCAGATCGGCCGAATCGACCAGCTTTTCGGCTTGGCCGAAGGCGGGTTCGACGTCTCCGGCCAAGATCAGGTCGGGATTGATTTCACCGGCGACGAGCAGGTCGAAGGGTTTGGGAGCCATCATTCACCGCGGGAACGCAGGGACGGCGGAGTTAATACGATTTGTACCATTCCGATTGCATTTCTGGCGGGACGTAGAAATCCGTCCAGGGTTTGCCCAGTTCGGCGCACAGAACGGCCAGGCGCTCCAGCCGCGGGCGGGCGATGTCCTTTAGGAAGCTCATCCGCGCGGCGCCGCGCAGCTCCACGGCCTCCTGCCAAACGGCGCGCCCGACGGCGATGCCCGATGCCCCGGCACGACAGGCAATCTCCACTTGGCGCAGGTAGGTCTGATAATCAACGGCCGCCGAGAGCAGGATCCAGGGTGCGCGGCTGGCGGACGAGATTTCGGTGCAAGCCTTCGCCCATTCGGATTCGTTCGGGACGTCCACCGGGTCGAGCGGGAACTCAGCCTTGAGTATGTCAACGCCCGGGAGAGTCAAACGGCGGGCGGTCTCGACTACCACTTGGCGCTTTTCGGACGAGCCCAGCTTTCGCTCTGCCTGCAGCGAATAGGAAAGCGGTTCCAGCATCAGGCCAAGGTCCTGGCGCAGACAGTCCTGTGCCACTTGGCCGACAAAGGCTTCGATGTCGCCGGCTGTAGGGGCTTCGGGATGGAAGTAGACCAACAGCTTCACCATATCGGCGCCCATGCGCCGGGCTTTTTCAATGCTCCAGCCGGGCAGGAGCTGACTGATCCTGGCGGCCGGGTCGCCGGTGTATCCGGTCGATTCAAGCGCCACGACAAGACCCGTCTTTTTGGGGAGGATCCCGGCGGCGATCGCCTGGGCGGCACCGTATTCCGGGTCGAGCAGGACGGCCGTAGCCAGGTCCGCCAAGGCGACAGTCAACTCGAGCTTGAAGCCGGTGAGTTCGGCGTCGCCGACCGCAGATGAGTCGGGCAGGTTGAGGGCGCGGCGCAGGTTCTGGCGGTGGTCGAGAGCCAGGCAGGCGAAAGTCCCGTTGGGGGCGGAGCATTGCTGCAAGCCGCGGAGTTTACCAATCGAGAGGGTATTCATGTGAGTAGTTCAATCTTTCCTTTCCAGGATTTCTGGTTCCTCTTTCAAGAAATGGATGGGTAACCCATACCAAGTAGGTATACCAGATAGTCGCTGTTCACCGGATCTCACACGGAAAAATGTTTGAACTGCGGCAGATGCGGCCGGTTCTGGGCAAAAAGCGCATTAACCATCGTCTTGATCTCGGCCAGCGAGAGCACAGCCGCGGTCAATGGATCGTGAGCCACGGCGTAGTAAACCAGCTGCGGGTCGCCGGTCAGCCCGGCCTGGATCGCCAACTCCTCGATCTGCGAGTTGACCCCGGTCAGGATGGCGCACTGAGGCGGCAGGGCGCCGACGTGAATGGGATGGAAACCGGCCTTATCCACAAGGACGGGCACTTCCACGCACGCCCCCTGCGGCAAGTCCGTCATCAGCTGGGTGTTGGGGACGTTGCCATTGAATTTGTACATCGAGCCGCCCATCAGGGCGTTGATGATGGATGCGGCGTACTCGCCGCCGCGCTTAAGGTCTTCGGGTAACAGCGGCGCGTCCACGCGCTTCCGGACGATTTCCTTCCAGGTGCTTTCGGACAGCCGGTATTCCTTAAGAATGGCGGCATAGGCGCCGGGATTCCAACCGGTCCCATGGGTGCAGTATTTTTCGATCAGGTCGGGACGCTTGCGGAACCACCAGTTGTACTCCGAGTTGTGTCCGCTCGACTCGGTAATGTAATAACCCAAGTGCAGGTAGATCTCGTTGCGGACAATCTCCTCATTATAGATCTCGGGGCGTTCGGTGACAGCCTTGTGGATCAGCGGGTAGGCATCCTGCCCGTTCCACTTGAATTCCAGGTACCACGCCTGGTGATTAATTCCGGCACAGCTGTACGTAATCTCGTCTGCCGGCGCGCCGATCCAGCCCGCCAGCATTTCGGCGCTGCCCTGCACGGAATGACACAATCCGGTCACCGGGATGAAGGTTGAGCGCTGCAGCGCGCCGCACAGCATGGCCATCGGGTTGGTGTAGTTGAGCAGGACGGCCTGCGGGCAGTACTTCTCCATATCGCGGACGATGTCCAGCATGGGTGGAAGCGTGCGAAGGAAACGGAAAATGCCCGAAGGGCCGCGCGTGTCGCCGACGCAGGTGTCGATGCCGTATTGCTTGGGGATCTCGATGTCGTAACGCCAGACCTCGGTGCTGCCCGCCAGGATGGTGGTCAGGACCACGTTCGCATCCTTCAGAGCCGCGCCGCGCTCGAGCGTCGCCGTAACCCTGGCCGGATGCCCGCCGGCTTCGACCAGCTTGGTGACCGCCCGCCGGGCGAAGTCCAGCCGCTCGGGGTTGATGTCCGTGAGGGCAATCTCCGCACCTTCCAGCAGCGGGAAGGTCAGGATGTCACGCACAAGCTGCGAGGTAAACTCCAGGCTGCCAGCGCCGATGAACGTGATCTTGGTCATGGGATCTCCTTAGCGTTTGACGCCGCTCAGGGCGATGCCCTCGATAAACTGCCTCTGGGCGAAGAAGAATACGATGATCAGCGGGAGAATGCTGAGGAGCGCGCCGGCCATCAGAACGGTGAAGCGCCCGCCGTGGGTGAGCTGGGTCTGGAAAAAAGCCAGCCCCACCGTCAGCGTAGTGTTGGGCACGTTCGGCATGTAGACCAGCGGGTGCAGCAGGTCGTTCCAGGCGCCCTGGAATGTGAAGATGGCCAGGGCTGACAGGGCGGGTTTGCCCAGCGGCAGGTAAATGCTCCAGAAGATATCCCACAAGGAAGCGCCATCCACGCGTGCGGCGTCCACCAGTTCGCGCGGGATCGTCAGGAAATACTGGCGCATCAAAAAGGTTCCGAACGCTCCGCCCCAGAAGGCCGGCAGCCAGAGCGGCACGCTCGTCCCCACCAGGTGCAGCCATTTGAAAATGATGAAATTCGGGATCAGGGTGACCTGCGCCGGAATCATCAACGTGATCATCAGGAGTGTAAAGAGCAGGCTGCGTCCGCGGAATTTGACAACCGCGAAGCAAAAGGCAGCCATCGCGCAGGTGAGGATCTGGCCGACAACGCTCAGGACGGAGATGACGGTGCTGTTCAGGAACAACTCAGGGAAGTTCAGGTCGAACGAAAACAGGCTTTGGAAATTTGCCAGCGTCGGCGGATTGGGAATCACGGTATGCGTAAATTGGTCGGCCGGGAGCTTGAAGGAAGTGGCCACCATCCACAGGAATGGTCCGATCATGATGACCGCCCCGAGGGTCAGGATGACATAGGTTTCTATGTCCACGATGATTTTCCGCGTTTTTTTATTCATCGCCGGCTCCTATTCGTAGACCACATAGCGTTTTTCGAGCCAGAAGTAGAAGGCCATCAGCAGGATCACCAGGACGGCCAGTTCGATGGCCTGAGCGCTGGCCCCCCCGTAATTGAAGAAGTTCCAGGCATTGCGGTAGATCGAGAAAACCACCACCGGGATGGAACTATCGCCCTGGCCCTGGCGGGTCATCATGTAAATATAATCGTAGGCCTGAAAGGCGTTGATGGTGGATATCAGCGTCTGGAAGAATATACTGGGCGTCACCAGCGGCAGGGTGATGCCGAAAAAAATCTGGAGGACGTTGGCTCCGTCGATGGAAGCCGCCTCGTAATATTCGCTCGGGATGGCGGTCAGCCCGGCCAGGAAGATGATCATGCCCTCGCCGATTGCCCCCCAGATATTCACGATCACAACAGACACCATGGCATTTTTGGTGCACAGCCAGCAGACCGTTTGAAAGCCCAGACTGGATAAGTAATAGTTCAAAATGCCCGTGTCTTTTCCGTAGATCATGTTCCAGACCAAGGCGGTGGCGACCGCGGACGTCACGGCCGGCAGGAAGTAGATCGTCCGGAAAATGGAGATGCCGCGGAGCTTGCGGTCCATCAGGATGGCCACGAACATCGAGATGATGACCACCCCGGGGACATACATAGCACTGAACTCGAAGGTGTTAGTCAGCGCCTTAAAGTAGGACGGATTCTTGAAAAGAGCAACATAATTGCTCAAACCAGCAGGAGTGATCGGCGTCAGCAGATCCCAATGCGTGAAGCTCAGAGCGAGCGTAGCCAAGATGGAGCCTAGTGCGCCGAAGACCAATCCGATCAGGGTGGGGACCAGCATGAGCACCAACCAGAGTTTTTCGCGCCCAAGGGGTTTCAGCCCATAATCCACAGTTGCCTCCTATTCCCCCCGCCCTGTCCCCTCTCCCTGGCCCCTTTGGGAAGCCTTTCCCATTGGGGATGGTATTGCAGGGAGAGGGGCAAGGAGGGAGAAGTGAGGAAAATCGATTACTTGTTCTTGGCCAGGACCGCATCGGCATCGACGACGATTGCGTCCAGGGTCTTGTTCAGATCCGCCTCGCCGTTCCATACGGGAGTCATGCCGTCGCCGACGACCGAAGCCCATTCATCGTAGCCTTTGAAGACCGGCTTCATGTGGGCATACGCCAGCGAGTCGATAAAGATCTGGTGATTGATTTGAGCCTTCTGTTGCAGGAAGGCCGGGCTGGCGGCCACGGATTTGAGCACCGGGCAGGCAAAACCCATTTGGGCCAGCCGGGTCTGTCCGGCCTGGCTGAGCACAAACTTGATGAAGGCAAAAGCCGCTTCGGGGTGCGGGCTGTCCTTGCCGACGACAAACCCGGCGCTGTTGACGCTGGTGGCCTGACCGGCCGGGCCGGCCGGCATCGGAACGACATCCCATTTGAACGTAGCCTCGGAGTAGCTGGGCACGGACCAGTGACCCATGGCCATCATGGCGGCATTGCCCGAAAGGAACAGGTCGCCGCCGTACTGGGTGGTCGTATTGGGATCGGGGATGGTGTTGTCCACGCGCATCATATCGTAGAGGAACTGCAAAGCCTGACGGGCTTTGGGCTCCCCGATCAAGGTCTTGGTATGGTCGGCATTGACGATGTCGCCGCCGTAGGCCCAGATGATCTCGCTCCAGCCGGGCTCCATATCCCACGGATCGATAACATAGCCAAACTGGTCGATCTTGCCGTCGCCGTTGGTGTCTTTGGTCAAGGCTTTGGCGGTGGCGCGCAAATCGTCGTACGTCCAGCCGGCTTTCGGGTAGGCGACCCCGGCTTTGTCGAACATGTCCCTATTGTAAAAGACGACGATGGTCTGGAAATCGCGCGGCAGGCCGAAGTAACCCTGCGGGGTTTTGTAGGCCTCCAGAGTATTCGGGAACAGACCATCCAGCATACCCGGATTCTGATCGATGTAGGGCTGCAGATTCAGCAATGAGCCGCGCGATTGGTAATCGAGATACAGCGGCGCATCCATGGCAAAGACGTCCGGTGAAGAGTTGGCGGCCAGCAGTGTCTTGAGCTTGGTCCAGTAGGAATCCCAGTCGGACACCTGGACATCGACCGTGATGTTGGGGTTGGCCGCTTCGAAGTCGGAGACGATTGCCTTCCAGACATCCAGCTCGGCTGGGTCGCCCCATTCCATGTAGGTGATCTTAACCGGAGCCGCGCTGGTGACGCCCGGGGCCTGGCTGGTGCCGACTGGGGCCTGGCTGGTAGCGACCGTCGCCTTATTGCCGCCGCAGGCGGTCAGCAGCAGGAGGGCGACTATGACGAGAGAAAACAAGATCTTTTTCATTTCTTCCTCCTTATGAGAGTATGACAACGGTATCCAGATTGGTTGGTCGATCTGGATTCAACCCTTTGGAAAGCGATCGCTCGAGGGCGATCAGCTGGCCGACCGGCAGGTAGAGCACGTCTCGAACAGCCTCATCCAGGCCCGAGCGAAAGGCGACCACGCGGCCTCCGTCTGCCGACTCTTCGCCCATCGTCAGGATGCGTCCCCTCAGCGCCGTGACGTCCTTCAGCACCGCTGATTCCGGTCCGGCGTTGGCGGACGAGCGCAGCCCGACCGCCAGCGTCCCCGAAGTCACCATGGACTTCGGCCCGTGGCGGAACTCCAGGAAATGGAACGGCTCGCTGTGGCTGAGCGACATTTCCTTCATCTTCAGGCTTAGCTCGCAGGCCAGGCCGAAGCGCGGGCCCGAGCCGAGGAAGTAAAACCGGTCGAGACTCCCGTCGGCGCCTAGCTCAGCGGCGAGCGAGGCGTAGTCCTCCAGGATGCGCCTGCCGGCTTCCGGCAGGCGGGAAAGCGAGTCGAAAAGGTCTTCGCGATGGGACCACAGGCAGGCCAGGGCGACAGTTCCCAGGAAGAGGCTCGAGAAGGCGCGTGTCTGCGCCACGGATTGTTCCTGCCCGGAAGGTAACACCAGGTTGAACGTTCCCATCTTGGCCAACGGAAGGTCGGGGTAACAGCAAAGCGTGATCAGATCGCCGCGGCCCTCGGCGATGAAGGCCTGGCAGGCGCGCAGGGTTTCAGTCGTCTCTCCCGAGCGGCTGACGGCAACCAGGAGGGTCCGGCCGGCGGTGTAGCAGGTCTGCGGGGAAAGCCATAACTCTGAGGCCGGGAAGGCGCGGGACGGCTGGCCGGTCAGCACCTGGGTCAGGGCGGCCGCGGAGAGGGCCAGGTAATAGGTCGAGCCACAGCCGGTGAACAGGATTTGTTGGTAGCGCTTCGGTTCGAAGGACTGCAGGTTGGCGCGCTGTTCCTGCAAGACCTCCAGGGCGGCGGCCCAAGCTTCCGGCTGGGAAAGGATTTCCCGGTGGGTGAAGGTATCCATCGTCGTCATCCGTGTTCAACCCCGTGTCGCTGGTATCGCCAGCAAGTGTTCGGCATTACGGAAATACACCTTTTCGAGAACCTCGTCCGGCAGGTACAGGCCGCAGACATTCCAACGTCCCTGCATCGGCAAGGGGGCGGCGTTGTAATTGAAGTATTCGTCATCGGTCTCCAGAAAGCGGTAGATCACCCGGTACGCCGTGGGGTCGGGACCCATGTCCGAGCCGAACAGGATGCGATCGGCGTATTGCAGGAAGAAACGCCGGGCGGTATAGGGCTGGCGGCCCAGCTCGCCCAGGCGGGCGGAGATGTCAACGTGGAAATTGGGACAGCGGTCAAGCAGCGCCCCGACCCAGCCAAGGTTCTCGGCGTAGCAGCCGACGTGCGCGCCGATGAATGTCGTCCGTGGGTGGCGGGCCGCCAGTTCCGCCAATCCGCCGACGATACTCATGAAAGGCGGGAAGGGCGGACTGGGGAAGTGCCAGTCGGGGTGGGCGTGCAGCTCTTCCCAGCGTTCGTTGGTCTCGTCCAGCGGGTCGAAGAAGGCGACGGGGTCGGCAACATGGATCATCACCGGCAGACCGAGCTCGCCGGCGGTTTCCCAAACGGGCGCCAGGCGCGGGTCGTCGACCTTGATTAGTCGATCGTGATGGTCGCGGACGTGCAATCCGAAGCCCTTCCAGATCTTCAACCCCTGGGCGCCGCGTCCTTTCTGGACCCGTAACCTGCCCGCGGCCCATTCGGGAAATTTGTCCCCTTTTTCCTTCCATCGGGACCAATCCACGCCGCCGAAAATCTGGAAGCGCTCGGGTGCGGGAATTTTGAAATGGTCCAGGTGAGCGTAAAGCCGATCCTCCCCCCAGCCACCGTCCAGGTCCACGAATGTGCGGATGCCGGTGGCATCGAGCAGGTCAAGCAGCTCGGTCAGGGGACGCTTGTCCCAGCCGCCGCCGAAGGGTTCTCCCAAGTGGTTGTGGGCATCGATGGCGGGAAAGCGCGGCCGCTCGACCAGGGTGGTCCTGGTTACCAGGGTGGAATGGGGGTGGTATTGATTCAGTTCCATCATCTCAGGCTTGGATCAACCGGATGTTGCGCGCCTGGACTTCTGAGACGAAATCCGCCGGGACGCGGGTGTCGGTCACGATGGTGTGAATGCTTTCGATCGGCGCCAGCAGGACGGTGGCGACGCGGCCGAACTTGGAACTGTCGGTGACGACAATCACCTCGCGTCCGGCCTTCAGGATGGCCCGGTCGGTCAGGGTCTCCGGCAGATAATCGTTGGTCAGTCCCTGCTCCAGGTTGATGGCGCGCGTGCCAATGACGATTTTGTCGGCACGCACCTCCGACAGGGCCTGTTCGGTGATGTGGCCGATGAAGGAAAGCTCGCTCGGGCGCAGGATTCCGCCCAGGCACACCAGGGTGATATCCGGCAGATCGGCCAGGGCGTTGACTACCGGCAGGGAGTTGGTGATGACGGTCAGGCCCCGCCGGGAGCGCAAGGCGCGGGCTACTTCCAGGACGGTCGTGCCGCTGCCCAGGAAGATGGTCTCGCCGTCCTGGATGAGGGCCGCGGCCGCCTGGCCGATCCAAAGCTTCTCGTCGGCTTGCTCTCTCTGGCGCTGGAGCATGGGCAGTTCGGGGGGAGCTACCTGTAAAACGATCGCCCCGCCGTGGACGCGTTGGGCTTTGCCCTGCGCGGCCAACGTCTCCAAGTCGCGGCGGGCGGTGGCTTCGCTGACCTCGAAAGTCTCGCAAATCTTAGCGACGGTGATGCGCTGATTACGCGCGATCAGCTGGACAATCTGGTTTTGGCGTTCAACACCAGATAGGATGGAATTTGAGTTCATAGGCTTTGTCCTCGATCCAATCATAATCAATCAAATTCTTTCATATTATTGCATAATTTATGATCGAATTCAAGAGATAAATTTAGCCTTTTCAAGTCAGTTCATGAGGAGAAGGCCAAACAGTTTTTGATTTGGATAAGAGCTAGAACGTCTGTGCTGGCCCCTTTGCTTCTCCTTTTGAAGAAAAAGCCTGTATGGGACTCGAAACCCGGGAATAGCTGTGATGGAATCCCTCAAGAAAAGCGGTGGAACTTTTTTCCGGATCCATTCATGGGTTTCCAATTGTCTCAAATACGTGGATGAAAAATCGGAGAATGGTTTAAACAAGTATTATTGAACTAAAGATCGCAGACCAACTAAAAAAGGCAGACCTGACGGCCTACAGTTTGTCCAAGGTAGTGGGGCCTGGATTCGCCTCCGCTACACAAACGCAAGCGCGCTCTGATCACGAACACGGAAAATATGCTGCGCGCTCTGAACGGCGAAACGGGGACGTGGATTATTACCTAATGCTCTGCCCATCGAGCCGGGAGCGGTGATAAACCGCTCCCTCTCACACCACTGGACCTCCGGGTTATGAGTGGCTTTTGGAAACCCACGAGCTTTTTTGAATTTTCTCGATGAGGCTTTTTAATTTTTTCCCCGGAATTCTTCAAGCCCGGAGATCATAGATAGGATAAATTTTTCTATTAGGGAGTATATAAGAAGGCAAGAGTATAAGAGATTTCCGATCTCCCGAAGCTTGTAATTGCCTGAAGGAAGCGGCGATCGAACCGTCCGGCTTGCCAGCCAAAGCCAGTTGGATTAATTGCACCGACTCCTGCACCTCGTGGACGCGTACTTTTGCGCGCATTTCCATCACCGTTCTGATAGACCGACGCCTGGGAGCGGATCTGCGGGTAGTCGGCGAAGGGGTAATCCCGGCGGGCATCGCATCCATACCGGCATTCTCGCCTCTGACACCCACGTCATTGACGATGCAATTCAGAAATTACTAGCCCAAGATGAAGAGATGCTCGTCCTAGCGAGCGACTTGCCGGCATTGCGGGCTCAGCAAGCTATCACGGGCATCGACACCACCCGTCGTCTTTTTGGCGGTCACAGACCACGTCGGGTGAGGGATTGTGGAAAGCATCTATCACCTCGTGGGATACATGATCGGTATTCGAGTTGGCACGGAACTCTCCAAAGCATTAGAATAGTTGGTAATGGTCGCCTAGGGAGCAAAGAAATTTTACATGCCATGCGCCCCCGACGATCGGATTACGGTGGAGGAGTCGGCCCCACTGGACAACGCCCCAGCCCACCAAAGATCGAGAAAGTGCTTGACGAAATGCACTCTATCAAGGAAGCAATGCACGCCATCGGGAGTTTGCCGGAAGACATTGATGCCGTCTTCTTTCTCCCGCCCCCCTCCGGACCGCAGATATGAAAAGATTAACCCAGGCTCCAATACACTTCAGCACCCCGACGGGGGTATCCCATCCCATCACTCCGTCGGTGTTGGTCACCGTCGCGTCTGACCTGGTAAAGGTCGGAAAACCGTCCGCCCAGGTAATCTACCAAATCTTCCAGGGAGTCAAACCGGCTGATTTGCCGGTAGAGACGGCTGATTTCCTTGTAACGCTCAACCTGAAATCGGCGCAGGCAACCGACCTCACTGTTCCAGACGATCTTCGAGGCCAGGCTGACACGATCACCCCGTAGACATCTGCCATTGCAACAGACCCTGAAGGCGATTGCCGCTTTCAGGGTCGGGGCTGCGAAGAAAGGTATATACGATGGGTCATAGTATCCGTGGGCGATTAATCCTGGTCTTCATCGGTGTGGCTATTGGACCCCTGTTGGTGATCGGGGGTATCCTGGCCTGGCTAAGCTATGCCTCGCAGCAGCAGCCTAACATTATTGCCGAACAAACCCTCACCAAGGCGTGGGCTCCGGCCATCACCATAGTGATCGTCACATTGATCCTGGTCGTTGTGATGGCAGGCATCGCCGGAGCGTTAGGCTTTCTAATCGCGCGCCAGATTGTCGAACCCATTCAGACTCTAACCGAGACCGCCGATGCGCTTGGTGCCGGCGATTTGACCTCGCGGGCCGTGATTACTTCCGATGATGAGATCGGCATACTGGCCGGCACCTTCAACAGCATGGCCAGGCAATTACGTGACCGGATCGGCACACTGGAACAACTCGTGGCGGACCGTACGAAGGCCTTGGCCACATTCCGCGAGGTCAGCCGCCTCTCTACCATACTGGATGAAAAGCGGCTCTCGCTGGAGGTCGTTGAGCAGGTCAAGAATGCCTTCAAGTACTACCACGCGCAGATTTTTTTCTACGATCGAGCCGGGGAAAACTTGATCATGGCCGGCGGCACCGGCGAGGTTGGTCAGCGTTTACTGGCCGAGGGGTACAAGATCCCCAAGGGGAAAGGTCCGGTAGGACGCGCCGCGGAGTCCAATACGCCGGTCCTAATGGGCGACATCTCGCAGGACCCCGACGGACTGCCGAACCCTTTGCTGTCCAAGACAAAGTCCGAAGTTGCCGTACCGATCGCGGTAGGAGATCAGGTGCTGGGCGTTCTGGATGTGCAGCAGAATATAGTCAATGGCATGACCCAAGCGGATGCCGACCTATTGCAATCGATCGCCAACCAAGTGGCCATCGCGGTGCGCTCTGCTCGTTCGTACACCCAGGTCCAGCAACAGGCCGAGCGGGAAGCCCTGATCGCCTCCATCAGCCAGAAGATCCAGGAAACCACAACGGTCGAAAACGCCCTTCAGGTCGCGGTACGCGAACTTGGACGCGCGCTGGGTTCCAGGGAGACGCGCGTCGTGATATCTGCATCCCCGCAAGCCGGTCCGGCGGAAGCGGGATCCAAACCGAGCGACGATAAAATGAAATTCAAACGGAGCCGATAAGGGAAGGGGTTTTGAAATGCCGTACGTTATTGCGATCTGTCATCAGAAAGGCGGGGTGGGCAAGACCACAACAGCCCTGGCCCTGGGCGCCTGTTTTGTGGAGCGGGGAGTCCGGACGCTGATGGTCGATCTCGACCCGCAGGCCAACCTAACCTTCAACAGCGGGTTGGAGCCGGATAAGGTCCCGTTCTCCATCGCCGAAGTGCTGACGGGAGAGGTCACCCCGGCCCAGGCGATAATGGAATCCAACCTGCCGGGACTGGATATCATCCCGTCGAATGACTCGATGCTCGACATCGGCCGCCGGTTATACCAGATGCCCGACTACGAATTCCTCCTGCGCCGGGCTCTAAAGGAAGGCGTTTCGAAGGATTATGCGATCGTGTGGCTTGACTGCCCGCCATCCGTCGGACCGCTGAATATCAGCGCCCTGACGGCGGCGGATCTGCTGATCGTTCCCACCCAATGCGAATACTATTCCATCCAGGCGCTGACGGATATGTTCGA
>JBEKLP010000053.1:0-19360 GCA_050010135.1 Anaerolineales bacterium
GGTTGGGAAGATCCTGCAATTCCTGCGACACCTGCTTCATCGACCGGTAGGTATCGGACCGGTAAAGACGGTTTATCCAGCGTCCGACCGCCTTGCCGCCGCCGGCGATATCCTTCGGCGAGAAAACAATCAAGGCCAGGATAATGATTAGAAGTAGTTCCAGGGGACCGATACCGAGGAATTCCATATCAAACCGCCGGTGATCATTATAAAGGATACCCTTTCGCCGCCTTATCTGCGGTAGAAAATGGATGTCATTTCATCTTCTTCACAGCGGCAATCCACCACTGACCGTCACCCGAAATGGTCCATCCATATGGATGTACATTCCTACGGCGCGAACATCGATCCGCTTTGATCGCCGTTGTTGCTGTATCCGTTGGATTCCCAGTATCCGCGATAATTCGGATCGTCCGACAACCGGATCTCATCGACCCATTTGACCCATTTGTATCCCCATTTGGCTTCCGCCACCACCATGAAGGGGAATCCGCGTTCCGCCGGCATGACCACGCCGTTCATTTTATTCGCCAGGAGGATTTTATTCTGCCGGAGGTAATCCAGCGTGAGGGAGGAAGTGTATCCGTCGACGGCGTGGAAGATGGCGATCACCGCACCCGGCTGCGCCTTGGCGTCCTGGAGCAGATCGTCGATCAGAATCCCTTCCCACAAAATCGTGACGTCCCAGCCTTCGACGCAATGCAGGGTGACCACCTTGTTGTATTTGTCGTGTTCCAGCACCTGGTCGTAGGTGAGAGTGAGCGGATTGTCGACCAGGCCGGAGACCTTCAGCCGGTAAGTGTCGAGCGAAACCGTTTGCGGACCCTTGATCGAGTTCTCGCGGAAATCGCCGATGGAGGAAAGATTTTCCCCCTGATACTCGCGGATCTCGACGGTCTGCAGCGCCTTGACCGTCGGCCCGCTCGATCCGCTGCAAGCCGCCAACAATCCCGTGGCGACAAGGCAAACGATTCCCGCGCGTTTAGCGTTCTTCATCATTTGTCACTCCTTCGGATTAGACGGCGACATACGCCACCAGAGGACGATGCCGACATGGGAGAGCATAAACACGAGGAACGGCACGTCGGTATACGCATGCCAGCGCTGGGCCATGGCTTTGTTCAGGATCCCGAACGTCAAGGGATCCACGACCCGGTATTGGGTAATGCCGTAGCCCGTCAAGAGCGTGACGAGCGCCAGAGCCATCGTCACCCATCCGCAAACGCGGCCGATCGCGCGGATACGCCGTCTCGGGGAAACTCGATTGGTCATAAGATTGTTCCTTTGCGCATCATCATAGGATTTCTGTTCCAGCTGGTCAATACTATCGATTCTCTTGTGCATTTTCCCCTCTATCTATTGGAAGAAGATATATACTAACGCTGCCAGGATAATTATCCGCCTCAGGAGGTTCCATGTCGCAATACAAATATTTGATCGTGGGCGGGGGTATGACCGCCGACGCCGCCGCACGGGGCATCCGGGCCGTGGATCCCAAGGGGACGATCGGACTGTTCAGCCAGGAACCGGATCCGCCCTATAAACGCCCGCCGCTCTCCAAGGGGCTTTGGCTGGGGAAATCCGTCGACCAGGCTTGGTTGAAGACGGAGAGCTTGGGCGTCGAGATCCACCTCGCGACACGCATCGCGGCGATCGATCCGAGGGGCAAACGCGTCCGCGACGACCGCGGGGAGGAGCACACCTACGGCGCACTGCTACTCTCCACCGGCGGGACCCCTCGCCGGCTGCCGTTCGGCGAACCGAGCGTCATTTATTACCGGACGATGCGCGATTATCAGCGCCTGCGAAACCTCACCGAAGCCGGGCGGCGATTCGCGGTGATTGGAGGCGGGTTCATCGGATCGGAAATCGCGGCGGCACTCGCGATCAACGGGAAGGAAGCCGTCATGGTTTTCCCGGATTCATCGATCTGCGCGCGCGTATTTCCGCCGGACCTCTCCCAATTCGTAAACCGTTACTTTCAAGAAAAAGGCGTGGAAATTATTTCCGGGGAAACCGTGGAAGGCATAACCGGCGGCATCCAACCCGTGTTGAAATTGAAAGCGAAAGGCGAGCTGCCCGTCGACGGCGTGGTCGCGGGGCTCGGGATCCAGCCCAACCTCGACCTGGCCCGGGCGGCGGGGTTGGAAATACGGGACGGCGGAATCGCCGTGGATGAGCAATTGCGGACCAGCGCTCCCGGAGTGTATTCGGCGGGTGACGTGGCCATGTTCCACAACCCCGCACTGGATAAATTCCTTCGCGTCGAGCACGAAGACAATGCGTTGCATATGGGCGAGGCGGCGGGCCGTTCGATGGCCGGCGAAAAAACCGCCTACCGGCATCTTCCGTTCTTCTACTCCGATTTGTTTGATCTGGGTTATGAGGCCGTGGGCGAATTGGACCCGCAACTTGAAATCGTCGCCGATTGGGCCGAGCCGTACAAAAAAGGGGTCGTGTATTATCTTAAAGCGGGGCGGGTTCGCGGCGTGCTGGCATGGAATATCTTCGGCCTGATGGACAAAGCCCGCCTGCTCATCGCCGAGCCGGGGCCCTTCGAGCCCGCGGATCTAAAAAACCGTCTTGCCGCCTGACCGTCCCATGGACACACCGCCGGCGACCGTTTTTACCCTCGGGCATTCCACCCGCACGCTGGAAGAATTCATCCGCATCCTGCGAAAATACGGGATCGAATGTCTGGTGGATGTGCGAACGGTGCCCCGTTCCGCGCGCAATCCGCAATTCAACCGCGAGACGTTGCCCGCCGCGCTCGCCGCGGAGGGAATCGCCTACGTCCACCTGCCCGAATTGGGCGGGTTCCGGCGCGCGCTTCCGAATTCAGCCAACACCGGATGGCGCAACGCGTCCTTCCGCGGCTTCGCGGATTACATGCAAACGAATGGATTCCGCGACGGCGTGGAAAAGCTCATCGGCCTAGCAGCTGAGCGGAAGACGGCGATCCTGTGCGCTGAAGCCGTGCCCTGGCGCTGCCATCGCTCGCTGATCAGCGATGCTTTGACGGCGCGCAGATTGCCAGTGGAGGATATTCTCGACGCCGATCACAGCCAGCCTCACCGGGTGACCCCTTTCGCCCATATCGACGGATTGACCGTGACGTACCCGGATCCCGGCGCCGCCGGGAAAACGGATCCATCGGGAGTATGATTCCCCGCGCCTACCGACCCGCGAACGGGCCGGAAGGCATGGCGCAAGGGTGGAAAAATAAAATGAAAGGCATGTCATGCGAAGAATATTGGTTCTGGCTGCCTTGTGTGGAGCCGTTTTGCAGTGCGGGTGCGCGTCAATGACCCCTGCCGTCCTTTCACCCTCCTCGCCCGGCATATCACCCTCCCCCACGGCATCTCCCGCCAGCACAGCCGCCTCCTCCGCCGCGCTCCCGGCTTCCGAATGGCCGGACGCATTCATGCTGAACCGGCGCATCGGGCGCGGGGTGAATTTCGGCGACGCGCTCGAAGCCCCGAGCGAGGGGGAATGGGGGATCGTCCTGCAGGATGAATACTTTCAAAAGGCGAAAGACGCCGGCTTCAACACCATCCGCCTGCCGGTGCGTTGGGATGTTCACGCGTTGGAATCCGCGCCGTTCACGGTTTTTCCATCCTTCTTCGAGCGCGTCGATTGGGCGGTCGAGAGCGGTCTTTCGCGGGGAATGGTCGTGATCCTGGATTTTCATAACTTCCTCCCTTTTATGGATTGCCCCCATTGCGAGCGCGAGCGGTTCCTTTTGCTGTGGGCGCAGATCGCCGAGCATTACCAGGCACACCCTCCGGACCTAGTTTTCGAACTGCTTAACGAGCCGACCGACGCCGTTCCCGCGGCGGAATGGAACGACGCGCTGGCTTCGGCTCTGGCAGTCGTCCGGGCGTCCAACCCGCGGCGGATCGTGGTTGTCGGGCCGGTGGGATGGAACGGGCTCGGCGCGCTTTCATCGCTGAGCCTGCCCGAAAACGACCGCGGACTGATCGTCACCTTCCATTATTACGAGCCCTTCCACTTCACCCACCAGGGAGCGGATTGGGTGGAAGGATCCAATGCCTGGCTGGGAACGACCTGGACCGGAAGCGCAGCGGAGCAACAAGCGGTGCGGAAGGATTTCGAATCCGTCTCCGCCTGGGGCACGGCGCACGGGCGCCCGATCCTCCTCGGCGAGTTCGGCGCGTACAGCAAGGCGGACATGGACTCGCGCGCGCGGTGGACCGCATCCGTCGCCCGCCAAGCCGCTGAGTTTTCCTTCTCGTGGGCCTACTGGGAATTCTGCTCCGGCTTCGGCATGTACGACCCGGCCGCGCACCGGTGGCGCGATCCGCTGCTGGGCGCGCTGCTGCCCGAATCGCCCCAACGCGGAAAATAATTTCCTGCGCTAGATCCGCCTTGCGGGCGACTGCGCGCTCCCGTTGCCGGAGAAATCCGCATCCGTAGCGGGGTAGTACCTTCGATGGAAGCGCCGCCCGGCCGGGTGCGGATACAATAGGACCATCCCGCCGGCTGAACCCGATCCACCGGCAACCGCGCTGCGGAGGATTTGCATGCAATTCGATTTGACGTTCCAATCCGTATTCGACCTGGGGGGGCAATTGAGCGAACATCCCGTCAAAGGGTTTCACCGCTGGGGGGGAATGCTCCTGGGTGTATTCCTGACGGGGACCGGGGTCGCCGCCTTGCTGTACAGCGCGGTCAGCGCCATCCCCGAATTTTCGAATGGAGCCTCCACCGCATTATTGACAGCGTGCATCCCGGCGATGATCGGCATGGTGGCGCTTGGGCTGGGAGGCTGGTGCCTGTATACGGCCTGGAAAAATTGGGGGCAGGCGGTGGCGGTGTTCGAACATGGATTTGCCTTCGCGCGCGGCGGCGAGGTCCGTTCGATCCCATGGACGGATGTGACCGCAGTATGGCAATCCATCGTCAAGCATTACACCAACGGCATCTACACCGGCACCTCGCACCGTTATACCGTCCAGCTCTCCGACGATACCCGCTACCAGCTGGATGATAAATTCAAAGAGGTCGAATCCCTCGGCTCGGCCGTTCAAAAAAACGTCACCCAGGCGCTCTATCCGAAATACGTGGCCGCGCTCAAGGCCGGAAGCCGGCTCGAGTTCGGCCCGCTGGCGCTGGACTACAACAAACTGTACGCCGGGAAAAAGGAACTGACCTGGGACGAAATACAATCCATCCGCGTCCGCGGCGGGTCGGTTTCGGTGAAAAAAGAAAAGGGCTGGTTCCAGTGGGCCCGTTCCAGCGTCCCGCAAATTCCGAATTTCTTTGTTTTCTACGCGCTTCTGAAAAATTTTACAACTGTAGAATAGATCCGTAAAATGTGTCACTCCGAACCCCGCCAGGGGTGAGGAGTCGCAGCTCTCCAATAGAAAAAACATATTGGATAGAATTCCCGGAATTGTTTCGAAGGTTCTGAAAACAAACAGAAGGGTATAGATTCCCGTCGGCTCTATCCGTGAAATCCCTCGATCCATCCGTGCAATCCGTGGTCAAATATCACCCTTCCATCCGGGGCTGAAGCCCCGGACTGTTAACCGCGCCGGATAAATCCGGCTTTAAGATCCATGGAATATTTGTATGCCTTGAAAAGACAAGGGCAAACTCCACATAAGCGGATTCTTTTCATACTCTTTATATCGGTCAAGGGGCGTCGACTCCGGATGGTCTTATCCGTGAAATCCGTTCACCTATCCGTGCAATCCGTGGTCAAATATCACCTCTTGACTCTCCCCTGGCGGGAGGGTGTACAAATGCTCGCGAGGCCTCAAACCCCGCTTTCTCCGGAAGATCAAACGATGAATGCGGGGCCAACGCAACCGCACGGAGAAGCGCATGATCAAAATCGGAGATTTTTCCAAACTCAGCCTGGTGTCGGTGAAGACTCTCCGCTACTACGACGAGGTGGGGTTGCTTGCACCCGTCGAAACGGACCGCTCCAGCGGATACCGCTACTACTCGCTCGACCAGCTTCCGCGCCTGCACCGGATCCTGGCGCTCAAAGACCTGGGTTTCTCGCTCGAGCAGATCGCCCAGGCGCTGGAAAACGGGATCTCGCTGGAAGAGCTGCGCGGGATGCTGCGGCTCAAGCAAGCCGAGCAGCAGCAACGCGTACAGGAGGAGCAGGAGCGGCTCGTCCGGGTGGAAGCGCGGCTGAGACAAATCGAAATGGAGGCCAGCGTGTCGAAATACGATGTGGTCATCAAGAAACTCGATCCGGTGAAGGTGGCATCGGTTCGCAGAGTACTCGAGAATCCCCAGGCCATAGGCAAGATGTTCGATGAAATATTTACTTACCTGGGAAAAAAGGGAGTCCGTCCCGTCGGGCCGCCGTACGGAATATGGCACGACCTGGATTACAAAGAAAGGGATCTCGACACTGAGGTGGCGGTGCCGGTCGCGCAATCCTTCGCACCCGGCGACGGCGTTGCGCCGGGCGAACTACCGGCCGTGCCTGTCGCCGCCTGCGTGATCCATCAGGGCGCCTATGAGAATTTTTCGCAGGCCTACACGGCGCTGATCGGGTGGATCAATGCCAACGGCTACCGCGTGGCCGGCCCCTACCGCGAAATTTATCTGCGCGGGCCCGGCCCGCAGCCTGTTTCCCCCGATACCTACGTAACCGAAATTCAGGCGCCGGTGGAGAAGACGGGGTAGAGCGATAAGCGCCGATAGACCATTGACGATGGACCGTGGTCGATGGTCCATCGTCGATGGTCTCCATTTGCCCGCCCATCCATCCAACAGGTTTTTGACTCCGTGGAAGGCATCACGTAGGGGCGGACAGCCTTCCGCAACAACAATGCTGGAAGTATGGTCAAATCAACTACGGAAGCGGATTCTCTTGCATCCCAAATCGCCGCTCTGACGGAAAGCGGGCGGATGGTCGAGGCGTTTGCCATCCTGGCCCCGGTCCTTGCGGAGCGGACTTCCTTTCGCCTGCTGGACCGCATCGGCGCCCGGGTCGGCGAAGGTCCGCTTCCGCAAACGAACGCATTCCTGACAAGCATTGCCCGGGATAAACCCATGGGCGGCTGGCCGCTGATCGGATCCGCACTGGCCGCACAACTCGCCGGTGATTTGGAAGGCGCGCTCGACCGATCCCGGGCGTTCATCATTTCCGGCGACGTATGGTACGCCGCCGATACGCTCGCCGAGCGCGTCCCGGGCGTAGCGCTGGTAACGGATTTCCAGCGGACGCTTCCCATCCTGGTGGATTGGCGGTCGGATTCCAACCGCTGGGTGCGGAAGAGCGCCGGCGTCGCGATCCACCTCTGGGCAAAACGCTCAAGCGGGGAGGAACGACATCTACCCAAAGTGCGGAAACTGCTGGCGTTCCTCGCGCCGATGTTTTACGAACAGGATCTGAACGCGGTCAAGGGAATCGGCTGGGCGTTGAAAACGCTGGGGCGGTATTATCCGGACGTGGTCACGCCGTGGCTGGTGCAGCGTCTTACCCGCCGGCGCGCGTACCGCCCGCTGATGTTGCGCAAAGCCACGACGTACCTTTCAACGGCGGCAAGAAACCGCGTCCATAGGGCAACCTTTCGATGAACCTCGAATTTCGTGAATATGCGGCGCGAAAGATCGTCAATGTGCACAAGCACGTCGACGGCGGCTGGTTCTGGGATAAGTACAGCGCCCACCCGTATATCGGCTGCCGCAGCGGCTGCGAATTCTGTTATTCCCGCGGCGGGCACTATCTGGGGAAGCGCGATCCGGAAACGTTCGATTCGCTCATCCAGGTGAAAACGAACGCGCCCGACCTGCTGCGGCGGGCGTTGGGACGCCTCGCCCCAGACGTGATCTCCTGCGGCGATTGGCAACAGCCGGCCGAGGAACGCTACGGCCTGTCGCGCCGTATGCTCGAGGTCGCCCTGGAGTTTGGTTTCCCGGTTCTGGTCATCGAACGCTCGCCGCTGCTCATCCGCGACTTGGATCTACTGGTTGAGATCAAGCAGCGAACGTGGGCCGGCGTGATCCTGAGTTTCAGCAATATCGATCCCGCCCTGAAGGCGGCCTTCGAACCCCGCAGTTCCAACCTTGACGCGCGCCTGCAGGCGATGGAACGGCTCGCATTGGCGGGGATCCCGGTCGGGATGTCGCTCATGCCCATCCTCCCGTACCTCGGCGACGACGATGCGCATTTGGAGGCGGCGATCCGCGCCGCAAGGGATCACGGCGCATCGTTCGTCCTCGGCGCCAGTCTCTCCATGATGGGATACCAGGCGGATCGCACGTTGGCCGCCGCCGTGCGATTGGATCCAACGCTGGAAACACGTTGGCGGGAACTTTATCGCTGGGCCGAGGGCGGCAATCCGGAATACGGTCCACACTCCGATTATTCGGCCCGTCTCGGCCGAAAAGTCCGCGAACTTTGCCTCAAGCACGGGCTGCTCGACCGCATGCCGCGCTACTGCGGCACCGGGCCGCTGGCGATCAACAAACGGATCGCCGAGCGGTTATTCCTGAAAACTTACGACCTCGAATTGGAGCAGGCGCCGCAACCGCGGATCTGGGCGTATCGCAAAGCGGCCTGGACGGTCGATGAGTGGCCGGAGGACATTGCCGGGTTGCATACATCCAAAGGGGAAGCCGGATTGCGCACTTTGGCCGGGATCGGTCCAAATATCTCCGAGGAGATTTCGCGGTTGTTGCTGGAAAAATGAGCGCGAGCCGGGTACGGGCGGATGGACGGCCGCGCCAGGACGGCTCACGAGCCGCCCCGATAGGAGGCCTTTATGAAAAAATGGATCTTCATTCTCATACCCGTAGTGGCCGTTTGCGTTGCGGTGATCGCCGTTGGCTACCATTATGCCCAACAATTTCTGACGGGTCCGATCTACCAGCCGGGGCTGGTCCGGTTGGGGATCAACCTTGAAGCATCGCTCGAACCGCCGGCCCAGTCCGGAGAAGCCGGTTATTGGCAGGTCGAACCGAATATCCGCCTGCACTATTTTGCGTCCGGCCAGGGAACGCCGGTTTTGGTCATCCACGGGGGGCCGGGATATCCGTCTGCCAAACCGTGGAGCGGGCTGGAGCCGCTGACGGGCACCTATCGCTTTTATTATTACGACCAACGCGGATGCGGCGAGTCCACCCGCCCCTTCGACCGATTCACCGGGAAAAATTCCTTCGAAAATATCCAGAAGCTGGATCAAGGCCTCGGCATGGAAGTCCAGATTGCGGATATCGAACGCATCCGCCAGATTCTGGGCGTGGATAAAATCACGCTCGTCGGCCACTCCTTCGGAGCATTTATGGCCGCGCTCTATGCGACCGAGTTCCCGGCTCACATCCAATCGCTGGTGCTCGTCTCGCCGGCCGAGATGCTGGTACTGCCCGCGGAATACGGCGGCCTATTCCCGCTCATCCGCGGGCGATTACCGGAATCCGAGCGGGCTGCGTTCGATGCTTTTCTCAAGGAGTATCTGGATTTCAATAAAATTTTTTCCAAAAGCGAATCCGATCTGGTCGCGCTCAACGACCGAATGGGGGATTACTTCCAGCAAGCCTACGGCAAACCCATCCTGGTTTCGCAAGGCAAATCCGGCGGCTGGATGGTCTGGGCGATATACATCAGCCTGGGCCAGCACCACGATTACCGCAGCCAGATGATCAGCACGGACTTTCCGGTCCAGATCATCCACGGCGCGGATGATTTGCAGCCCGAAAAAGCGAGCCGGACCTATCTGGAAATTTATCCGCAAGCCCGCTTCATGGTCATCCCCGGCGCCGGGCATTTCGCATTCGAAGAACAGCCGGCGGCATTCGCGCAAGCGGTGGGAGATTTTCTGGCGGGGAAGTGATTCCCACCCCACCCCTTTTCCCCTCCCCATAATGGGAAGGGGTAGGAGGAGGAATCGCATTTACGAACATCCTACTTATGTCCAACAGATCTTCAACCGAGGATGAAATCGAACGCTTGACGCGCACTGTCGAGAAATTTTGCAGCTGGATCGATTCGCTTCCAGCGAAGGAGACCCGAACGCAAGAATGGGGACCGCGCGAGATCCTGGCGCACCTGGTCTACTGGCACGAGCAATATATCGCGCAGAGCAAAGCGATCCTATCCGGAAGGAAATACCCGGCGCCCAGCGGACGGTTTGCCGACATGAATTCAATGGCGGCCGCCAAATTCCAAAAAATTCCCATCGCGAAGTTAACCGGCAGATTCCGGAATGCGAACCGGCGTTTGTGCGGCTTGGCCCGCGAACATGATCCCCGCAAGATTGTGTTTTCCATTAAGCAAGGATCCAAGCGCTGGCGATTGACGGATTTAATTCCTGCAGTGGAAGTGCACATCCGCAACCATTTGCGCGCGCTTAAAAAGGCATCCAAACACGCATGATCCACTCGGGCTCCTGCCAGCCAGGGAACTGCCCAACCGGCATCCTCCTTGCATGACTTTTCCCGGAAATCAGAAGTTACCACCCCGCCCTCCTATTCGATGCGGCTTGCCGATTGGATGGTAAAAACCTCCAAAAAACCTACACAGAACGTCCGAGGGGCGCAAAATCCATAGACTCGGCGGCATCATTTATGCCATAATATCCCTGTGGAAAAGAACTTAGAAACGGCTTCTCTTTTCCGCCGCGCAACGTCTGATCCTGTTTTCTGCGGGAAAGGAGAAGATCATGAACATCCGTATTTTCCAAGTCATCAGATGGTTGCCGATCGCGGTTTTAATATTCGCCGCAAGCGCGTGCAATCTGACCATTGCCACACGGTCATCCATCCCCCCGCAATTCATCCTCGTCACGGCCACCGGCACCACCGGCCAATCGGTTCCGCTTCTACCATCCTCGACCTTGGAAACGATCCTGACCCAAACGCCAAGCTTGACGTTGACTCCTACTGTGACAGCTACCCCTTCGGTGACAGCTACCCCCACGTCGTCAGCGCCCACCATGACCGCCGGCCAGGATCTGAGCTGTGTAAAAGGTCCGAAATGGGATCTCTATGATTGGGTGGCCGTCATCAAGCAGGGGGAAACCGTCACCCTGCTGGCGCGGGCACCCTCCGAATGGGGAGAATATTATTATGTCCGCAAGGGCGACGGGGCGGAATGCTGGGCCTACGGGGGAAGTTCCACGAAAAACGGCGACACCTCAAGCCTCCCGGAAAAAGAGGCGCCGCCCACGCCTACGCCCAAGATCGCGGTCGATTACAGCGTCTCTTACCTTTCAACCGTCACTTGCGCTGGCTCTTATGCGTTCCGCTTCCAGGTCAACAACACCGGCACACTCACGTTGGAGTCCATTCGTATCGTAGTTACCGACAACACCACGGCCACTACCAAGACTCACCAATTGGATGCCTTCCGGAGTTACAACGGGTGCGGTCTAGAAGACAATGTGTTATCACTCCTGCCAGGCCAGGGAGTGGTCGTAGCCAATATCGATCCCGGCCAGTTCAATTACAATCCAGCCGGGCACAGTATCATGGCCACCTTCACCATCTGCTCGGCCGATGGCCTGGGCGGGACCTGCGTCAACCGGACGATTAATTTCACTTCATAGCTCTACAGTACAGGGCGGCCCCACAGCCGCCCCGTCCACCCCAGCCGCTTTAGGGACCTTAACACCATGGCGGCAGCCAAATATCGCGCCATACAGCCGGCCGATTGACCCGGCGGTTTCGCACGGTCAACCGCAGGTTTTCCAGGCTGGCAGAGGTCCACGATCCGCATAAGGTCGCTTTTCGAATCAAAGCGGAGTCCAACCGCTGTCCGACGATCTGCTTCCGGTCGTGAAAGTGAACATCTGCAACCATAAAAAGAATTTGGCGCAAAGTATTCGACGATCGGCAGGTTGACCATCGCAGCCGTCTCCCCCTCCCGTTTTCTGGAACCGCAAAGATCCGTCCATCCGATTGACGTTGGATTCCACCTCATCTATATTGATCAGTAGAAATTAATAATCATTGCGGGACTCACGGCCGCAAACCCTCATGCCTTCGCATCGTTAGCGAGGAGGCCTTATGGTTAATCGCCTTTCTGCGCTAAAAATTTTTCGCGCGCTTTTTTTGTGTCATCGCATTCGCATCCGCGTGCAACCTTCAACTAAAAACCGTCTCCCCGCCCAACGGCGTCCCGACAACGGAAGCCGGTACAGAGAAGGCTGCTTCCACGATAAATCCCGGCGCAGGCTTTCAAGTCGAAATCCTTTCCCCGTTAAATGACGCGGAGGTTCCCGCGGGCTTGCCACTCACCGTCACCGCCCGTTGCTCCGGTGGCGAGGGAATCGAGGCGAGCCTGAGCGTGGATTCGCTGACGGTGGCAAACCTGCCGGCTTCCATTCCGCCCGGCCAGGCGATCGAACTGGTCTGGCCGTCCCCCACGGCGGGAAAACACAAACTATCCGTGGAATTCCTCGACGACCAAAAGACATCCCACACGGCGGATATCGAAATCCTCGTGGTCGCCTCCTCCGCCCCCGCCTCCTCGGCGAGCGAAACGCCCACGCCGGGCGGCGCGACGATTTCCTTTCCCTCCCTTTCGGATGGTTCCACGCTGGCGGCCGGGTTGGATTCCGCCGGGTTTGCCCAAACCTCTGTGACGCTGGAAGCCGCTGGGCTCTCGATCAAGGACGTCATCCTGGAGGCCGACGGGCTGCAGGTGGCGCGGGCCCACAACGACTCGTACGCCACTCCTTTCCGCGCGGATCTTTCGTGGACTCCCTACCGCGGAAACGGAAAGTACACCCTGACGGCGTTCGCGCGGACGGCCGACCCGGCGGAGAATTTCTTCACGCCCGTCGCCAATACGTCCCTCACCGTCGACATGGAGGGAATCCCGCCCGGCACGGAATCCCTTCGCGACCGCCTGATCCGGCTCTATTCCGAACGGTTCGACTTGTCCGTCCCGGTCCCGGCGCTGGCGCGGTACATCCGCCCCACACCCGCGGCCCTCGATCCCTCGCGCTGGGTCAGCGTCGCCTATATCGGTGATCATGATTACGAAATCGACCTGATGGACGACGGAACGGTAAAGACGAATCGAATGGCGATAAACCACGCCGAAGCCGGCTTGGCGACGATTTGCCGTCCGACGGGAAATCTGAAAATGCTGGTCGTGTTTGTGGATTACGTCAATACCGGCATTCCCCAGGATCAAGCCTTTGCGGCGCTGGCCGTCGCGCAAACGCGGTCCGCAAACTGGCACCAGGCCTACGCCGCGTCCCACGCGCTCCCGGCGCCCCTTTTGCAGGTGAGCACCACGCCCGCCTTTGTCTCCGCCCCGCCCACCCCCGGTGAATTCCTGACCGCCGCGCAAATCCAATCGCTCACCGGATTCTCAACCCATGCGTACGACCTCACCGCCCAGGTCGATCTGGATTCCGGGGCGTCGGTCGGCGCACACTATCACGGACTCAGCTTTGCCCTCTACGGAGGGTGCCTGCCGTGCGGTTCGGAACAGGTGAACCTCTTCATGACCGTTCAGGCCGCGGGCGACCTGGCGGATGGGCTGTACAGCTCGCTGCTGGATCACGAACTCTCGCACGATCTCGGCTGGCAACACTGGTGGCCGACGGGGAGGGGGGCGCGGGCGATCAGATGATCTGGAAAAATGATAATTCCTGCTACGCCTATCTTTTCTTCGGCTGGATGGACGTGGACGGGGACGGGACGATCGAAATATTCGATTCAACCCCGTACGGGAGATAAACCCCCCTCCGATGTCCTCTTTCATTTATCAGCGTGCGATACATGGGGGAGGATAAAGGATGAGGAAAATTAAAGCCTGTATTCCGGAGACCGCATGAACACTCCGCGAAAAACGGCCTTTTGGATCTGGACGATTGTCTCCGTCCTGGTTTTTATTGGATCGGTAATTTTCTTCGCGATACAACTTACACCATCGGAAGCCCCCGTGGTCCTTCCAATCTATGTCGCATTGTTCATCCTATTCTTCCTCTTGTATTTCGCCTCGGTCGATCAGTGGCTCGCCGGTCGGCGGGGATTGGTGCGGTTCGCTCTCACGATGCTCTTGCTTACGCCGGCTCTGCTCCTCAGCATCTGGCTGGGATTGGTGGAACGCGATCCAATCAGTCCGCTGGTCTGGTTTGCGCCTTTTCTGGGAATAGCCGCCGGGTTGAATCTTCGGGTGGCGCTGGGGAAGACCCCCTCCTAAATCCTCCCCCATATATCAGAATGTGATCAATGGGGAAGGACGGCCTTGACTCTATAGCCGCCATAGGCTGTATAGTGCATCCGAAGATCTTCATTTGGGCGTCGGACGCGCCCTTTCCGTACGGAGTCATCATGCTGAGAATTGGAGACTTTAGCCGCATCGCCCAGGTTTCGGTCCAGACCCTGAGATACTACGACGATCTCGGGTTGCTGAAACCCGTCGAAGTGGACCGTTTCACCTCATACCGCTACTACGCGTTCGACCAGCTTCCCCGACTGCACCGGATTCTTGCCCTCAAGGATCTGGGCCTCTCGCTCGAGGAGATCGCCCAGCTTTTACAGGACGAACTTTCCGCGGAACAGCTGAAGGGAATGCTCCGGTTAAAGGAAACCGAGCTGAAGGAACACGTCGACGAGGAATTCCTACGCCTCGAACGGGTCCGGGCCCGGCTGCGGCAAATGGAACAGGAGCAGACCATGCCAACGTACGAAGTCGTTCTTAAGAAACTGGAACCTCAAACCATTGCGGGCGTGCGGGGGAAGATCCCGGCCTACCCGGAACAACGCCCGCTATGGGATCCACTCGGAAAATATTTGACCTCCAAAAAAATTGCAACGAGCGGTCCTTGCTTGACGATCTACTACACCGAAGAGCCGGATATCGACGCCGAAGTGTGCGAATCGGTGGCGCGGGTGTTCCCGGATGGGGAGCAGGTGAAATTCCACACCCTGCCGGCCGTGGAACAGGCGGCGTGCGTGGTGCATCACGGCCCGTTCACCGCCATCGGTGAAGCTTACAGCTTCCTTCTGAAATGGATGGACTCCAACGGGTACGAATGCGTCGGTCCGGTCCGGGAGGTATACCTGCGCGAGGCCAAGCACGAGGGATCCGGCGTCAGCCAGACCGATCCGGAGACGGTGACGGAGATACAGTATCCGGTCCGCAAGAAAAATAAATAGCGGCGGCACGGGAATAGGCAAACTCCGAAGGACGGCTCGCGGGCCGTCCTTCGGCTTTGTTACTCCCAATCCGAAAAAACAAGCAGACCCAAACTCCTATATAATCCTTCCTCAAGCCGATGGAATCCTCCGACAAAGGAACCATCCGATCGTTTTTGATTATCTGGATCGGGCAGGCCTTCTCGCTGTTGGGAAGCCAGCTGGTCCAGTTTGCGCTGGTGTGGTGGCTGACCATCACCACCGGCTCGGCGACGGTGCTCAGCCTGGCCACGCTGGCGGCGCTGCTGCCGCAGATCCTGCTCGGCCCGTTTGCCGGCGCGGTTGTCGACCGCAGCAGCCGGCGCCTGATCATGATCGCCGCCGACGGATTCATCGCCGCGGCCACGCTGCTCCTCGCGCTTTTATTCTGGCTGCACCTGGCTTCGGTATGGACCGTCTGCCTGATCCTGATGGTCCGTTCCGCGGGCGCGGCGTTCCACTGGCCGGCGATGCAGGCCTCCACCACGCTGATGGTGCCGCGCCGGCATCTGGCGCGGATCGGGGGACTCAATCAGCTCCTGGTTGGCGCGGCGGCGGTGATCATCCCGCCGATCGGCGCGTGGGCGATGACCGTCCTCCCCATGCAGGCGATCGTCGCCATCGACGTGGTGAGCGCTATCCCGGCGATTGCGCCGCTGCTCTTCATCGCGGTTCCGCAACCATCGCGCCGCGCCGACGCGGCAGCTCCCGGCGCAAAACCGGTCAGCCTCCGGGCGGACATGCGCGAGGGAATGCGGTACATCCTCGGTTGGAGGGCGCTCCTGATCCTGGTAGTGATTGGAGTCCTCATTAATACGCTGATCCAGGCGGCGGGCTCCCTGAGCCCGCTTCTGATCATGAAGCATTTTCAGGGCGGCGCGGCGGAGTTGGGCTGGTGGGATGCATCGCTGGGGTTCGGTGCGATCCTCGGCGGGCTGACCCTGAGCCTGTGGGGCGGATTTCGGCGCAGGATCGTCACCCAGATGCTCGCGTTGACTCTCGAGGGTGTGGTTCTGATCGGGGTCGGGCTTGCCGCGCCGCAATACTTCCCATTCACCTTGGCGGCGGTATTCGTCGCCGGTTTTTTGGAGTCCTTCGTGATGGGGGTGGGCGGAGCGATCGCCCAAGCCCTCATTCCCCCGGACTTGCAGGGGCGGGTCCTATCGCTGATATCGAGCCTCACGCTGGGTCTGGCTCCATTCGGGCTGTTGATCGCCGGTCCTTTTGCGGACGCCTTCGGCGTGCAGACCTGGTGGGTCTTGGCGGCCGCGGTTATCTCCGTGATGGGGATTGTCGCGTTGAGCATCCCTTCGGTGGCGCATATCGAGGATGCCGTTCCTCCGGACCGGTTCCCCAAGCCGATCGGCCCGGCCGCTTGAGCCGGTTGCCTGCTTGGCACAAAAGCCGCCGGCCCGGTCTCGAGCTCAATTCATTCTCATAATCTCCAAAAAAACCTCCAATAAATAATCACCCCGCGCAAAAATAGTGGACAGCACAAATCCATTTGTGCAATGTTACTGGCAGAGGTAAACGGCAGGCGGATTTGCAGCGACTTAAAAGTGGCGGGCTTCCGGTTTAGCGGGTTTAATCCTATGTGGGAATTATCCCCGAAAGGGCATCGTATCCCGACGCGGCGATCCATCGCCGCGCGGACGGCCGCGCTGGAATAAAAAATGCTTGCTACTCATTACCATTTGATATCGAAGCCAGCCGATCCAGGTACGGTTGCAGAGCCGGGAACAAAGGACGGTACACTTCTTCGAACAGGCTGCTGTAAAAATCATGGCGGGCAGGATCGGGCTCGATCGGACGGGGGAGGATGTGCGTCATTTCCTGAGCGGCCCGGCGGACATCCGCAAAACAACCCGTGGCGGCGGCCGCCAGGATGCCGGCCCCGAGCGCGGCGGCATCCGTCGTGGCCGCGCGAAAGACCGGCTTATCGGCGACGTCCGCAATGATCCGGCGCCATAGATCGCTTTGCGCCCCGCCTCCGATGGCGATGTAGCGCTTCACGGATTGGTTCAGCGCTTTCTCGACCCCGAGAGCCCCCAACCGCTGTTCGAACGCCGTCCCCTCCAGAATTGCGCGGTAGAGGTGCGCGAGCGTATGAAAACCGCGCCAGCCGGCGATGATTCCGCTCGCCGCCGGATCCCAATACGGGCCGAGAACGCTGTTCCAATAGGGAACCACCACCAGGCCCGCGCTGCCGGGCGGCACCGCGCTTGCGGCCCGCTCGTAGAAATCCCGGAGCGTCGCAAGATCCTCGCCTTGGCGAGACGCCATCTTTTCCATGAACCAGGCGACGGTATAGCCGCCTCCGAGCAGCACGGTTTCGAGCAGATAGGTACCCGGGATTCCGCCAGACATCGTCCGAAAGGCGGGGTCGAACACATAGGCTTCACTATACGTTCCCGAGATCACCGAAGTTCCCAAAGATAAATAGGCGTCGCCGGGAGATGTGATGTTCACCCCCAGGCCGCTCGCCTGCCCGTCGCCGATACCCGCCACCACGGGCAAACCCGCCGGCAAGCCGCATTCCTTCGCGGCGGATGGGAGGACGGTTCCCACGATTGTTCCCGGCGCGCAAACCTCGGGAAGCCGGTCGGAACGGATGCCCACCCGGCTCAGCAATTCCCCGGCCCAGCAATGGTTTTGGATATCGAACAGTCCCGTCGGATCGGCGCTTCCCCATCCGGTGCGGTAGAAACCCGTCAACCGGTGAGAGAGGAAGCTGTGCACGTCGAGATATTTAAAAGTTTTCGAAAAGATATCCGGCCGGTTTTGCTTGAGCCAGGCAATCTTCGCGACGGTCAGATTCACGGAAAGGCGTTTGCCGGTCAGCCGATGGAAATCCAGCGGACCGAAGGATTGCTCAAGGTCCGGTAGAATTTCACGCGCCCGTTCATCGATCCACAGAATGCCGCTCATGAGCGGTCGGCCCTGCTCATCCACCGGGACGAACGTCTCGCGCTGGTGTGCGATGCATACGGCCTTCAAACGAGTGCCCTCAACCCGGTCTACCGCTTGGCGGGTGGCCTGGACAGCCGCCGTCCACCAATCCTCCGCCGGCTGCTCATGCCACCCGGGCTGAGGCGTACTCATCGAAAGCGGACTGTATCCTTTGGCCACGGCATTTCCACGGCAGTCCCATACCACCGCTTTACAGGCTGAAGTACTGCAATCGAGGCCAAGGACGAGAGGGGAAAGATCAGTCATCGCAAGAGTTTAATGTAAATCGATCAACGGTTTGAAAATCACCGGGTTGGCCGGCCAAGCGATACATCACTCATTCTACATGAAAGGCCGGCGACGCGATATCCGCGATTACCTGCCGTCGAAGCCGGCTATTCTTGTTCTCAAGAGTGTATTTATTATTGCATTCTTGACCCAATATCCCAATCGATGAAACAATCCCGGCCCGTGCATTTACGAAAAGCCGCCATCAGTCAGGCTAAAGCTATCTATGCCGGTAATATTGGAGCTATTGCTGCAAAATTCTAGCACCCTCAATAATATAATCGGCGGATTTATCCGGCTCCTGCTCGGCTTTGTACTTCGCTTCCATCGGCATCCAAATATTTTTCCACGTATCGGTATTATCCGCGCCATCCCTCGTAATATCCCTTTGGATACCCCGCTCGAGTCCCAAGCCGGCGGGGTAATCAATCCACACCTTCACGTCATAATAATCCCGGATATTTTTATCGAGCGCATACACCCCTTCGATAATAAATATTCCTTCCGGCTTAAGGATATGCCAATCCGAATAACTATTGGTTTTCCATTCGTATACCCGGTATTTGGCTTCTTGATGAGTATGTAAAGGCAGCAATACCTGTTCTTTCAGACGAAGCAGATCCGCGGCGTGCAAAGCCGGCGAATAAAAATCATCCAGTTGAATCATCACGCTGTTTTCCAGCCCCGTCCTTAATAATTCCGCCAGGGTGGTTTTCCCCGAGCCGCCCAGGCCATCAATGGCAATTAATACGACTCCCTTTTTCCGGGAAAGCTTTTTTATTTCAGAAATTGAAACCTCTGAATAATGTTCCATTGTACAAGAAAATTTAATATAATGCTTCCATTGAATAGGAGGCATTATGCAGATCACCTTCGGCATGATGGAAGATCGTGAGCGACGGCAAAAAGACACCTTTCTGGATCGGGTAAACGAGATCATCGATTTCTCGGAGATCGAAAAACTCCTGGATACCCTATATAAAAACGAAGCCGGTCG
>JBEKLP010000054.1:0-19221 GCA_050010135.1 Anaerolineales bacterium
TCTCGGTGACGAGGAATAGATCCTCCGGATATTGCCCCGGTTCGATCCGCCCCTTCCCCGCCGGATCCGCGCCTTCGGCCAACCGAATGGCGCGCATTTTCATCTGCCGTTCGGATTCTTCTCCGGAGACGTACAGCACCGGGCCGGACTTGTCGGCCAGGGCCCAAGAAGCCTGCAGTAGAAGGGTGGATTTCCCGATCCCCGGATCACCGCCGACGAGGATGATCGATCCGGGGACCACGCCCCCGCCGAGGACGCGCGAGAATTCCTCAATCGGAAGCGGAAGACGGCTCTCCTCGCCGCCGTCAACCTCCCGCAGCCGCCGCGGGTGCGAAGCAGCCGGTGCGGAGAAGGATTCGTTCCGGGACGGCGTGGCGGAAACCTGCTCAACCATGGAATTCCACGCATTGCAGCGCGGGCAGCGCCCCAATCCGCGCGGGCTGGAATAGCCGCATTGTTGGCAGACGAATTCGGTGCGGGTTTTGGCCACGTTCCTCTCCGGCTGGAGGAATTATCCCAATGACCGCGCTCGACCGCAAGGGGGGAACACAGTAGCGGGAAAAGCTTGTTCGCGGCGAAATAAGAATATAATCGGTTGGTCGGCTGCGCGCGGGGAAAAAGCTTTCGCATGAGTATCAGATCATCTCCTCATCCTTCCCGAAATGTCCAAAAAGGGTTGTTGTTCCTTTTAAGCATCCTCCTGGTCCTTGGTTTGGGTTGGATCGATCTGCAACTGGGAACGGAAGTGGCGCTGACCGTCTTTTATCTGGTTCCCATTGTCGTCTCCACTTGGCTCGTCAACGAGAACGCAGGGGTGGCGGTTTCCCTGGCAAGCGGAATACTGGCCGCGTACGATAGCGAGGTGGTTTCGGGGCTGATATACCGGGACTTCATGATCGGAGCCTGGGCCACCCTCTCGCGGTTGGTTTTTTTCCTGGGAACGGTCTGGTTGGTGGGAGAATTGCATCGAAGCATGGAATCCATCCGCAAGATGGCCATGACCGACAATCTGACGGGAGTGTACAACGCGCGCGCCTTTTTTGATTTTTTGCAGAAGGAAATGGAACGCAGCCGCCGGTACAAACGTCCAATCTCGTTGATGTATCTGGATCTGGATAATTTTAAGATGATCAACGACACGCTTGGCCATCAGATTGGAAACTCCGCACTGGAGATCGTCGCCGGTACGTTGAAGAATTCCGTCCGGTCGACGGATATTGTCGCGCGGTTGGGCGGCGACGAGTTTGCCGTCCTCCTGCCGGAGACCGAGCAGGAGGCTGCCCGCGCGATCGCCGAAAGGGCGCAGGAGAACATGGTCAGGGGAATGAAAGCGAACCATTGGCCCCTGACCTTCAGCGTCGGATTGTCGACGTGCCGGGAAGAACTCTGTACCGCCGACGAATTGATTCAAGTTGCGGACGATCTGATGTATCAGGTGAAACGGTCCGGAAAAAACGGCATACTCTATCAAGTCATTCGTGATTGAATTTTCGCGCGGAATTTGCATGCCTGAAACCGCAGGCTGAAAAATTTTCGCAGGATTTCCGGGAGGATAATTCCATGAGTCTGCTGCAAAGGATCCTTAAGGTGTTTTCTGGCGGGAGCGGGACGGGGGGATCCATGCTGTATCCGGTCAAGGTGAAGTGCAACCGGTGCGGGGAAATCCTGACCGCCAAGGTTAATCTGGCCAACGATTTAAGCGTGGAATATAGTTCCTCCGGATCCCCGCAGTCATACTCCTGCCGGAAAATCGTCCAAGGCAGCGGCCGCTGCTTCCAGACGATCGAGGTCGTTCTTCACTTTGATTCCCACCGGACCCTGAAGGAAAAGGAAATTCACGGCGGCACGTTCGTTGATGAATAGCCCGGCAACCGTTACGATTGAATGCTTGCATATTGTTAAAAAAACCGCGGCCGGATTCCAGTATGGGATATCCGGCCGTAGATTAACGAAAAAGTGCAAATATAAAGCTATTTCTTTTTCCAAATGATTCCGGTTGCAATCGCCCCGCCGATGGCTCCGAACAGCGGATACAGAACCAAGTTGCAAAGTAACCCGCCGAACAACCCCCCGCCGAAGGATGTCGCTTGCCGCAACAAATCTTCGGAAAGCGCGGGATACCTCTCGGAAAGGCCGGGGACGTTCCGGATCGCATTGATCGCAGACAATGCGCCGGTTCCCGCAAAAATAGCGCTGAAGAGCGACGCTAGGACGGCTCCCGCCACGCCGGCCAATAGCCCGAGTATGATTCCCTGGCCGATTTCCAAACCCGGCTGATCTTTTTCCATTTGGCGGTACAACCAAACCGTCAGAATCCCGCTGCCCCAGTAGCTGATGCAAAACAAACAATTGAGACAGCTGATCAACGGGATCTTTGTCAGAACGAGCATGATCAACCCGCCGACACCCGCCGCGATGAGCATGGATTTGCTATTCATGAAGTTTCTCCTTTTTGATTTTCCGGCCGCTTGGGGAAAAGGCGCGCGAAGAGCATGGAACTCTGCGGATTCTTCGCCGCGATCCCGCACAAAGTAAGCAGACCGCAGGGCCGGATCACTGCGATCTACGGGACGTATTTTTCAGGAGATCTTCGCCCTCGCCGGTCATAGCCGCCGTCACGGCGCGCAAGGTTCCGATGCCGCCGCCGACGACCATGGCCGTTCCGGTCACCAGCTTCGCGGCCAGCAGGTATCCGCTGCGCCCGAGGAAAATGTATTCGACGACCCGGCTGAGATCCAGCGGGGGCTCCATTTGCGAAAGGGTGGTTTGCAGGTCGGGAAAGGCGGATACGAATGCTATGGTGCCGCTGACCATCATCAGCAGGCCGATTCCCAGGAGCAACGGCATCCGGCGTTGGTGAATTTCCTTTTGGCTTTCCCGGGCCACCTGATCGACGAATTGTTTTGCCTGGTTCCAATCCCATCCGGTCTGCTGGCATAATAGATAGATGATGTCGTTGACTTTCTTGTGGCCGGAGAAGCAGCCGATCACCCAGCGCTTCAATCCCGGATACCGTTCCATGTCGACGTCGGATGGAAGCATGCCAGACCTCCCCGATTATTCCTCGGAGCCCTTTTCGGTTTCCACTTCTTCCGGGTTCAGCCGCACCCATAACATCAGCAATTGCCCTTCCACCGTGGGTACGTACCGCGCGGCCTGAATGGGAGCCTGGGTAATCCGCCCGTCCGGCGCCCGGAACTCGAGCACAATCGGCTCGCGGTTTTTCCAGGCGTGGTAGCAGCGTTCGACCAGCGCCGGCCCGTTGAAGGTGCGCATGCGGGTCAGGGCGGACCGGAACGGCCGGATGCTGTCGCCCAGACTGGCGGGCCAAGCTTCTCCCGGGTCCTCGAACACCGGCGGCGGTCCTTCGATAATGGTGATTTTCTGCTGTTGGCTCATATTCATTTCGCGGCAAGATGATACCACGATTGCAAGCGGCATCCGCGGCGGCCCTCTGGGAATTATTGGTCCGGATGAAGCCGATATCGCCTGCCGCTGCTATAATCTTCATATATTTTTAAGCGCGGCCGGAAGAGGGGGCAAGCGGCTTTGGAAGATGCGCCCCGGGAACGGAGATCCCCATGAAACAAGACCTGGACCGACTGATGACCGATCGCGATTTGGACGCGTTGTGGATCACCGGACCGGCAAACCACAATCCGGCGATGGTTTATTTCACCGGCGTTGCCAATATCACCCGGGCGGATCTCATTAAAAAGCGCAACGAGCCGCCGGTGCTCTTCCACTATCCCATGGAGCGGGAGGAGGCGGCCCGGACCGGCCTGCGCTGCCGGAACCTCAATGAATTCAAACTCGACCAGATCCTCAAGGAGGCGCAGGGGAACGCCGCCCGCGCCGGAGCGATCCGCATCTCCCGCATGTTCCGGGAACTGGGCGTGCGCGGCCGGGTCGCGGTCGGGGGAACGGTGGAATTATCCTCGGCCTACGCCGTGATGGCCGATCTGCCTTCTCAGGCGTCGGACATCCAACTTGTCAGCGACAGTGCGGACCCGGCATTGACCCGCGCCCGATCCACGAAAAGCGCCGAGGAAATCGAACACATCCGTTCGATCGGATTGGCTTCGACCGCCGTGATCGGCGAGACGGCCGAGTTTCTGTCGTCGCATACATCCAAGGGAGATTTTCTCGTCGGCCGCGACGGCAACCCGCTCACCGTGGGCCGGGTGAAAGCCTTCATTCGCACGAAGCTCGCCGAACGCGGCGGGGAGTCTTCCGAAGGGCTCATCTTCGCGCCGGGACGCGATGCCGGCATTCCCCATTCGAGCGGAATCGACCAAGACCCGATCCTCCTGGGAAAACCAATTGTATTCGACCTTTTTCCTTGCGAAGTGGGAGGAGGCTATTTCTACGACATCACCCGCACCTGGTGCCTGGGATACGCCCCCGAGGATGTGGAGCTGTTGTACGAACAGGTGTTGCGCGCCTATTCGGAAGCCGAAAGAAAAATCCGCCCCGGGATGCCCGCTAAGGAAGTTCAACTGTTCGTCTGCCGGTTGTTCGAGTCGATGGGGCATCCGACGGTCCAAAGCGATCCGCAAACGGAGCGCGGCTACGTCCACAGCCTCGGCCACGGGGTTGGGCTGGACGTGCACGAGTCGCCGTATTTTTCGAACGCGGAAACCAATTCCGATTTGCTGCAATCCGGCGCGGTATTCACCCTCGAGCCGGGGCTGTATTATCCCGACCGCAAGATGGGAGTTCGGTTGGAGAACACCCTGTGGATGCGGCCGGATGGACGGGTTGAAGTGATTGCACCATATCCGCTGGACTTGGTTCTTCCGGTCGGGCGCGGATCCAAAAACAAGACCGCACCGATAGGAAAGAAAGCCTCCGGCACCAAGCAGAAAACCGGCCGGCTTCGGGTGCGCAGCCGGAGGAAAATCCGCCGGATCGGAAAGAAGGTCCGATGACGCCGAAAACCTCCCCGCCGGATGTCCGCATCCTTGGCATCGAGACTTCGTGCGACGATACCGGAGCGGCTGTCGTCGAAAACGGAACCCGGATCCTCTCCAATATCCTGATCTCGCAGGGGGAATTGCACGCCCAATACGGCGGCGTATTCCCGGAGATGGCTTCACGCAGCCACGTGGAAACGATCGAGCCCGCCATCCGCCGCGCGATGGAGGAAGCGCATTTAAGCGTCGAGGAATTGGATGCGGTCGCGGTGACGCGCGGCCCGGGATTGGCAGGTTCCTTGGTGGTGGGGATGAACGCGGCCAAGGGGTTATCGCTGGCCGCCGGTTTGCCAATTCTCGGAATCCATCATCTGGAATCGCATATTTATTCATTATGGCTGTCGCAGGAAGAAAGCCCGGAGCGGTTTCCCGCGTTGTGCTTGATCGTTTCCGGCGGGCATACCGATCTGTATGTGATGAGCGGTCACGGGGAGTACCGGCGATTGGGCGGGACGCTCGATGATGCGGCCGGCGAGGCGTTTGACAAGGTGGCCCGGCTGCTGGGGTTGCGGTATCCCGGCGGTCCGGCGATCGAGGAGGCCGCCCGCTCCGGCGATCCGGAGTTCGTACGCTTCCCGCGCGCGCTCCTGGACGATTCATGGAATTTTTCTTTCAGCGGCGTGAAAACGGCCGTCTTGCGCGAAGTGCGACGGAGGCAGCCGAATCTGGCGGCGGGGATCAACCCGCCGGAACCAGGCCTGCCCGTCGAGAACCTGGCCGCTTCCTTTCAGGCGGCCGTGGTGGACGTGCTGGCAAAAAAAACCGTTCGCGCGGCCAGAGAATTCCAGGCCGGGGAAATTCTGGTGGCCGGCGGGGTATCAGCCAATCAAGCGTTGCGCGAAGCGTTGCAGCGCGACGCACCTTGCCCGGTGCGCATGCCGCCGCTGGAATTGTGCACCGACAACGCCGCGATGGTGGCCGCCGCCGGATATTTCCGTTTCCAGTCCGGGCAGCGTGATACGCTCGATCTGGACGTCGTACCGGACTGGGACTTGGTGGAGGGTTGACGGCTGTCTCCTGAAACCCCTCGCCGCATTACCCGGGGATTGACTGACTAGCGGGACGGCTTTAAAATCTTCCGCGGATGAACGGGGAGCCCGTGCACGGGCTGAGAGGAAGGCGCACAGCCTTCGACCCGCAGAACCTGCTCCGGATAATGCCGGCGGAGGGATGAAGCTGCAAATCCTCACCTTCCGCCTGCGGAGGGTGATTTTTATTATGCAGAAAAAACGCGCGGTGATCTTTGCCAATGGAACGCTCCCGGACCTGAATACCGCGAGGCAACTCCTGCGGGACGATGATTTTTGGATCGCCGCCGACGGCGGATCCAGGTATGCGCTCGAATGCGGCCGGGCCCCGGATATCCTGATCGGCGACTTGGACTCAATACCGGATCCGCTCCGCGAATTCCTTGAGCGCGCAGGTATCAATATGCAAACCCTTCCCGCCGAAAAAGACGAAACCGACCTTGAACTCGCGGTCTGGTTCGCCCTGCGGGAGGAGTTTTCTTCCATTTTGATCGTCGGCGGACTGGGCGGGAGGACCGATCAGACCTTGGCCAACCTTTCACTGCTGGCCGATCCCGCGCTCCGCGAGTATGACATCCGGATCGACGATGGATGCGAGGAAGCGTTGTGCGTGCGGGAGAGCGCCATACTGAATGGCGCCGTCGGAGACGTCGTTTCGCTCATTCCGTTTGGGATGGCCGCCCAAGGCGTGGTGACAAAGGGTTTGCAATATCCCCTGCGTGAAGAAACCCTCCTTCCCAGCCGGACGCGCGGTGTGAGCAATCGCATGTCTGCGAGCCAGGCGGAAATTTCCCTTGAGCGAGGAGTATTGCTATGCATCCACACGCGATCCATCACCCAGTAGGGAGAATTCGCGGCGCGAGCGAAGAAAACTTCAGCCGCCTTTTGGGATTGCTTTTCGTCCTGCCGATCCTGGCCGGTTGCCAAATCCTGAATCCGCAGAACACGCGCAACCTGACGGTGATGACGCACGATTCGTTCGCCGTCAGCGACCCAGTCCTGAAGCAATTCGAGCAATCGACGGGGATCCAGGTGGCCGTTTTGAAAGGCGGCGACGCGGGAGAGATGTTGAATAAGGCGATCCTGACCAAACAGGCGCCGCTGGCGGACGTGTTGTATGGAGTGGACAATACGTTATTAACCCGCGCATTGCAGGAGGGAATTTTTGTCCCCTACGCTTCCCCGGAGCTCGGTTCCATTCCGCCGGAGTTTCGGCTCGACTCGCAGAATCGCGCCCTTCCGGTGGACCATGGTTACGTGTGCGTCAATTACGACATCGCCTGGTTCGCATCGCGCGGGTTGAACGCGCCGAAGACATTGGAGGATCTCGCCCGGCCGGAGTACAAAGGGCTGTTGGTGGTGGAGAATCCGTTGACGTCCTCTCCTGGGTTCGACTTTCTTTTGGCTACGGTAGCCCATTTTGGAACGGCCGGTTACCTCGAATATTGGAAATCCTTGAAGGCCGACGGCGTGACGATCGTTGATGGTTGGGAGACGGCGTATTACACCAATTTCAGCGGGTCGAGCGGCAAGGGACCGCAACCGATGGTGGTCTCCTACGCAACCGATCCGGCCTATGAGATGATTTACGCCGATCCGCCGCGCTCCGAGCCGCCCATCGCCGCGCTCGACGGGCCGGATATGTGCTTTCACCAGATCGAGTTTGTCGGCATTCTCGCCGGCACGCACAATCGCGCGCTGGCAGAAAAGTTCGTCGATTTCATGCTGAACTCCGCCTTTCAGGAAGACATCCCGTTGCAGATGAGCATGTTCCCGGTGAAAAGCGGCGCCGCGCTCCCTGACGCGTTTGTAAAATATGCTCCCATTCCCTCCCGGCCCGCAACTCTGGCGCCGGAGGAGATCACCGCTCACCGCGATGAATGGATGAACCGTTGGAAAGAGACGATGCTGCCGTAGGCCGGATGGACATCGGTCGGACAACGCGTGAATCCTTCTCCGGCCGAAGGGCGCTGCTGTGGATTCTTCCCGTCGCGTTTGTCGGGATCTTCTTTTATCTTCCGCTGGTGTCCATCCTCCGTGTGGGAACCGGCGCTGCGCTGCGCGCGGGATTGGGAGCCTTTTCTGAGCGAACGATTCTCAATGCCGCGGGTTTTACCTTTTATCAGGCGGCTCTTTCAACCCTGCTCACGGTGATCGTGGGACTGCCGGGCGCGTATGTGTTTGCCCGGTATGAATTCCCCCTCAAGCGGTTGTTACGCGCGTTTCTGATCGTCCCGTTCATTCTGCCGACGGTTGTGGTGGCGGCGGGTTTTGAGTCGCTGCTCGGGCCGAGCGGCTGGATTAACCTGGCGCTGCAGGCCGCCGGCCTGATCCATCAACCGATCCCGTTCCTGCATTCGCTCGGAGCGATCCTACTGGCCCACGTTTTTTATAACACCTCGATCGTGCTCCGGCTGGTGGGCAACGCCTGGGAACGGTTGGATTCGAATCTTCCGGCGGCCGCGCGGATGCTGGGCGCCAGCCGATGGCAGGCTTTCCGACGGGTCACACTTCCGCTTTTGGTTCCCTCCCTGCTGGCAGCGGCGGCGCTCGTTTTCCTGTTCGATTTCACGTCCTTCGGCGTCATCCTGATCCTGGGCGGTCCGGGCTTTTCCACACTGGAAACGGAAATCTATATTCAGGCCCTGCAGGCATTTAACCTACCGGCGGCTTCGCTGCTTTCCATTGTTCAGATTGCCTTCACGCTGGCCTTGGTTGTCATTTCCGCGCGGCTCGCGCAGCGGGCCGAATCCGCAACCCTGAAAGTGGGATATCAAACTGCTCGCAAGCCAGTCTTCGCGGCGGAGAAATTATCGCTCGCCGCGGTTCTCTGCCTGCTGGGGGCGTTGTTTTTCATGCCGTTGATTTCTCCGGTCGCGTCGTCATTCCTGCGGACGGAAGCCAACCGCGGGGAACGGACCGCGGTGCAGACCGGATTTACCCTGGACTATTATCGCGAGCTGTTCATCAACCGCAAGGAGGCCGCCTTCTTCGCTACGCCGATCGAATCCGCCCGCAATTCGTTGCTGGTGGCGGTGGCGACAACGATCATTGCGCTCGGATTGGGAATTCCGGCATCGATGCTGCTCTCCCGGCCCGGAAGATTGGACCGGCTAATCGAACCTTTCCTGCTGTTGCCGCTCGGAACTTCGGCGGTCACGCTGGGTTTGGGGATGCTGGTGGCGCTTTCCCGCCCTCCGCTTGATCTAATCCGCTCCCCGCTTTTGCTTCCGGTTGCCCACAGCCTGATCGCGTTGCCATTTGTAGTGCGCGGTTTGAAACCGGCCTTGGCCGGGATTCCCGCCCGGTTGCGGGAAGCCGCCGCAACACTGGGGGCTTCGCCCTTCCGGGTTTGGCAAGTGGTGGATTTTCCGATCGCGGCGCGGGCGGTTTTTTCGTCTGCGGCCTTTGCCTTCGCCGTTTCACTCGGCGAGTTCGGCGCCACCACCATCATCGTCCGGCCGGATTTTCCCACCATGCCGGTTGCGATTTACCGGTTCCTCTCGCAACCCGGCGGGCTGAACTACGGCCAGGCAATGGCGATGGCGACGCTGCTCATGCTGCTGTGCGCCGTCGCGGTAACCACCATCGAGCGGACGCGCGAATGAGGAACGCTCGAATCGGAAACGGGGAGGATCGGAATGCTGGAATTGCGTGACATTGAAAAATCCTACGAGGGGAATCCCCTTTTAGAGAACGTCTCGCTGCAAATCGGCGAGGGCGAGACGGTTTGCCTGCTCGGCCCCTCGGGAAGCGGGAAAAGCACCCTTCTCAGAATCGCCGCGGGATTGGAGTCGCCCGATCGTGGAGAGGTATTCTGGAATGGAGAACCGATCACACGGATGCCGGTTCACCTTCGCGGTTTCGGGTTGATGTTCCAGGATTACGCGTTGTTTCCGCATTTGGACGTGGGGGAAAATGTCGCCTTTGGGCTGCGCATGAAAAAATTGCCCCGCGATCGAATCCAACAAGAAGTGCGCGAAGCGCTCGCGCGGGTTAACCTCGCGCACTACGAGCATCGACGCGTGGCGGAACTTTCCGGCGGGGAGCAGCAGCGAGTGGCTCTGGCGCGTGCGCTAGCTCCCAGGCCGCGATTGCTCATGCTCGACGAGCCGCTTGGCGCGCTGGATCGCGCGTTGCGGGAAGAATTGATCGAGGAAATCCGCCGCGTGCTGAAATCGATGCGGACTCCGTCTCTGTACGTCACGCACGATCAGGAAGAAGCTTTCGCGGTGGCTGCGCGCGTGGCGATTCTGCACGGCGGGCGGATAATGCAAATGGGATCTCCGGAAGAGCTCGTCGCGCGGCCGGCTTCGGTTTGGGTCGCGAAATTCCTGGGTCTGGGGAACATTCTTCCCGGCCGGGTGCGCTCCGGACGCACGCTGCGGGTCGAAACCTCCCTGGGCGAATTTCCGGCGGATGGTCCGGAGTGCCTGCCGTCCGTCGGAACAGAGGGATGGATTCTTCTTCGTCCCGGAGGGGGTGCGTTTACTCGCCGAACGACGGGCGCTCAACAGGGAATCCGGGGAGTGGTGAGGGAATCCATCCGGCGGGAGGAGGGGTATCGGATCCTCTTGGTGGATGATTCGTCCCGGGAGATCGCGTGTTCATCCGCTGAACCATTCCCCGAAGGGGAGCGACTGGTTTGGATTCCAGCCAAAGGGACATGGCTCGTGGAATAAAAAGTAAAGGGCGGCCGAAGAAGGGCCGCCCGGAAATAAAAAAGAGATTTTTGGGGGAATTCCAGCTTTAGATAAAACGACAACTGTTTGAAGCGCCAGTAAGTAAATCACCGCAACCCCAACCGAGAACAAGAACAAGGCATGCGCAACAAACTATAAGAACGACCGCCACGATGATGATGATATTTCGGGTGCTGTTGGATTTTTTAACTGGAGCCGGCGCCTGCTGTACCATGGAATATCCTCCTCCGAGCGATGGTGATCATAGAGCGGATGTTTCTCATTGTACCTGATATTTCGGAAAAGTGCATCAATGTTGCCGGGGCTGACGCAAAAACCGAGTGAGGGAACGGTCCCGTCGACTGACTGCAACTGTTCGCTCATCCGGTTCGGACGTTGATTGTGGTGTACCCTCGCCGCACGGTCAGACTTTTTTGGCTTCGTGGTTGATCCTACGCCATATCATCCAGATGATCCATGCGGCCGCGATGCAAATCAACGCCCCCAGCACTACGGGCACCAAAATGGCGACGACGGAGAGCACGGTGGCGAGAACGTCTTCCACGGTGCTCACGACCGGTGTGCCGGCGCCGGCCGTGGTGACCGTGACGGCCGGGCGGATGGCCAGCGCCTTGGCGCCGTGCACCGCGCCGGCGACAAACAATCCGCAGATCATGGCGATGACCGGATGGACGTTGGCGATGACGTGGGCGCTGGCGGCAAACACGATGGCCCCGGCCACGGGACGGATGAACGACTGCACGACGTCGTTGGCATGGTTCACGGCCGGGATTTTGTCGGCGAGAATTTCCACCAGCAGCAGAACGGCGAGTACCAGCAGCACCCAAGGGTCGGTAAGCGTGTCCCAGGGCGGGCTGAGTTTAATCGTACCGGTATAGCGAGCCAGCAATCCCACAACGAGCAGCGGGATGTAGGCGTTCAATCCTGCGCTGGCCGATAATCCGAACGCTGAAAAAATATCCATTCCTCACCTCCTGCGGGGCATCCGTCAGGGCAGGAACTCGCCTCGGTATTTCCCCGCCATCCGGTGCCTTATCCGCCCAGGTTGAATCCGCCCCAAGTGTGGGTGAAGTAGAAACGGACGAGGTCGATCGCCATAATCTGAAGCAAGCCAATCGTCAATCCAGCCACGAGAACAGGCCAGGCGTCGCGAAACGTCTCGGCAAAATTTTCCTTCCCCAACAACATCAACAGGATCGACGCATAGACTCCCGTCAGCAAATACAGGACGCCCATCGTGCTCAGCAGAGCGAGCGGGTAGAGAATGATGGGATTTTCCAGGAGCACCAAAACGATTAAAACCGGCGCCGCCAGGAAGTACAGCACCAGCTCGCGAAAACTTTTCAGAACCGGAACCGGTGAACCGGTTTTCCACAGACTCTGATTTACCGCCGGGAGAAAAACCGCCGCCATGGCCAATCCCAGAAAAGTTCCCGTGGTCAGGCGCAACCAGTTCTGCGGCGTGTACAGGTGGGGCAGCCCTGGAAAAAGGTAAAGGTACGAATTTACCCCGTCGAAGCCCCACGGGACCGCGGTTAATGCCAGCACCGCGAACAACGACCGCCGAGGCCAGGCGATGGAGCGGCCGCGTCCGGAAACGATCAGAATTGCGACCCCGATGATGACGCCCAGAAAAGTTCCCGTGCAGCGCGCGCACAATGGAAGCTGCCGGTCTCCGAGGTGGAAGGAACGCAGATCGATCCGGTGGCAGACGGCGTAGCCGATTGCGTCCGCTTTACCGAGCAATCCCGGGGGTGTCGCCCACAGTCCGAACAGCAGGACCGCAAAAAACGCGATTAATATCAGCCAACGCCCAAAGCGGGAAATTCCGATTCGAAGAGCGGTTTTTTTGACGGGGGCGGCGTGTTCGGGTAGACGGGATTCCAATGGCGGAAAATCCTATTGCGTATTGTATCGCACCTCCCGGAGCAAAGGACAGCAAAGAAGCGAGTTTCGCTTCCCCGGATATATACGCATCTTGCAAGAATCCGTTTGAGGGGGAAACGGGAGGAAAACGGGGGATGCGGAGGAGGTGTTTTTATGGCATACTTAACCCAAGAGAACCCGAGGAATATCGGTCCGGTCCGACGGCGAGGGCGTTGCACGACGCCCTCGTTTAGCGCCTGAACGAAGGCGGCCCCGGTCCGGAAGGAGAGTGATCTATGCCGATGCATGTGATTCTTGGCGCACAATGGGGCGACGAAGGAAAAGGGCGCATCCTGGATGCCATCGCATCCGAAGCGGCCGTTGTGGCCCGCTATTCGGGCGGCGACAACGCCGGACATACGGTAACAGCCGACGGAAAAATTTTCCGCCTGCATTTGATTCCGTCGGGGATCGTCCATCCCCGTCCCATATGCGTTTTGGGGAGCGGCATGGTGATCAATCCGCAGCGCCTGCTGGCGGAGATGGAACAACTCCGTTCGCAGGGAGTGACGTGCAATCCCGAGCGGATTAAAATTTCCCCCGCCGCCCATTTGTTGACCCCGATGCACATCGCGCTGGACAAGGCCGAGGAAGCCTCCCGCGCCAAGCGCATCGGAACCACCGGTTGCGGGATCGGCCCGGCGTATGCGGAAAAAAGTTACCGGCGCGGAATCCGCGCGGAAGCGATGGCGCAGCCCGAGGAGTGCGCCGATAAAATTAAAACCCACATCCTCCGCGGGAATGAGATGCTGGAAAAACTCTATGGCTGCCCACCACTGGATGCGGACGCGATTGCCGCGGAGTTCTATCGATACGCGCAAATCCTCGGGACGTACGTGGCCGATACGCTCTGGCTGGTGGATGAAGCCCTGCGAAACGGAAAGACGGTTCTGGCGGAAGGCGCCCAGGGTGCCCTCCTGGACTTGGATCAGGGGACGTATCCGTTCGTCACCAGTTCGAGCACCGGTGTAGCCGGAGCTTTGGCCGGCTTGGGCGTCGGAGCACGGTCGCTGGGACGGATCATCGGCGTAGTCAAGGCGTTCCAAACGCGAGTCGGGGAAGGTCCGTTTCCCACCGAGGAGACGGGGGACATCGGCAACCGGTTGCGCGGGGACGGATCGCTGCCCTGGGATGAATTTGGAACCACCACGCACCGACCACGGCGCTGCGGCTGGCTCGATCTGGTCCTGCTCCGATATTCCACGCGGCTTAACGGCATCACCGAATTCGTGGTAACGAAATTGGACATTCTCAGCGGATTGAATCCCGTCCGCGTGTGCAATGCCTACCGCGGGTCCGGCCGTGACTACCGGGATCTTCCGATGGGGGCATCCCGGCTCGATGGATTCGAACCGGTGTATGAGGACCTTCCGGGCTGGGAGGCGGATATCCGCCAAGCGAGAACCCGCAAGGAGCTCCCCGACGCGGCGAGAAAGTACGTGGAAACGATCGAGCGCGAGACGGATGTTCCGGTGTCGCTGGTATCGGTTGGATCGAATCGCGAAGAGATCATCCCCTGGAATTAAAAAAAAAGGGGGCGGGTTTCCGCTCCCTGCTTCCTCGTTATCCTCTCCAGCAGTTATTACTGCGGGACCTTCCAATCGGATCTCAGGAAAATTTGAATGTCCACGCGGGCGTTTGGCTTGATATTGGTCACCAGACCCGCCGAGGGTAGGTTCATCAGGCTGGCCAAGTAGCGGATCGTGTAGGGCATCCCGCTGAAGTCGGTAACCAAGGTGTTGGCCGGATGAGAAAATAAGTCATCCGACGTGGCAGTCCCGATGGTGATGTTCGCGTCGGAAAAGCCATGGCTAACGAGGAAGGCCTTGGTCGCCCCGGCCAGCCCGGTAATGCCGGCGCCGTTGACGACCTCGATCCTGGCGTTTTCCAGAAAAGCAAGCGATGTCAGATCGGTGGGCGGGGTAGCGTAGCCGAGCAACCCGCCGGCAGTAAAGACCTTGGCGCGCAACTCCCGGACTTTTTCCATGTTGGGAATAAGGGTGTCTTCATTATTGATGGTCTCAATGCCCAGAAGCTGATCGTTGTCGATCACACCCTGGCGGATGTTCTGGCGTTTGAGGTCCTTGGCTACATACCCCAACTCGACGATCTGCTCAAACGTCAGATTGGTTTTAATACTGCTGTTGGCCTGGCTCCAGAGGCCGGGCGCTTTCAGCAGGAGGCTTGCAAGTATATCGGGTTTAAGAATTTGATCCCGGATGGCGAGGATGACTTGTTGGGTCCGCGCCGCCCGGTCAAAATCCCCGTTTTCGGTATGGCGCGCACGGGCAAATCCCAGCGCCAATGCCCCGTCCAGGTGATTCCAGCCGAAATTGAGCGTCGTGGTGTTGTGGTTTCCGACCGGGTCGACCACCATGTTGTCAAAAGGAACATAGACATTGATCCCGCCGATGGTGTCGACGAACGCGGTGAAGGAATTAAAATCGACAACGGCGTAATAATCGATCGGGATCCCGAGCAGATTCTCGACCGTCTGAATGGCCAGGCCGGCTCCGCCAATCTGCAACCGGTTCACCTCGCCGTCGAAATAGGCTTTATTGATTTTGTCGAACCCGTAACCGGGTATGTCCACGTAAAGATCCCGGGGAATGGAAAGCATCGAGGCGATCTTCGCCACCGGATCCAAGCTTAGCACCACCATGGTATCGGTGCGGGCGGCTGTGCTGGTGGATTCCGGCCCGATATCCCGCGCGTCCAGCCCCATGGCGAGGATCGTCACGCGATCCACCCCGTTCCAAGGTTTGGATTGCGGCCCTTCGAGCGGCACGGGAGTTGGGGTTACGCCAGGGAGGGGCGTGTTGTCCACCTGCGGGGGATTGAAGGGATTGAAGTTCGTTCCCCCGCTGCCGATAACCGTGCGCACAAGGCTAAAGGAACCAAATCCCAGAAGGACGAAGAATGCCACCAGCAAAGTGGCCAACATGCCCTTGGCCCATTCCGGAAGCCCGCGGGGACGAACGGATATTGGCGGAACAGGGGCCGATGGTTCGGTGGATGGCGAAGGCTCCGGTACCCGCTTCGGTTGCGGCGGCTTTTGAATTTTCGGTTGTTTGGATTTTGGCGTTGGCAGATAGGAAGACATACGTTGTTTGCTTTCCAGGTTTATTTAAATACGAGCGAGAGAATAACCATGATGACGATAAAGGATGAAGCAATAAGCAGGATTCTTCGCAAATCCTGCCGGATATAAGTGTAGTCCGGATTTTTTAAATCCTCGCGCGCGGTGGTGCGATACTTTTTTTCCTTCATTGACAATCCTTATCCCTTCGGTTGTCCGGTGACAGATACCTTCTCCCGCCGGTGTGCGGATTCCACCATGCTACTTTGAACGAGGATCCTGTGGAGAAATGGCCTTTTCGCCGGAGGGAAACCGGGCGAATTGTAGCACAAGAATCCATTGGGGGTGTAAAAAAGCTTAATTCTATGAAAAACCTTATTTTTTAGCCCGAAAAGATGCAATCATTCTGGAAATATTTAATACCCCCGGATGAATCATTTCCCTCCAATTTTTCATTCGAAATTGCACCAATCGCTTTTTTTAGGAGATAGGTTGACTCTACGGTGCGGGTGGAAGGAAATATTCGGAAATTTCCTTTTCAACCTTCGGGAAAAGAAAATCCTTTGGTAAATTGTATTTTGGGGGACGGTCAGGGCGCCAACTCCGCCGTCACCACGATCCGTTGGTTGTCCACCATATAGGGATAGCACGAAATCAACGTCAGTGTTGGGCGAACCGTGGAGCCCATGATGGCAACATCCGTTGGTTCGACTAATTGAATTATGACGACCCGATAAAAGAATTTCTGGGTGGCGGTGTACAGAATGGCTGTGTCGCCCGGTTTCAACCGGTCCAGATCGCGGAAAAGTTCCCCGTAGATGTCGTCGTGAGCGGAAAGCACGACATTCCCGGCCGTCCCCGGATTTGCGCTGCCGATGTGATGGCCGACCCCCTGCTTGAGCTGCTCCCATCCGTCGCCCTCCACCACCGTCATGTTAATCTTATTTAGGCTGGGCAGATCCAGGCGGAGGGGTTGCTCCGGGCCGCGGGTGGGGATGGCCAGGGATTGGTACGATTGCAGCAACGGGCGTAGATTGGCCGGCACTTCATTGTCATTGGGCGCCGCTCCACCGGGCGAGGTCGGGGGCGTATGCCCGGAAGGCAGCACGACGGCGGTGATCAGCGGGGTGGCAGACGGCGTGCCGGAAAACACAAGCGCAATGGATTCGCGGTTGATTTCCTGAAGCCGGAAGATGAATTGCAGAACGACAAATCCCAGTACGATCGCCGCGCCGATTTCCAGGAAGAGGAGCAGCCGGTCCAGCGGACTTTTGGCGCGCGGCGTCGAAACCGATGCGTCGGCGGGAAGGCTGCTTGGCGGCGTGGTCGGCTCGGCCAATACCGCGCGCCCCGAGTGCACGAAGCGCCGGATCCGGTCTTTCCTTGCCGCTTGGCGTTTGGCCGTCAGCAGCCGTTCCAGTTCTTCAATCGACAGGTCGTTCGGATCGCGTGGGCTCATGGGAATTGGGCTGAACGCATTATACCGGAGGGGGTTCGGAGATACGCTGGAGCGGAGCATACGACTGCCGATGTTCCGGACAGGCACCCAGACGGAAAAGCGCTTCGGCGTGTTGGCGGGTGCCGTACCCTTTGTGACGGGCAAATCCGTATCCTTGATATATCCGCTCCAGCGCAACCATCTGTTCGTCCCTCCAGGTTTTGGCAAGGACCGATGCCGCGGCGATGGATAGGCAAAGCAGGTCGCCGTGGGTGACCGCAGTTTGGGGGAGTGGGGACCCAGGCAGAATCAAATGATCGATCAGGAGATGGTCTGGATCGGCCGGCAATTCATGGATCGCGCGGAGCATGGCCAGCCGGGTGGCCTGGAGCGGACCGAGGAGGTCCACTTCTTCGGCAGAGGCGCTGCCAACCGACCAGGCCGTCGCGATCGATCGAATCCGAACGGCGGCGGCTTTCCGCTGCAAAGGAGTCATCAGTTTCGAATCGCGCACAGCCGCCAGTTCGGTTCGGAGCGAGGGAAGATGGAGGGGTAGGATGACTGCCCCGGCCGCGAGCGGTCCCGCCCATGCGCCCCGGCCTGCTTCATCCAGGCCCGCCACCCGGAAAAACCCGTTTCGCAGCAGGCGGCGTTCCTTGTCAAGATTTGGGTATCTCCTGCGGATTGGGCTGGTCATAGATTCCTCGCATGCCGTTCCAGCGAATGCGCAGCAGGTCGGTAAACATCCGCAACGAATCGCCCACCAAGCGGATCCGGCTGTCGGATTGATAGTACCAGGAGATGGGAACTTCGCGGATGCGGTACCCGCGCCGGCCTGCCAAGTAGAGCACCTCCACGTCGAAGGACCAACCGTTGAATCGCTGCCGGGAAAACAGATCTACCGCGGCGGCGTCGCGGAAGCATTTAAATCCGCATTGCGTGTCTTCGTAGCCGTGCAGGATCAGCAGTTTGACGGCAAGGGAAAAAATCCGGCCGGTGAAATGCCGGTACGGCGGTTCATCAAACCGGCACGCGCCCTTGGCTTCTCGCGATCCGATGGCCACATCGACGTCGGCCAACCGGGGGGGATAAAACCGTTCGAATTCCTCCACGGGCATCGATAAATCGGCGTCGCAAAAAAACCGGTACCGGCCCGCGGCCCGGAGCATGCCCGTCCGAACCGCAAAACCTTTTCCGCGAAGGGAGGTTTGCGCCAGCTGGATGGCCGGAAAGCGGCGCCCATATTCCCGGACGAGATCGGCCGTCCGGTCCGTGCTGCCGTTATCCACAACCCAGATTTCGTAAGTGAACGATTGCCGGGAAAGATATGCCTGTAATTTTTCGAGCGTGGCGGGCAGCCGCCGTTCCTCGTTGTAGGCGGGAATAATGACCGAGAGCCACGGCGCTGGGGAAAGATTGGACACGGTGATAGAGAATCGGGCAGGCAATCCTTCCGCAGGATTACCGGATCATTCGAAAGAGAACGAACGCCAGCAACCCGCAGATGAACAAGAGATCCACCATGGCGGCAACACCCAGAAACATAAGTTGATTGGTTTTCATATGCGTCCGGGCCAGCAAGGCGCTGATCGAAAAGGAGGCTTGCGGCGCCTGCTCCACGGCTTCTTCAATGACCGGGGGGATGGGAATGAGTTCCGGAGCGGAAGGTTCGCCGAACGCGTTGCGCAACAAATCTTCCGGATGAAAGTCCGTCTCCTGCACCGGTTCCGCCATAGGTGTTTCGCTGGAAGGCATAATGACCGGTTGTGCGGAAATCTCCTGGGCCTCGGCGGATATCTCCTCCGCCACGGTCGGTTTTCCTTCGGGATTGGAAAGCAACCGGACAATATTAGCGCACTCCTCCGGCGAAAAAATCGAGTTGAGCAGCCGCAGGCTTCCACCATAGCTCTCCAGGCCGTCGCACATGACCATGCGGATGGGCGACTTGATGTTCTCGACGAAGGCTTCCGGTTGGGAGAAAAGCAGCACCGGTTCGATATCCGTGACGGGCATGCTGTTTTGGGAGAGAAATTTCCGCACCGCTTCGGAATATAGCCGGGTCCGGTGGGGA
>JBEKLP010000055.1:0-19215 GCA_050010135.1 Anaerolineales bacterium
GATACGACCACATGTGCATGCCGGTCCAAGTGTCTTTTTCACCCAAGGAGATGGGGGTGATACCGGCGGCCTTGAGGGTCTTCACGTCAGCCAGGAGATCGGTCCAGGTTGTGGGGACGGTGATTCCAGCTTTGGTAAAGAGGTCTTTGTTGTACCACCAGCCGACCATGCCCATATCCCACGGCACGCCGTAGTTCTTCCCGTTCACAGAATAGACACCCAGAGCACCGGGAGCGAAGGTGTTGCGCCAAGCGCCACCATTTGCGTCCAGCGCCGGGGTAATATCCTGGAGCATACCTGCAGCGGCCTGATCATTCATTACGCCGCCGCCCCAGCTCTGGAAGATATCCGGGGGCGTGCCACCCTGCATGACGGTGGTCAGCTTGGTCTTAAAGGCCTCATTTTCCAGGATCGTGATATTGATCTTCACGTTGGGATGAGCAGCCATATATTGATTGGCGAACGACTGGAAAAGGGTCTTGCCCGGGTCGAGGGTGCTGATATGCCACCATTCGACCGTCACCGGCTTGGGTGCTGCGGTCGGGGCGGTTGTAGCTGTGGCCGCCGGGGCCACCGGGGCCACCGGCACCGAGGTGTTCATGTTCGCGGTGGGCATGGGGGTCGCGGTGGGTGCGGCGCACGACACCAGCATGACCGCGGCGATCAGCACGAAGCTGATCAAGGTTAACGTTTTTCGGGGCATCAGATTTCTCCTTCTTTGGAATTGGAAACGAACACTGGTTTTGGATTTGCTCAGTCTGATGAGAATATTGTTCCGCTGGCACCTCCTTCCATCCGTCAGGATGGCCCCCATTTATCGTATGAAGAAAAGGTTTATTCCATCGACCGCGCGTTCTGGCAGGAATCCCGGATCACCAGTTCGGTGGGCAGTTCAATCCGGCCGACTTCCTTATCGGGCTGGCGGAGAAGATCCAGCAGCATCTGGGTCGCGACGCGGCCCATTTTTTCCAGCGGCTGATTGACCGTCGTGAGCGCCGGCCGAACGACCGCCGATTGCGGGATATCGTCGAAGCCGACGATGGATATATCGTCGGGAATGCGCAATCCGCGGCTGCGGACGGCGTCCATGACGCCCAGCGCCATGATATCGTTTGAGGCGAAGATCGCCGAAGGAGGATTGGGCAGGTCCAGCAGAGCCGACGCGCCGGCATAACCGTCCGGCTGGAAAAACGTGCCCTCGTAGATCAGTTCGGGCGCTTCGCTGGCATGGTGTGTGCGCAGCGCCGAAAGGTATCCCTCCAGGCGTTCCATGGAACAGCCTAGATCCATGGAGCCGGTGATAAATCCAATCCGGGAGTGTCCCAGTTTGATCAGGTATTCCGTGGCGCGATACGCCCCCTGCCAATTGGTCGCGCCCACGGCCGGACAATCCCTGCCGGTGCCCTGGTGATCGATCAGGACAAACGGAAAATTGCGGCCGGTCAGCGTGCCGATATAATCCGCCGGGCTGCGCGGCAAAACGAGCAATAAACCATCCACCATTCCTTTGGCAAGGTTCGCGACATAATTGGCTTCTTTGCTGGCTGTTCGGTGGGTTGTATAGAGGATCAGGTCGAGGTCTGACAAGCTGAGTTCTGCATCTATTCCGCGGATTATTTCTTCGATATAACCGGTTCCCAAGTCCGGTACAAGCACACCGATAATGTTGGATTTCCCTCCGGCCAGGCTCCGCGCTTGCCGGTTGGCAACGTACCCCAGCCTGTCCATTACTTTTAAAACACGTTCGCGGGTTTCCTTTTTTACATGTATATCGTTATTAACTACCCGCGAGACGGTCCCAAAAGAAACGCCCGCCTTTTCGGCCACTTCGATAATCGTTACCTTGGATGATCGATTTTGCTTCATTTATGTAAACGTTTACATGTTTTATGGCCAAAAAAACCCTATTGCTCAGGAATCCTATTCTGACGTCTTTCTAAAAAATGGCATTTTATGCCCTTTTTTATGGATTACTAGCCAGATGGAGAAGGTTTTTCACACTTTCATTAGTTTCGAATGCGTAAAATCTTGGAAGCGTTTACAAGAAGAATAATAACATCCTCCATTTACGGAGTCAAGTATCTTTTTGTACGATTATGCAGGAATTCCGCATGAAAAAATCTGCAATTTATTATTTCGAAACTCCGAGGATTCTTATCCGGAATTATCCATTTTTTCCTTCTGGAGCCCAACCGTGGACGGATTTAATTCGATTCTCCTTACGGAGGCATGGAATTTGATAAATTAAGTCCGAAGTGATACAGTAAAAGCATGGGAATGGAGATTGAGGATTCTTGAATCTTCTTAAATCAATAGCTCCAATTAATAAAAAAATTCGACCCAATGAATTATTAATATGGAAAAAATATTCCGTTCAACCACCGCGTCATTGGGCGCAAGAGCCTTGACTCAATCTTTTCATCAAAGTACCTTCCCCGGATGCTACCAAATTCCCGGCAAAAGCCGGAAACGGACACGCGCGGCGTATTCCGAGTATCCGGGTAGTTCGCGTTTCAGCATCCTGTCTTCCAATGCAGTCCGGGTGCTGAACAACAATACGATCAAACCCCCGGGTATCAACCCCCACAACGATCCCAGCGCGAACGGGATACCCGTAAACAATATGATGTTTCCGAGATACATGGGATGCCGAACATACCGATACGGCCCGCCGGTCACTACCGTCTGGCCGCGGTCCCCTTGGATGCGGGCCATGCGTGAAGCGAACGTGTTTGTTCTCATTACCCATAGAATGATCCCACCGGCTAGTGCAATCCCAATCCACCCAAGTGCTTCCAGCGCGGCGGGCATGGAACTTCCTTTAAACCGGACGGCAGAGAGCGCACAGACTGGGAAGAGAACGATCAACACCAAACTGTATAGGGACATGATGATTTTGTCCCAGGCTTTCACGTTGGCTCCGGTCTTGCTCCGCTCCCGCAATTGGGACGGATCGTTGCGGAGAGCCCAAACTCCGTAGCAAAGCAGGAATCCGAAAAATCCGATCAGGAAAATCCACCCTTCGGGCCAATCCAGTCTGCCGGCCGGCACAAACAGCAATCCGGTTAACACGACTGCGATCAACAAAAGATTGAATACCATCCGCACAATGAATCCGGGCGAAGGCCGATCCATCTTCGGGGGATTGTGTTGAGAAGTCATGGCATACCCATGCGTTTAGCGAACTTTTTATCTTGCTCCACGGCAGTTCGCCGGTGTGTTTTCTCCATAGTATTTTCCTCCGCGAGGAAATACGATCCCGGATATTAATTAATAAATGACTAATCACCAAAAGATTGACTTTGAAAGTCGATTTCGATTTGCAAGCCCCCGGATAATCCCCGCATCGCCGGTTAGTTCTTCAGTGCAATATCCCAACTATTATAGCGAAAAAGTCAACGCTGAGAAAAACGTCAAATGGGTTGGATGACCGTTTGCTTCAAGCTTAATCCTCCTTGCCGGCGATCACGGTTTTTAAGTATTCGACGCCCCGCGCATCCAGCGTATACCGCGTTGCGATTCCCCTTCGCCTGGCTTTATCCGTCAGAACGTATCGTGACGCCGGAGACCGCACCAAGGCGCGCAACGCGGCTTGGCGCGACACGCGCACTCGCGCGCCCAACTCGGCGGTCACCTTGCTTATTTCGATAGTTGTGATTCCAAAGGCATTGCCCATGTACTCATGGATGACATAGAGCGGCAGCAGAACCCTATTGGCTTCATGAGATTTTGCCAAAATGTTCTTTTCGATTCCTTCCGCTTCCGGACAGGACTTAATCTGATTGACAATCTGGGCTATCTTGGCCGGTGAAATCTTCTTCTCCGCAGAGGATTTCTTGCGGCCGGCTTTGGCGCTTTTCTTTTGGCCTGCGTCCTTCCCCTTTTCCGGATTGCCCCCGTAAAACGCAAGCAGATTTCGAACTTCCGAAGGCGTTCCATCAATGGTTACGACAGTTCCGTTTGGAAGCGTGAACGAAGCCTTGGGCATTTGATTTACCTCCTTACCGAACGCTTGATCCTGTGCAATTCAATATTTATGGAATCGGCTAACGATATGCAGCTTACTCGTTGGGTTGGCTGTGCATTATGCCAAACATTTTACTCGAAACTTCACCGAAACAAAATTCGCCAAATTCGCCACCCTCTTCGCGTTTCCCATTCTCCGTGGGTTTGACTCCCGACCTCTTCCCTCTTATAATCACGACATACAGCGATCGCCGCGAAGAGTAGGCGGGCAAGGGATGCCAGAGAAGGTGCGGCCACCGTTTGAAAGCCCCCGCTTCCCCAGCCCCCGAACGTCGCGCGGCGCGCCGCCGAAGAACGTCCGCGTTGCAGCGGGCAAGTAAACCGGCGCGGTTGGCACCGTTATCGCATCGAGCGCGCCCCGGAACGGTCGGGACGAATCGAGGTGGAACCACGGAGGATTAACCCTTCGCCCTCACGAGGCGGAGGGTTTTTTATTTACCTTACCCCCCTCTCCTCTGTCCCCTCCCCCTTCCCTTAAGGGAAGGGGGAGGGGATGAGGTGGAGGTTAGGTCAGGAAAGGACAGCTCATGCCGAAAATCGAACTTCCCAAGACCTACGACTTCCACGCCGTCGAACGCACGCTTTACGAGTGGTGGGAATCGAGCGGCTTTTTCCAACCGGTGATCGACCACAACCGGAAGCCGTTCGTCATTTCCATTCCCCCGCCCAATGTGACCGGCGAGCTGCACCTCGGGCATGCGATGTTCGTTTCGATCGAGGATCTGATGATCCGCTACCACCGCATGCGCGGCGAGCCCACGCTGTGGCTGCCTGGGTCCGATCACGCCGGGATCGCCACCCAGCTGCTGGTGGAACGGATGCTCGAACGCGAGGGAACGAGCCGCGAGGCGCTCGGACGCGAGAAATTCCTCCAGCGCGCCTGGGAATGGAAGCGCAAATACGGCGGGATCATCTACGACCAATTGCGCCGCCTGGGCGCCTCTTGCGATTGGACCCGCGAACGCTTTACCCTCGACGACGGCCTGGCGCTGTCCGTGCGCGAAGCCTTCGTCCGGCTGTTCGAAAAAGAGCTGTTGTACCGCGGCCCAAGGCTGGTCAACTGGTCGCCCGGCTTGCGCACCGCAGTGAGCGACCTCGAAGTGGAATATTCCGACGAACCGGGGACGCTGTACTATTTTAAATATCTGATAAAGGACGAATCCGGGAAGGGCGATCCAACGGATCGCCCCTACATACCTGTCGCCACAACCCGCCCGGAAACAATTCTGGGCGACACGGCCGTGGCCGTGCACCCGGAGGATCCGCGCTACGCGGCGCTGGTCGGCCGCACTGCGCTCGTTCCGATCCTGGGCCGCGAGATCCCGGTCATCGCGGACGTTGCCGTCGACCGCGAGTTTGGAACCGGCGCGCTGAAGATCACCCCGGGGCACGATCCGATCGATTATGAGGTGGGAAAAAACCACGGCTTGCCGATCCTCTCGATCTTCGATAAAAACGCATGCCTGAACGAAAACGGCGGACCATACCGGGGAATGGACCGCTTCCAGTGCCGCAAGCAAATGTGGGCCGATATGCGCGCGGCGGGGCTGGTGATCAAGGAAGAACCGTATATGCTGCGCGTCCCGCGCTCGCAACGGGGCGGCGAGATCGTCGAGCCGATGATTTCCACGCAGTGGTTCATTAAAATCCAGCCGCTGGCCGAAGCGGCGTTCGCCGCCGTACGCGACGGACGCGTGAAGATCATCCCCGAGCACTTCGAAAAGATCTACTTCAACTGGCTCGAGCACATCCAGGATTGGTGCATCTCGCGCCAACTGTGGTGGGGCCACCGCATCCCGGTCTGGTACTGTCCGGAAGGCCACATGACCAGCGGGCGCGAGGACCCGGCCGCTTGTTTCGTGTGCGGCAGCCGTACGCTGCAGCAGGATGAAGACGTGCTCGATACGTGGTTTTCCTCCGGGTTGTGGCCGTTTTCCACGCTCGGCTGGCCCGACGAAACGCGCGACTTGAAATACTTTTATCCCACCTCCGTGATGGAGACGGCCTACGACATCCTCTTTTTCTGGGTGGCACGGATGATCATGTTCGGTATGGAGTTCACCGGCGAACCGCCCTTCCACACCGTTTACCTGCACGGGTTGGTGCGCGACGAACAGGGCCGCAAGATGTCGAAGTCGATCGGCAACGTGATGGATCCGCGCTGGGTGATGGACGGAGCCACGGCCGCGCAGATCCGCGAGGCCGGAGGCAGCGCCGAGATCCTAGAGAAGTACCCCGAAGGCATCCCGCCGATGGGCACCGACGCGCTGCGTTTCACGCTCATCACCAGCGGCTCGCCCGGCACCGACCTCAATCTGAGCATCGAACGGGTGGAGGCCAACCGAAATTTCGCCAACAAGCTCTGGAACGCCGGCCGCTACATGCTGACCGCCTTCGAAAAACTCGGCGCCGAATGCGAGAAGGCCCCCTACAACACGGCCGACCGCTGGATCCTCTCGCGCCTTTCACGCACCATCTCGGATTCCACGCACCTGATGGATACCTATCAATACGGCGAGGCCGGCCGGATGGTCTACGATTTCTTCTGGGGCGAGTTCGCGGACTGGTACATTGAACTATCCAAACTGCAAATCGCCGAAAGCCCGGCGCGTGCCCGCACCACGGTGCAGATTCTGGCGCACGTATTCGATAACTGCCTGCGCCTGCTGCACCCCTTTACGCCGTTCGTCACCGAGGCGTTGTGGGGTTTTCTCAAAGACGCCTGCCGCTTGGCGGGTGAGGATTTCGATCCTCCCGCGGGATGGCCCGAAGCGCTGATCATCGCCCCGTGGCCGAAGCCCGTCGATCCCGTCGACGAGCGCGCGCTGGAGGAATTCTCGCTCTTCATGGACGTAGTCCGCGCGATCCGCAACCTGCGCGCCGAGAAAAAGGTCCCGCTGACGAAGAAAACCTCCGCGGTGATTCTGGCCGACAAATACAAAGAACAACTCTCAACATCCGCCGCGGGGCTGTGCCTGCTGGCGCGGATCGATCCGCAAGGGCTGCAGTTTGCCGATAAGGCGCCCTCCGATTCCAAAGGCTCCGTCCCGCTGGTCGTCGGCCCGGTGCGGATCCTGATCCCGTTGGCGGAAATGGCCGACCCCGGCGCGGAGCGAGCGCGGCTGCTAAGAGAATCCGAGGATGTGAAGAGCCAGATCGCGCGCGTGCAGAAGCTTCTGGCGAGCGATTTCGGATCGCGCGCGCCCGCCTCCGTCGTCGAAAAGGAACGCACGCGTCTGACCGCGCTGAAAGAAAATCGCGATAAACTAGAGGAGCAACTCAAGGCACTCGGAAAATGACCGGCCCGATACTGTTTGAGATCACCGCCGCCGATTCGCACCAACAAATCATCCTGCCGGTGATCCGCCTGCTGCGCGCGCGCGGCATCCCCGTGATCGTGTATTCGGATTGCGAATTGTTGCGCACCGCAAGCGATACGGCGGCCCTCCAGCGCGAGGGCATTCCCTTCGTGCGCATGGCGGAAACCCCGCTGCCGATTCCGATGCCGGAGTGGGGAGCGGCCGCTCGGCCCTTCCGCCAACGGATCCCCCACGAGGTGAAGCGGTTGCATCCTTCGCTGATCGTTGTGCTCAACGACCGCAACTTCCCGTCCAACCTCTATGTCGAAGCGGCGCGCCGTCTTTCCATCCCAAGCCTGCTGCTGCAGGAGAGCCTGCGCAAGGATCTATTCCAACGGCCGCCGTGGAGAAAACTGTACGGCCGATGGATCCGCAAAATACGCCTTGGGATCGAGGAAGGTCTGCGCCATTACGGCCAGGGTGATTGCGACGCCGTCGCCGCCCTGGGCGAGACTTCGCGCGAATATTTCCTGCGCGTGGGCGTGCCGGAACGGAAAATCACTGTAACCGGCAACCCGCGCTTCGACCAGTTGGCCAGCGCCGACTTTTCCGCCGAGGCGCAACGAATACGGGCCGCGTTGGGATACGCGCCGGGCGATTTTATGCTCACGTTCCTCAGCAGTCCGATCGAACGGATGCTGATCGTCTCTGCCGAAGAGAAACACGACGCGCTTGTCCGCCTGCTGGGATGGGTCCGCACGCTGCGCCAAGAACCGGATTGGAAAAAAATGCGCCTGGTGTTCAAACTTCACCGCGGCGAAAGCGCCCCGCTCTTCCGGGAAATGCTGGTGCATGAGGGCGCAACGGACTTCGCACTGGTGGCCGCGGAGCCGCTTTACCCGCTGCTCCGAGCTTCGCAGGCGGCGCTGATGTTCAGCACCACCGCCGGACTGGAAGCCGCTTTGCTGAAAGTTCCCGTCGGGATGCTCGGGCTTTCCAAGCCGCTCGACGATTGGAATTTCGTCAGCCGCGGCGTGGCCGCAAACGTCCGCTCGGTCGAAGGGCTGGCGGCATTCCTGCGCCGCGCTCGGGAAGATCCGACGTCCGGCGCGCGGGGGGCGAATGCGGCGGCATTTTATATTGCCAACTTCGGCTGCGCGGCGGAAGCAGTGGCGCATTTGATCGCGCGCATGGCAGGATACATCGATCCTTCCAATGCGGAATAGAACGGCGGTAATTTGTTCCGCGCGCCAATGTGGATTGTCTTCCCCCTGTTGAAGAGTTTTTTCTACACGCTACCCCATCCCTGGCCTCTCTCAAGGTTGTGCCTGACGATGGCCATCCCATCCACCCTCCCCTGACCCCCTCTCAAGGTCATGTCTTGCGACGGTTATCCCCTCCCCTCTCCCCTGGCACCTCCCTTAAGGTTGTGCCTGACGACGGCCATCCCATTCACCCTCCCCTAGCCCCTCCCTCAAGGTTTTGGCTTGCGACGGCCATCCCATTCACCCTCCCCTGGCTCCTCCCTCAAGGTTTTGGCTTGCGACGGCCATCCCATTCACCCTCCCCTAGCCCCTCCCTCCTTCCCGTAATACGGGAAGGAGGGAGGGGGACAATATACATTTGGAGTATTGATACTGTCGAAGGGGTGGAAGGATGGGATGGTGCCGTAGTAGAATCGCTCAAAATCACAATTCAAGGGGGAAACATGATGCGCCGAAAGTATTCGAAGAATCTATACTTAAAATTCCGGATAGCAAAAAGATTCCGCAAGACGATGACACCATCGGAGGAGCTCCTCTGGTCAAGGCTTCGAGGAAATCAACTGTTGGGATTGCATTTTCGGAGACAACATGTTATTCGTGGATTTATTGTGGATTTCTATTGCCATCGTGCAAATCTGGTTGTTGAAATCGATGGAAACATTCATAAATCGCGGATCGAAGCCGATACCATCCGAGATAATATTTTGAAGTCATTGGGATTGATCGTATTGCATATTTCGAACGAAAGGCTTGAAAGGAATTTAGAAAGCGTAATTTGCGAGATTCAGGAAATCTGCATGAAACAAACACCATATTTAATAATTAATACGATCGAAGAAAACTAATTGTTCGAATTTGGGCTCGCTGATCATCCCTGCCTCTTCAGCCATCCTACTCATCCCGCATGAGGAGATGATTTATAGGATGAACAGGATTATTTTATCTTATCATTCCTTAATTTCTTTTTAACTTCCATTTGATTTATTTTTGAAAATATTTTTAATACCGATCAGGTCGATCTATTATTTCGGGAAGCCTTCCGCAGAGAAGATAATACCTTGATCCGGCGATGTTGAGCGAGGATCACGACTACCATTAGCAAAGAAACGATCGGCCAGAGGATAACAAAAATCCACACGTTGATTTATTAATAGGTTAATCCGGGCCACCCGGCGAGGAAAACGAGAATACTTGCATATAAATCGAAAATCGCGTCCATCATAGTATTGATTTCCCTTTTTTTTAACAGCCCGATCACCTGCCCGGCCATAGCCATGACCGGGACGGCCATCAGGAACAAACCGGGCAGGAATATGTTCCAGCGAAAGGTCACCGGCAGTACTTGCCGGATCGCGTCCATACCGCGACTGAAGGCGGCGAATGCATCGGCTGTGAAAGCGTAGAACATCATGCCCGCGCCAATCAACCCGGCCGCCAAAAACCAGACGTTCAAGCAAGCGGGACGTGCTCGCCCATCAATCAGGATCACCAGCATTCCTCCCGTGATCATCAGGAAAGAGATGGCGATTGGAGCGATCACCGGCCCCCACCATGGCACAGGCAATAAAAAAAGAATATCCCAATTCAAAAGCGACTTCGGCCACCCGGTGAGGGGGATGAGAAACAAATAATAAAAGATATCCCATAAACCGAAGGCGAAGGCGCTGTATGCGAGCCGGGTTCTCGGGCGTTCCCCGGCCAGCCATCCCACGGCGAGCAACATCACCAGGGTCGCCACTTCACGGACGATCTCGGCTTGGCTCAGCCCTCCGAAGTGCGGCAATGGATTCGGCTGATAGGGCTGCAACCTGCCCACGAGGACGCGCAGATCCAACACCACCGCCGATTCCACCCAGGCCATGGCGATGGAAAAAATCGATACCGATAGAAGAGGCAATCGAATCTTCATGTTTTTTCACGGCACGAAGCCCGGACCATAACTGGAATTTCACCGGAAATTGCGGGCCAGCAATAACATTTTCATTCTACGATAGACTGCATCCCCGACCACGTTCCAAACCCTTCTCGGCATGCACCTGGGTGTTTGACGCTCGTTGCTGTTTGCAGTATTGTTCCGGCGCGGGAATAAGGGCTCGGATTAAATAGGATATCCGTCGCTGGAGAAGGTTTGATATCGTGAATCCTCTTGCGATACTTTTGGTGGAAGACAATGCCAAGTTGCGATCCGCCATGCAATCGGGAATGGAAGCAACCTGCGAAGCGCGGATCATCTTTGCCTGCGAGAGCGGCGAAGCCGCATTGGAATGGCTGATGGATCGTGAAAAGACGGGGGCAGCGCAATCCGGGAAAGGCGAGACCCTGCCGGATGTCTTGCTTCTAGACGTTCAGTTGGCGGGAAAGATGAACGGTATCCAGGCGGCGACCGCCGCCCGGCGCGAATTTCCGCGCATTCCGGTTGTGTTCTATTCGATCCAAGACGACGACGTCTACTACCGCGATTTCCGCCGGTCGGGAATCCTCAGCCACTACGCCTACGTGCGCAAATCCAACTACCTCCTGCCGGCGATGCTCCTTCCGCTCCTGCGCGACGCCGTAGCCGGAAGGAGTTTCATCGATCCGGAGATCGAGGCGCGGGTCCAGGAAGTGCGCCGCAAGGACGAGAATGACCCGCTGGCGTTGCTCGAACCCAATGAGCAAGCCGTCGCCCGGATGTTGGCTCAAGGGTTGACCAACGAGCAGATCGCCGCGCGGATGGGATTCCGCGACAAGCGCTCGATCAGCCGCACTAACGGGCAGATCTACGCCGCGTGGGGTCTGGCCGCCGACGCCACCGATGAGAAAGTGGCGCGCACGCGTGCGGCGTTGATCGTCGCCGCAGGCCGGCTGCTTACGTGGGAAGACGATGGAACGCCCAAGATCCAGGAAGATGGAACACAGTGGACGCCAGGGGGAAAAGAGAGAGAATAATCGTGGAAAAGGGGAGAGTTCGTCATGCCCGCGTGATTGTGGCGGGCATCCAGGAAGCGATGGAGGGTCCACTTAATCGCAAGCACTGGATCCCCGCCCCCGGCTTTGCCGAGGGCAAGCCAAGATCACGCGGGGATGACACGATGATTGGAATGACCGTGACATTCATCCGGCCTTCGGCCACCTTATCCCGGCTTGTGCTGGGAGAAGGGCTGGGGATGAGGGCAGGGAAATATAAAACTCCATGACCGGTTTCTTCTATCTTGACTGGTCGCTGCTTTCCACATCCCTATTCAACGCCATCCTCATGTTGTGGCTGGGGCTAACGGTATTGCTCAATGCGCGCCATCGCGCGCCGGAGAGCCGCAGCGGCGCATGGGGATTCTGGATGGCCGCCGGAAGCCTGCTCCTGGGCGGCGTATTTTTCCTCTTTCATACCGCTATATTGGGTTTCGACATCCGCTCACTGCTTCCCGCGCTCACTTTCTGGTGGCGCGTCGGATGGATCACGGTCGCCATCCTGCCCTTCACCTGGTACGCGGTGATGCTCTGGTACGCCGGCTTCTGGGAGCAAGGCGCCGGGAATTTATTCCGCCGTCACCGGCCGTGGTTCCTCTTGTGCGCATCCTCCGCACTTGCCTGGATCGTTCTCGCGCTCACAGCCAACCCACCGCCCTCCATCTCCGGGTTGGCATCCTACGAGTCGGGTTCCGCCATCTCCGGCGGCGGTTTTCCGGGGGCGATGCTCGCCTACCCCATCTTCATCGTCATGTGCATGGGCTTGGCGTTCGACGCCCTGCGGCGGCCCGGCCCGACCGCGCGGATGATGGGCGGCGCTGCCCGCCGCCGCGCCCGTCCATGGTTGACGGCAGCCTCGCTCGCGCTGCTGGTTGTGTGTCTGCTGGTGGGTCTGGCCGAATTGTGGGTACTGCTCAACGTGAACGCCCGGTCGATGCAGGATTTCCTGCTCATTCTCGGCGGGTTGGATCTGGTCATCGCCGTTTTAATCGGTCTGGCCGTGCTGCTCCTGGGACAGGCGGTCGTGGCGTACGAAGTATTCACCGGCAGGATCCTCCCGCGCCGCGGCTTGGCGCGCTATTGGCGGAACGCCGTGGCTCTGGCCGGCGGTTACAGCCTGATCGTCGGCTGGAGTCTGACGAGCCGCCTGACACCGGTCTTCATCCTGCTTCTGGCAACGGTTGTCATGACGGTTTTCTACGCGCTCATGGGCCGCCGTTCCTACACCGAACGGGATTCCTTCCTCGAAACACTGCGCCCATTCGTCTCCAGCCAGCAACTTTATGAACGGCTGACGGCGGATTCTCCCTCGCCGTGGGATGCCGACGCCCTCGGTCCGTTCCGCACGCTGTGTTCCGACGTTCTGGGCTGCGAACGCGCAGCGCTGGCGGCCGTCGGACCGATGGCTCCGCTGTGGGGCCCTCCACTCACTTATCCGGCGAATTTCCCGGTCACCGTTTCCGCCCCGGAAATCCCGTCCCCGTCGTCGCGCCCTGCGGTTGTTCCCCTGGACGCGGACCGTCCGGACCGGCTGCGCTGGGCGGTTGGATTATGGAGCCGGCGCGGCCCGATCGGCGTTCTGCTCCTGGGCGACAAGCTCGACGGCAGCCTCTACACGCAAGAGGATTTCGAGATCGCCCAGGCGGCTTGCGAACGGCTGATCGACGCGCAAACCGGCGCCGAACTGGCGCGCCGTCTGATCTCGATCCAGCACGAGCGTCTGGTGGGCAGCCAAGTGCTCGACTGCAAAACACGCCGCGTGCTGCACGACGAGATTCTGCCTTCGCTCCACGCCGACCTGTTGGCTTTATATGCCCGCAGCGCCGGCGATGTGGAGACCTCCAAGGCTCTGGCCGACCTGGCGCAAATCCACCGGCGGATTTCCCAACTCCTGATCGATATGCCGCACGCGTCTCCCTCCGAGGAGTCGATCCGCAATATTGCCCAGGCTCTGCGGCATTTGATGGCCGATGAATTGAAAGATTCATTCGACGAGATTCGATGGGAGATCGATCCGCGGGCGGAACGGGCTTCGGAGAATTTACCGTCGATGTTCATCGAAGTGTGGTTCTACGCGGCGCGCGAAGCGGTCCGCAACGCGGCCAAATACGGGCGCGGGACGGATGCTTCCCGTCCTTTGCATTTGAAGTTTTCCCTGCAGGCGACGGACTCTCTGGAACTCGCCGTGGAAGACGACGGCGTCGGTTTACCCTCCGGCGAAGTCTCAAAAAACGGGACCGGGCAGGGATTGACTCTCCACGGCACGTTGATGGCGCTGATCGGCGGCCGATTAACGACGGATAAACGCGTCGGCGGAGGAACCATCGTGAGATTGGTTTTGCCAAACTCCTCAACTCCTTTTTCACCATCACCTTCATGAAAATAATATCGCATTGAATCAACCCCTTGGCGTTCGCAAGACAAACGGATAATCAAGGATAAAATCCGCCGCGATGGACAGCCGGGATGACGGGACTCGTTGAAATAGTTCCTCCAATCGATGGGATCCCGTGATTCGCGGAGGAGCATATCAATCGGCGGGATCGCAAATCTTGATCTTCGGGTTCAACGTGACGATCAACCAATCATTTACCGATTTTGGGCAAAAGCATAAACCAGTTTTGGATTTTAGCTTTGAATTATAATTAAATGGATTATTCTCTCTTTTAATTTGGGCATCCAGCGATTATCAAGAAAATCTTCATGGGCAGATCGATTGGTTTTTTTCATTGCGGATGGTTTTTGGGGAATGTCTATAATAAGGCCCCGCGGGTAGCCCGATTTTATCCTGCCCGTGAGATCCGGAAAAGGAAATGATCTATTGACCAATCCAAGGAATATCATCCTGACATTCCCGAGGCGGTTCATCGCTGGAATCATCGCGCGGATGGAACGATTAGGCCCTATTGATAATCCAAAAGCATCGTGGGCCGAATCCGTCGAATCCTACGGTTCCGTTCCGGATTATTTTAAAGGTTTCTTTGAACCCTATCGAACGGGTGGGTTGGAATTTCCCTACGCGGTTCTCACCCCCAACTTCGAGGGATTCATTCACCCGACCATGGAGAAACTCATCTGCGATATGGGTCGTGAAATCTGTGTTCTGGAAAGAAACGGGAATTCCTTCATCGCGAAATGCTATCCCCTGGAAGGAATCAGTTATGTCGAAATGCGATCTATTCTATTGGACTCCCATATAAAAATCAGCGGCGTTATAGGAGATGGTATTTCCACCTCCTCCACCCTTCGATTCAATACGGTGAGCGACGCTCGATTTACACCCCTGCTGAACAAAATTCGGCGGACTTCTGTCGGTTCCGCAGGCGCGGCCCGGAATTCGGAATCGGAGATATTCAATTCCTGGAGGGATCTGGATTTTAAGTTCATGAACTTTGCGAGGCGTAGTTTAATGGGGGAAGAAGAGGTCATTCAAGCTATTTTACAGCCTGAAATCCGGGAAAGGGTGATATCAGTTCTGGGTATGACATGGTATCGGAGAATTTCCCCCACCCTTGCCAGTATTTTAACCGATCGGGAGCTCATCCTGATCCGGGAAGAGGAAAAACAGGTCGCCTCCGAAAGATACGGCGGCATTTGGGACTACATCCCCTTGAACAAAATCCAAAAGATGTCCCTCATTCCGAGAGATGTTAATGCGCTGGTGTTATCCATCCAGCTTCCCCACAACGACCATCTGGATTGTGTTTTTCAATTTTCTGCGAAGCGGGAAGTCGATCAACTGATCGATCGGTTCCAGGAATTGACAGCGGCGTAAGCGATGGTCTAGGCAGGCCTTTGCCGAACGGAAAATCCCTGACGGTTCTGAAAAAGCCCGTCAACAACCTCAAACGAAACGCGGGGCAAACTGCGCCGTCCCATCCGGCTATCCGCGATGGTTCGAACCATCGGGCCGTTTGATTTTTTTCACCGGGGGCAATCAAGACGAAGAATACTCTTCCAGCAATCGCTTGTTAACATCCTCCAATGTCCCCTGAAAGGGTCCGGGCGATTCCATCTTTATCGAAACCAGCGCGGCCGCGAACTTCAAGGATTCTTCCACACTATGGTCCAGCCTCCAGGAAAGATACGCCGCAAACGCCGTATCGCCGCGGCCTGTCCTGCCGACGATGCTTTTATTCGAGAACTTCTCGTAGAATGTTTTTCCTCTTACCCGCGCCAACACACCCTGGGAGTGCGTGATCACAATTTCCGGGCAGTTCCAGGTTTCCATAATTTGGGCGGCCTGCCCCAGATCATCCGTTCCGGTCAATATGCCAGCCTCCACGACATCCAACTTGACTTTATCCATCATCCCGACGATCTCTCGTTTATCCGTCACGTCGCCGAATTTTATTTCATGCGTCACCGGTGTGATCTGCCGGACAAAACTTTGCATATCGACCGACAGGCCGTATCCCCTCGATTTCAAGCCCCGCAGAAGAGCCATGTCGAATTCCGAATCGGAAATCCCGGCCAAATGAACGCATTGTGAATTAAGCGGAGGAACGTCGGTGATGGATATCAAGCCGGCCGTCCGGACGATTGTGAGTTTCCGCTCATCGATATTTTCTGTCTCGTGGAGAACCCTCGAAAACGTCGTCACATCGGACGGAATGAGGAAGATATCCACACCCGCGTCCTTCAACGGCTGCAGGATGATCTCATCCTGTTTCGACATCTTTACAACGGCGGCAACCTTTTTCCCAACCCTGGTGGCCACCATGGCACCACACAATACGGCGCTCCCCGGAGCGACAACCGGCTTTCCTCCGAACGGAATGATCTCGTCGAAGCACATGTGGCCGACGAAGGTTATGTCGTAATCCATAGACAAGCCAACCCTCTCCGCGCAATCCGTTCTTTCTGCGCGCCGCCCCGGTATGCGCAGCACGACCGGGGAAATCCGCTTATGGTAGCCCAGGTAAAATAGAGAGACTTATGCACAATGGCCGATTATTCATTGGGTAAACACCGAACGCCCGATTGCGGTGTTTAGCCCTGATCCCCATGACCTGCCGTTCAGTCTACCGTATAAAGGAATTTGCAATTTATTTTCCGTTTCCCGGGCCTTCTTTCAATAAATCGGACACAAAAGAAATCAGCGATTGCGAATCGATCGTCTTGGTCTTTTTCCGTTTTTGCAGATCCTTGATATATTGCAGAACCAGATGCGTCCAGACCGCGCCCGGTCGGGGATAGGCGGCGACGATATAGTGAGGTCCCGGAGCCGACTCTCCCGCTTCTTTTTCCATTTCAGCCCGGAGGTTGTCCGGGGTAATCAGAGAATTTCCGTAGGCAAAAACGACTTTATCCATATGTTTGTAAACATCCTTGCTCTCTTTGACCATGCCGTAATATTCCAGCAACTGGGCCAAGACGTAATTGGAAGTCGTATAAACGTCTTTTCCCTGGTCCGATTCCACCGGTTTGCCGTTTTCCGTCCGGGTCATGGCCCAACCCATGGTTGTGCGGTTGTTCCGGTAAATCGTCTTCAAGATCTTTCTTGCTCGGTCGTCGGAGATAAATGGTTCTTCGCCAATGGCGATCAAATACCAGAGCGCGTCCAGCTGGTTGGTCCAGACATCCAAGTTGGATTTTCCCGTCGCCGGATCGTAACAGGTGATGTAATACTGGAGTTTTTCCCCTTTTTTATTTTTCCCGTCCCGCCATAATCTTTCGAAACTTGCCCGGGCCTTGTCGAACGCTTTCTGGATGTGGGCTTTGGCGGGTTGGTCGTTCATCATCTCCGCCATTTTAATCATGGCTTGGCACCCGGCCAGGAACATCGCGGAGTCGTAGGCGTCGGCGCCGAAAAGGGTCAGGTTGTCGAAGGTGTTTTTCACCTCGTCGAGATAACCTTCAGGCACACCGTCGTCGTCGAAATCAAGTTTGAGCAGCGATTCCAGCCCGAATTTAAGCGTCTCCCAATTCTTCTTCAAAAAATCCACATCGCCGGTGAATTTCACATTGCGCAGCACCCGCAACGCCAGCTTGGGAAACAGATCCACCCAATAATTGTTGTTGTACCAGGCGTAATCGCTCACGTTCCGCAGTGCATGGCCTTTGGGCATGGCTCCCAAATCATGCGCAACGCTGCCCTTCACCTTGAACGCATCCCGGATCTGGGTCTTCGACAAGCCTTGGTATTCTTCCGGATGCTCCCGGAAATGCTTTCTCGCTTCGACGAACGAAGAGTGATAATGGTAAAAACGCGGGGTAGGATCCTCGGCCTGAATCGAGTCGATGAAACTCTGACAGAGCTCTTTTTCCACACGCGGGAAGAAGATCAGGAGCACCATGGAATACCAATCCACATCCGATGGATTGATATACGCATAGTCGAAACATTCGAGGAACCGGGCGCGCTCAAGTCCTTTCTCGTCCTCGATCCAGACTGCGGCGTTCGAGAGCGGGAAATGAAATTCGTTGAGCAGCAACCTAGTCAGCCGTAGGGCACCTGTCCTATCCGTCGTATACGAAGGGCTGGCTTGGAGGTAATCTAAAATCCGTTTTTGAATTCTTACGGTCCGGTTCCACCAGCGCGGATAATTATCCAGGGCGAGTTTTGCCATGGATACCGCCCGCGCCTCTTCCTCCGGGAAGTTTTTGACGTATATGCGTTCGAATTCCACACTGTCAATGAAGACCTGCTTCGGAAAATCCAGAACCACGGCCAATGGAATTTTTACCGACGCTTTCGGCTCCAGGGTAAAGGTCAAACTGATGGCTGTACCGTAATCATTCTGGAGCACCGGTTCCCGTTTTTCATAGAAGCTACCGTCTTCGTTAAGCAGCAAATCCTGCATGAGCCGGTTCAAGCAAAAATATGGCTGGGTATCAACCGAAACTCCCGGCAGCTCCGGAACGGCCAGCACCATCCGGTTCGGACTTTCCGTGCTTCCCATGACCACGCCCCGCACTTTTCCGGAACGGAACTCTTTATGTACGTGGCCGTGGACCGGCGCCGAAGAGATATAGATGCTGTCCTGGTCGGTCGGTTTAAGCTCCTTCTCCTGGAGATTGACCAGGGACGGTTTGGGTACGACGAGCGTGATCGCCTGAGTTTTATCCGCAGTGTTTTCCACCTCGTACTCTTCCACACCGACGGGCATCATCGTCTGTTCGTTTCCGGACAAGAACGGCGAAATCAGTCTCCGGATTACTTTCACCTTCCCCAGCTTGAACGCCATCTCCAGCGAAGGTGTGGCGATAGTGATGGAAACGTTTTTTACCGAAATCGCCGGATGATAGTAGTTGTCGATAGCCGGGATATCATCGGGTGTTTCCGCGACCTGAGGTTTCTGTTGAGTAAGCATGGTGCATTTGTCGCCGATGTGGATAAAGGGCGCGGAGGCGAATTGGACCGCTTTCTGGTTCAACAGGATGAGCCGGCCTGCGTCGTTCAGCCGGTTGTAGAGGCCATAAGGGGAAATGCCGACGGAACAGGTGGGGGCGCCTTGCAGGGCGACGGTCTGCGGGAATTGCAGGGTCTTGGACATCCCCTGGAAGTGCACCGTCATTTTATTTTTTCCGTAAATGGCGGCTGTTTTTACGCCGGTGATGGTGTAAATCTCGCGGACCTTGAAATCAGCGGATCGTGGCATTTTATTTTCCCTTATCGGTCATTTCGGGTTTCGCCCTAACACTTTCCTCCGAATGCGAAACCCTTCTTCGCCGCC
>JBEKLP010000056.1:0-19109 GCA_050010135.1 Anaerolineales bacterium
CCCTTGACGTCGGCCATGAAGACCGACACGCCGGTGCGGCTGAGGCCTTCGGCCAGCACCTGCAAGCTGACGGTTTTTCCGGTTCCGGTGGCGCCGGCCACCAAGCCGTGCCGGTTGGCCATCTGCGGCAACAGGAAAATATCGGTCTCGCCTTTTGCAATCAGGATGGGATTGGACATGAAACCTCCTGGTCGAAGAGAAAACTTGCAAAGAAAATGCCGAGGAAAATTACGTCCCGCGCAATAACAATTGTCAATTTTCAAGCAGCATGGCGGATTATAATCGTTAACCATCCGGGGATGTGATCGGGCCGGTGTATGGGAATTACCGGCTGGAACAAGTTTGGGAAAAATGGTAATTAATTACGAAGTATTGGCCGGTGCGGTCGGGACGAGTGTTCCGCTCCACGAAAGAAACAACCCTTTTTTGTAGAACGCGTCCGCGGAGCCGCTCTGGCATGATCCGACTCGTCAGGGTTAGAAACCTCATCCGTCCCGCGTGGAACTTCTTGTGGCGGATAATTTCACCGACACGACTCACACCGCGGCTCAGATCCGTACTCTGGATCCAGTAGAATCGATCCCGATCCCGCCCTTTCGCATCGTCCGCACGATCCGGACGAATCCATGATACGTCGCGGTGAAATTATCCCCTATTGCTACGGATCGATTTTTTCGAAAATAGCTTAATCAAAGCGGGATGGGTTGGGAGTATAGTTAACCCAAATAATTATGGAAGGAAATATGCTCATGATAAAGAGACCCCGAACAATCTTGATTGCCTTCGTCTTGTTGGCCGGTTGTTCGCTTCCTACTCGACGGACAATCTCTCCCGCTGCAACCGAGTCATCCGGCGGCAGTCAGACACCGACGGGGATGGCGGTATCATCCACGGCACCGGCGACTGCCCTGCCAGTGGCCGAAAATACACTTGCCCTGGCGCGCTCCAAGATCAAGCACATTGTCATCATCATGCAGGAAAACCGATCCTTCGATCATTATTTCGGAACATATCCCGGCGCCGATGGTTATCCGCGCCAGAACGGCCAATTCACGATCTGTTTAAATGATCCCAAGACCGGAAAGTGCGTCTACCCTTATCATGACACGTCTGCCAAGAACTACGGCGGTCCTCACGGACAAAAAAATTCCACCGCGGATATTAACGGCGGCAAGATGGATGGGTTTATCGCGCAGGCCGAAGCCGGAAAAGCCGGCTGTGAAAACACCAACGACCCGGATTGCGGCGGTTCTTCCGCGACGGATGTGATGGGCTATCATGATGCCCGTGAAATCCCCAACTACTGGACGTATGCGGAAAACTTCGTCCTACAGGACCGGCTGTTCGAGCCCAATGCTTCGTGGAGCCTTCCCCAACACCTGTTTATGGTTTCCGAATGGTCGGCCAGGTGCAGCAAGGCGGGGGATCCGATGAGTTGCATCAATGCGCTCCAGTCCCCTCAGACTCCCCCGGATTTCTTGCTTGGTCTTAAAACCACTCCCCTCAACCGTATCGCTCCCGATTACGCCTGGACCGACCTGACGTACCTGCTTTTTAAAAACAACGTCAGCTGGAAATACTATGTCCAGACCGGAACGCAACCGGATTGTGCAAATGACGCCGCGGATTGTCCGCCGGTAAATCAGAACGCAAAAACGCCGGGGATCTGGAATCCGCTTCCCTACTTCGACACGGTGAAACAGGACGGCCAACTTCAGAATATTACGGATGTGACCAACTTTTATCAGGATGCAAAAGACGGGCAATTACCCGCCATCAGTTGGATCACCCCCAGCGGACCAAACAGCGAACATCCGCCGGCCCTGGTCGGTGATGGACAGGCCTGGACAACCAGCCTGATCAATGCCGCAATGCAGGGACCGGATTGGGGGAGCACGGTCATTTTCCTTTCCTGGGACGACTGGGGAGGCTTTTATGATAATGTTATGCCCCCGCGGGTGGATCAAAACGGCTACGGATTGCGCGTACCGGGATTGGTCATCAGCCCGTATGCGAAAAAGGGATTCATCGACCACCAAATTCTCAGCCACGATGCCTATGTTAAATTCATGGAAGATATTTTTCTAAACGGTCAGAGACTCGATCCAAAAACGGATGGACGCCCGGATCCAAGGCCGGATGTCCGCGAAAATGCATCGCAATTGGGCAACTTGACCGTGGATTTCAACTTCCATCAGGAACCCGTCCCGCCGCTGGTTCTTCCGCTACAACCGGCTCCGGGTCCCGCGTCAGTTTTATAAGGAGCTGCGGAGTGGGCGAATGACGGCATCAAATTATCCGTGATCATCCACACCCAAGCGGACGAGGCCGCAGTGATACTGTCCAAAATCCCAATCAGCGAGGGGAACAAGGGAAACAGACAAGACCGGATATTTATCTCCCCTATGGAAAAGGCAATCGGGATCTGTCGAAACCTATGTTCGATGTAGCGATCATCGGAGCAGGAGTCACCGGCGCGGCAATCGCCAGGCGGCTCTCTTCCTTTAAACTCTCTGTGGCTTTGTTGGAGCGCAGGACGGATGTCTCCTTCGGCGTCTCCAAGGCCAATTCGGGCATTATCCACGCCGGGTTTCACCACAATCCGTCGACCCTCAAGGCGCGTCTTGAAGTTCAAGGGAACTTCCTGTTTGACCGGTTGAAGGCGGAACTGGGATTTCCTTTCCGCAGGGTCGGGATCCTTGTGGTGGCTTTTTCCCCTGAAGAGCTGAAAACTGTGGAAGCACTCTATATGATAGGGATCGCCAACCGCGTTCCCCAAATCGAGATCGTGGGAAGGGAACGAATCCTCTCCCTGGAGCCGAAACTGAATGGCGACGTCGTGGGAGGGTTGTGGGCGCCGACCGGCGGGATCGTCGAGCCATACCGCCTCGTCTTTGCTCTGGTGGAAAACGCCCGGGCCAACGGGGTGAGCCTCTTCACCGACTGGAGCGTCGCCGCCGCGCGGCGCGCGGACGACCGCTGGCTGTTGGTTTCCGAAAAGGGCGAAACCCATGAAGCGCGCCGGGTCGTAAACGCCGCCGGCCTGTACGCGGATGAGGTGTCGGGCATTTTCGGCGCGGAGGAGTTCCACATCATTCCCAGAAAGGGGGAAGAGTTTTTGCTGGACAAGAACGCGGCGGGGTTTCCCTCCCACGTGATCTTCCCCGTCCCCGCGCGGAACTCCAAGGGCGTACTCGTAATCCCGACGGTGGAAGGCACAATGATGGTCGGCCCCACCGCGGTGGAAATTGAGGAGAAGGACGACACGGGCACCACGCCTGAGAATCTCGACCGGGTTTTCTCACTGGCGGCCCGCATGGTGCCCGGGATTTCGAAGAGGGATATCATCACCTCCTTCGCAGGCCTGCGTCCAACCCTCCCGGGGGACGACTTCTTCATCGACCTTTCCCGAAAAGCGCCCGGCCTGGTGCAAGTAGCGGGAATTCAGTCCCCGGGCCTCACCGCGGCCCCCGCGATCGCGGAATACGTGAAAGAGCTTTTACAAAAAGACGGTCTCGATCTTACGGAAAAGCCGGACTTCGTTCCAACGGTCGGACATTCCCCAAAGGTTGTCGAGATGAACTTCGCGGAACTGGATGAGCTTGCCCGGCGGGAGAGGGCCTTTGCGCATATTGTTTGCCGGTGCGAGAGCGTATCCGAGGCTGAAGTGGTCGAGGCAATCCATAAGGGGCATATCTCGTTGGATGGGATCAAGTTTTACACCAGGGCGGGCATGGGCCGCTGTCAGGGCGGGTTCTGCACCTACCGGATTCTATCGATCATTGCACGCGAGACGGGGTTGCCCGTCGAGGCCATCACCAAACGCGGGAAGGGCAGCGAACTCGTCGTCGGCCGAATCGGCGAGGCTCCTCTGACTGCGCAGGCCGCCGCCGGAGGCGCAACGGCGCCCGAAGGGAGCGGCGGCTGATGCTCGAGAAAACCTACGACGCCGTGGTCATCGGATGCGGAGCCGCCGGGATGGCGGCCGCGCTCGCCGTGCGCGCAGGCGGCCGGACGGTCGCCATGGTCGACCGGGAAAATTTCCTCGGCGGCATCCTGATGCAATGCATCCACAACGGATTTGGAATTCAAGAATTCGGCGCCGATCTCACCGGACCGGAGTTCGCCGAGCGGTTGATCTCCAAAGTTCTCACCTCGGGAATCGACGTGTACCTGAACGCCACGGTGTTGGATATCTCCGGGGAGAAACCATCGCTTGTGGTCACCGCCTGCGCAAAAGCGCACGGCGTGATGCGTCTTGGCTGCCGCGCGGTGGTGCTGGCCATGGGCTGCCGCGAAAGGAACCGGGGCAACGTGGCCATCGCCGGAACGCGCCCGGCGGGAATCTTCACCGCGGGCTTGGCGCAGCGGCTCATGAACATCGACGGCTACCTGCCCGGCCGCCGGGTGGTCATGATCGGCTCGGGGGATATCGGCCTGATCATGGCGCGCCGCCTCACGTTGGTGGGCGCACAGGTGCTGGCCGTGGTGGAAATCATGCCCTACCCCTCGGGGCTGGCTCGGAATATCTCGCAATGCCTGAACGATTTTTCGATTCCGCTCTATATCTCTCACGTGGTCTCCCGGATCACGGGACGCGACCGGGTGGACGGCGTGGAAGTAACGCCGCTCGTCGACGGCGCGCCGGATTACGCGAAAACCTTCCGTCTGGATTGCGACACCGTCCTGTTGTCGGTCGGGCTCATTCCGGAAAACGAACTTTCCCGCAAGGCCGGGGTTCCGCTGGCCGACGATACGGGCGGGCCGAGCGTCGACGCCAACCTGATGAGCGCCTCTCCGGGAATCTTCGCCTGCGGCAACGTGCTCCACGTCCACGACCTCGTGGATTACGTCGCCGAGGAGGCGCGGCGCTGCGGAGAAGCGGTGAACCGGTATCTTTCCGGAGAAAACGTCCGACAGTTCCGGTTGATCGCGGGGGCGAACGTCCGCTCGGTGACGCCTAACTTCTACGCTCCGCAGCAGGAGAACGTGCTTTACCTGCGGTCCCTCATTGTGAAAAACGACGCTGTCCTTTCGCTGCAGATCGGCGGGGTGGAGTTTAAAAAGCGGAAACTCCCGCACGTGCAGCCCTCGGAGATGATCCGCCTCAACCTGCGGCCCGCCGATTTCCCCGCGCTGAGCGACGACGCGGAGAATTGCCTGGAGGTGGCGATTCGATGAGGATGGATAAACGGCACGGCGGACAATTCGCACGGAGGCGCTGATGCGCGAGCTGGTTTGCATCGTCTGCCCGATCGGTTGCAGGCTTACGATAGAAATGAAGGCCGAGGGAGAAATCTCCGTCACGGGGAATCGCTGCCCGAAGGGCGACGCCTACGGCCGGGAGGAGATGCTCGCTCCCAAGCGGGTGGTCACCGCCGTCGTCCGCACCGATTCCCGTGCGTTCCCCTATATTCCCGTGCGAACCGACAAGCCGCTTCCCCGCGAGCTCATCCCCGGACTGATCGGAGATCTCGCCCAGCGATTGGTCCATCTTCCCGCGGTCTGCGGAACGGTCCTGATCGAAGATTACCGCGGAAGCGGAGTGAACGTTGTCACCACCCGCAGCCTGCCGCCGGCAGGGATTCCGCAAACCGGTGGGCCCGGCCAAAAAGCTGAAGCCGAGGATCGAATCACTTCACCCTAATGGAGTGAAATACTCACTCGGAGATAATTTAACAGGAACTTCTGAAAAAGTACGCTCGTCGGGGGGATAAATCCCCCGACTATTAACAGCGCCGGATAAATCCGGCTTTAAAGCCCGGCTTTTTTGCCGGGCGCTGTTGAAAGTTTGGAGCGCCTGTCCCGAGCGCAGCACGGGATTAGCTCTAGACGAATGATGATTTTTAGAGGTTTCCAACAATAATTAGTTTCTTCATTCGGTGCCTTCGGTTCTGCTCGGTGCATTCCGTGTACCCATGACGAGAAACAGGCCGAGCGGACATACTTTTTTATTCAGAAAAGAGGTGCCTGATGCCGAAATACGTTGCCGCGATTGATCAGGGAACCACCAGCACCCGCTTCATGATCTTCGACCATGCCGGAAACATCGCCGCCATGGATCAGAAAGAACACCGGCAGATTTTACCGAAACCGGGCTGGGTAGAGCACGATCCGCTTGAGATCTGGGAGCGAACACAAGAGGTGATGAAGGGGGCATTGGAGAAAGGGAGGATATCCCCAAAGGACATCGCTGCCATCGGGATCACCAACCAGCGCGAGACGGCCGTAGTCTGGGAAAAATCGACCGGCAAGCCGGTCGGCAACGCCATTGTCTGGCAGGACACGCGCACGGATTCGATCTGCCGCGACCTTGCCCGGGAGGGCGGTCCGGACCGGCTGCGCGCGGCTACCGGGTTGCCGCTATCGACCTATTTTTCCGGGCCGAAGATCCAATGGATTCTGGAAAATGTTCCCGACGCCCGCCGCAAGGCCGAAAAGGGCGAGTTGCTTTTTGGCAATATGGACACCTGGGTGATCTGGAACCTCACCGGCGGCAAACACATTACCGACATTACCAACGCATCGCGCACCCTGCTGATGAACCTGCAAACACTGGACTGGGATGAAAATAACTTGGCATTGCTCGGTATCCCGCGTTCCATGCTGCCAACGATTCGTTCCTCATCGGAAGTTTATGGAATCGTAGGGCCAACCCGCGGGTCGCCCCTGCCCTTGAAGGGCGTTCCGGTGGCCGGCGACCTGGGCGACCAACAGGCGGCCCTGTTCGGCCAGACCTGTTTCAACCCCGGCGAGGCCAAGAACACATACGGCACCGGATGTTTCATGCTCATGAACACCGGTCCACGCCCCGTGGCGAGCGCCTGCGGGCTGCTGACCACACTGGGGTACAAGATCGGCGGCGAACCGCCCGTCTACGCCCTGGAAGGCTCGATCGCAATCGCCGGCGCGCTGGTCCAGTGGCTGCGCGACAACCTCGGTCTGATCCCGAAGGCCGCCGATGTCGAGGCGCTTGCGCGCACGGTCGAGGATAACGGCGGCATCTATTTTGTTCCGGCTTTCTCCGGTTTGTTCGCACCGCACTGGCGGTCGGATGCACGCGGCGTGATCGTCGGACTGACGCGCTATATCACCAAGGGACACGTCGCCCGGGCCGTGCTCGAAGCGACCGCCTACCAGACGCGCGAGGTGCTGGATGCCATGGAAAAAGATTCCGGCGTCCGGCTGAAAGGCCTCAAGGTGGATGGCGGTATGGTGAGGAACGAGCTGCTGATGCAATTCCAGGCGGACATCCTGGACGTGCCGGTAATCCGCCCGATGGTGGCCGAAACCACCGCGATGGGTGCGGCCTACGCCGCCGGCTTGGCCGTCGGCTTCTGGAAGAGTCTCGACGAGTTGAAAAGCAATTGGGTTAAAGACAAAGAGTGGACCCCGCAGATGGCCGCCAACGAGCGCGACCGGTTATACTCCGGTTGGAAAAAAGCCGTGACCCGTACCTATGATTGGGTGGATTGCCGATAGGCCGCGGAGAAATTACTAAATTCTTCAACGCTTCCACCGGATCAACCCAAAAAAGACGGGACTTGGTTAATCTCTGGTTTTTTCCTTTTCGGATAAAATGATCGCTAGATTAAAGGTCGGCTTGCCGCTTTTGTCGTAGTCGTTGGGCGGCCCGATCTGCCCGCACGAGGTGTAATTTGGAATTGAAATTGCTGCTGCCGGTCATCAGCTTGGCCGTCCTTCTGTCGGCCAGCCTGACCATCGCAGCACATTACCTTCGCCCAAACCGCCCCACCCTCATCTATATCTTTAAGCCGCTAACCACAATCCTGATCTTGGTCGCCGCCTTACTACCGGGCACTTTCCTTACCGACCCATACGCTCGCACCATCAGCCTCGGCCTGCTCTTCTCGCTGTCTGGCGACGTCTGGCTCATGGTGCCCGGCAATCGCTTTCTCGTCGGCCTGGTCAGTTTCCTGCTCGCCCACATCTGCTATATCTTCGCCTTTCTCGGGAGTGCACCGGCTGGCGGTTTTCCATGGGCCGTGCTTCCGCTCTTGCTTATCGGCGCGAGCCTTTTGGGGTATCTCTGGCCGGCCTTGTCAGCAAGCTTGAAGGCGGCGGTCAGCTTGTATGTCGCCGTCATTGTGGCGATGGTTGCTCTGGCGGTAACCCGAGCGATAGGCCGCTTTTCCATGGATACGCTTTCTGCCGCAATCGGCGCCCTGCTGTTTCTGGCATCGGACGCGATTTTAGCCATTGACCGCTTCCGCCGGCCGTTTCACCTGGCACAGGCTGCCATACTCGGGAGTTACTTTATCGGCCAGTTAATGATCGCTCTATCCATCGGACTACTTACCGCTCGCTAATCCGCCTCCCCCGTAAACGCAAACCGATGGGCGCCAAAATTATTGTATTTTATAAAACTCGGGGCAAAGAGGATCGAAAGTGATACGATAATCAGGGGTGAGATTATGCAATTACCGTCGCTGCCTATAAGCCCCACCACCCACTGCTTCTGCTATACCTGTAAAAGGAGACTCCATGAATCATATCGAAGGCAATTTTAAAGGCGTCCGGAACACCAACATCTACTATCAAGCCTGGCTGCCCAAAGGGAAAGTAAAAGCCGTGCTACTCTTCGTTCCCGGGCTCGGTGATCATTGCGGGCGCTGGATGAATGTGGTCAATCACTTCGTCCCGCTCGGCTATGCCGTCTATGGGTTTGACCATATCGGCCATGGCAAATCCGAGGGTGCGCGTGAAATGATCGAGCGCTTTGATGATTACACCGACACGCTTACTATTTACTACAACATGGTTAAGGCATGGCAGACGGGCAAGCCTATCTTCCTGCTCGGCCACAGCATGGGCGGGCTGATTGCATCCTATTACCTGCTCGACGATCAGGATAAATTCAAAGGCGCCGTCATCTCGGTGCCGGCCATTAAAGTCAGCGAAAGTATTTCACCGGCGACCATCATCCTGGGCAAGATCCTGTCGGTGCTTCTCCCAAAGACGGGAATTCTGCCGGTGGATCCTAACGCCATTTCCCGCGACCCGGAAGTGGTGAAAGCCTACGCCAATGACCCGCTCGTCTTCCACGGCAAGACCCCCGCACGGCTGGCAGCGGAATTATTGAAAGCCATGATCCGCGTCACAGCCGAGGCCGATAAAATTACTCTGCCCTTTATCACGTTGCAGGGCAGCGGAGACAAAATTGTCGACCCTGGCAGTGCGCAAATGCTCTATGACAAGGCGGGTTCCAAAGACAAGACGGTTAAAGTCTACGAAGGACTGTATCACGAGGTGTTCAACGAGCCGGAGCGCGCACGTGTGCTCAAAGATGTGGAAACTTGGCTCGCAGCACACGTCTAGCCAAACCAGCTGATGGAATAGGATTGAGGATCCGTGGAGGTCTTTAGTTCAGGTGTTACACTTCGAGGTTGGATCCAGATTCATCATATTCTCGACTTGACGAATACAAGGATTGGTACTAAAACTTGAGCCGGTTTAGCGCCCATCCGGGAAGCCGGAGCCATTTTTACCGGCAACCCAAAGTTTGAAATCCTGTAAACGATTACGGCAATGAAGCGGCGAGGAAACACGGATTGACACAAAAATTGTGCGCACCTTGTTTACTTGTTCGGACCGGCCTCGCTAACCACGGATGCATCATCTCCATTTTGTACAAAGGAGCAACGCTATGAGCGTTATTGAAGTTTCCCATCTGACCAAGTATTACGGAAAATCGCGGGGCATCGTGGATGTCTCTTTCAACGAGGAAGCGGGTGAAATCTTCGGCTTCATCGGCCCGAATGGGGCCGGGAAATCCACCACCATCCGCCTGCTGCTCTCGCTGATCCATTCAACCAGCGGGAGCGCCAAGGTCTTCGGCAAGGACGTGATCACCCACGGCACGGAAATCCGCCGCGACATCGGCTACCTGCCTTCGGAAGTTTATTACTATGAAGGCATGAAGGTGATCGACCTCCTCAAGTATTCCGCCAGTTTTTACGATTGCGACTGCACGCAACGGATGCACGATCTCTCCGAGCTGATGGAACTGGAGATGAACCGCCGCATCAGCGACCTGTCGTACGGCAACAAGAAGAAAGTCGGGATCGTCCAGGGCCTGCTGCACAGCCCCAAGCTACTGTTCCTTGACGAGCCGACCGCGGGGCTCGATCCGCTCATGCAGCGCAAGTTCTTCGACCTGATCCGCAAAGAGAACGCGCGCGGCGTAACCGTCTTCTTCTCCTCGCACATCCTGGGCGAAGTGCAGCGGCTGTGCAACCGGGTGGGGATCATCCGCGAGGGCAAGATCGTGGAAATCTCCGATATCCGCACCTTGCAGCAGAACAACTACAAGAAAATTCATGTGATCGCCGAAGGCCTCAAACCGGCCGACTTCAAGCTGGCGGGGGTGACCAACCTCCAATCCGACAACGGCACAGTGAGCTTCTTCTTCAAGGGCGACATCAACACGGTTCTGAAGAAACTCGGAGCCCAGCGCATCGAGGACGTGACGATCGAAGAGCCGACCCTGGAAGAAATCTTCATGCACTACTACGAATAGGCGGCAGCGATGAGCGCAACCATCTACCTCCACGAGTTTCGCACCCGGCTGAAATCTGTGATTATCTGGTCTGTGTCTATTACGGCCCTGATCGTTTTCTTTTCTTCCATGTTCACGATATTTGCCGACCAGGCTGCGCTGATGAACGAATTTCTGGCAAAATACCCGCCGGCATTGCGGGAGGCCTTCGGCATGGATAGAATGGATCTTGCCACCGTGCTGGGTTTTTACAGTTTCGTCTTCATGTTCGTCCAGCTTTGCCTGGCCATTCAGGCCAGCAACTACGGCTTTGGGCTGGTCTCGATCGAAGAAAACGAAATGACGGCGGACTTCCTGCTGAGCAAGCCGGTGAGCCGGTCGCAGGTTTTGATCAGCAAGCTGCTGGCCGCGCTGACCAGCCTGACCATCACCAACCTGGTGGTATGGGTGGCCAGTTTCACCGCGATCACGCTTTTCCGCGGCGGGCATGAGTACGAACCCGGCACGCTGATCTTGCTGCTGCTCAGCATCGTAATCTTCCAACTCTTTTTCTTGAGTGTCGGGCTGGTGGTTTCGCTGATGGTCAAACGCGTGCGCAGCGTGACGCCGTATGCCCTCGGCCTGGGCTTCGGGATGTACGTGTTAAGCGCCTTCAGCGGCATCTTTGGCGATGTGAAACTGGAACTGGTAACGCCCTTTAAGCACTTGGATGCGCCCTACATCGTCCAGCACGGCGCGTATGATACACCGCTGGTGCTGCTGAACGTGGCGGTCACTTTGGTGGCGCTGGCGGCAAGTTATTGGCTGTACACCCGCCGCGACATTCCGGCGGTTTCGTAAGGAGACGGACAATGAATATCTTTTTTCGCGAACTGAGAGCCAATTTAAAATCGCTTCTGATTTGGAGCTTCATTATCGGGCTGCTGATCATAATGGCGTCGGCAAAATATTCCGGCTTCGCCGGCGATCCCGAGATGATGAAAATGCTGGATTCCCTGCCCCCGGCGATGCTGGATGCCTTGAGTATGCGCGGTTTTAATCTGATCACGATCGCCGGTTTCTACGGGGTCATGTTCATCTACTTTGGATTGATGAGTGCCATTGCAGCCGCCATGTGGGGCAGCGGAATCATCTCGAAGGAGGAGCGCGATAAAACAGTCGAGTTTTCGCTGGTGCTGCCGGTATCGCGAAGCAGAATCGTCACCGCCAAGGCGCTGGCCGCTCTGGTCAACTGCATCGCCTTCGTTCTGATCACCTGGGCGATCTCACTCGTGGCGGTTCGGTCCTACAAGCCCGATTCAGCCTTCTACTCCTTCCTGGCGCTCGAAATGCAGGCCATGTTCGTCATCGAGCTGATCTTTCTCGCTCTCGGGCTGCTGCTGGGCTGCGCCATGAAGCAGTATAAACTCTCCGGCTCGACCGCCGTCGCGATCATCCTGGCAACCTACTTCATGTCCATCCTCTCCAGCTTGGACCAAAAAATGGATTTCCTCAAATACTTCACACCGTTCAAGTATTTCGACGCGGCCGTATTCATGCGCAGCGGCGTGCTCAGCGGCGGTTATGTGCTGCTCTCGGCGGCGCTCATCGTCGTCTTCGTCACGGCGGCCTATCTGTTTTATAACAGGCGCGATCTATATATTTAGCGGCTGTCGAATCTCATACACTCGCACCATGGGCATTTTTCTGTTGCCTTATTAACTCCTATCGGAAAAATCCTGTCAGCACGGGACTCTCGCTGCGCTCCCGGAGAGAGTTGCAGGCTGAGGCTGTGCTGGCTGCTGCACGCATCCGCCCCAATATTAACCTTGTTTCCGGTGGATGGATTAAGTGGCCGGCACGATGATTATTATCAACTCGCGATAGGCGCACCGGACCTCCGCGGTCCGGTCAATCCCCAGTCTGGTAAATCATTTTTTGCAGGTTGAATTACTTCATCCATCGCAAACAGGCGCCGATCGCCAGCCATACGTATCATTGCGGTGGCGAGAAGCCCTTGTGTATTCATTTGGAATTGCCTCAACTCCAATTCCAGTTGTCCGGCAACTCTTTACCGTTTGGACCGGGGTTAAGACGGTTGGCGCCGCCCCAACGTGCGCTCGACGGGATAACGGCGATGCCAAATCCCGGCCTGCACGACAATCCCTACGACAATCAGCCCCAGGAAGATCAGCCAGTAATAGGTCGAGCTGGGGATGCGCAAGAAAGTCATGATGATTTCCGCTCCCAGCAGCACGGACAGGATGATGATGGCCCAATCGAAAAGGGCGGCCACCAGGATCAGCCCGATAATGCCGCCGATGATGTAGATCACCCAATTCCCGGCAGCAACGGTCAGCCCCAGGGAAACCGCCAAGGTAGTTGCCAGATACCCGCCGGCCAGGAAACCGGCGATCAGGATGGCCAGCCACTCCAGCATAATCGCCAGGATGGCGCCGATGACCCCGGCGGCGACGGCGATCAACAGGATGACCAGTTCCGGCTGTCCGGCCATATACTGCGTGGCAAAAGTGAGCCCGGCAATAAAACCGGCCACGGCCACGAAAATCCAGAACGCACGTCTGCCAAAGAGCAGCAACAGGATACCCAAAACCAGCGTCAAGAAAGTTGAGATTGTCATATTTAGCTCCTATTCTGTTTTACATTTTTTATCCGAACGTCCCGGGCCGATGCCGGTTTAGCGGTTTATTGTTTCCAGGTGGATTACCGCAAGTGCCGGACCCCGGGTGGCCAAGCCGGAATACGGCACAAGGCCGGCGTTTTCGCTTTCTACGTTCCGTCCCGACTCCACTTCCAGTTCCGGATTTCCGGCATATCCTCGCCGTACCGGTCGATGTATTCCTTATGCTCGACCAGCTTGTCCTTAAGTTGCTGCTTCAGGTAGATGCCCTTGTCGCCGGTCTGCGGCAGGCGGTCGATGGCGGCCATCACAAGGTGGAAGCGATCCAGATGATTCAACACCGTCATATCGAAAGGCGTGGTGATGGTTCCCTCTTCCTTGTAACCGCGGACATGGATGTTTTCGTGGTTGGTGCGGCGGTAGGTGAGCCGGTGGATTAGCGACGGGTAACCATGGAAGGCGAAGATGACCGGCTTGTCCGCGGTGAAGAGCTCGTCGAAATCCGTATCGCTCAACCCGTGCGGGTGTTCGCTGGGCGGCTCCAGTTTGAACAGGTCCACGACGTTGACCACCCGGATTTTCAGATCGGGCAGATGCTCGCGCAGAATGGATACGGCGGCGAGCGTCTCCAGGGTGGGCACATCGCCGCAGCAGGCCATGACCACGTCGGGTGCGAGGCACTGGTCATTGCTGGCCCACTGCCAGATGCCGATGCCCCCGGTGCAATGCTTGACCGCCGCATCCATCGTCAACCACTGCGGCGCCGGGTGCTTGCCCGCGACCACGACATTGACGTAATGGCGGCTGCGCAGGCAATGGTCCATCACCGACAGGAGACAGTTTGCATCCGGCGGCAGGTACACGCGCACAATCTCCGCCTTTTTGTTGGCGACGACGTCGAGGAAACCGGGGTCCTGATGCGTGAAGCCGTTGTGGTCCTGCCGCCAGACATGGGAAGCCAGCAGGTAGTTGAGCGAGGCGATCTTCCGCCGCCACGGCAGCTGCGCGGTGACCTTCAACCACTTGGCATGCTGGTTGAACATCGAATCCACGATGTGGATGAAAGCCTCGTAGCAGTTGAACAGCCCGTGCCGTCCCGTGAGCAGGTACCCTTCCAGCCAACCCTCGCACTGATGCTCGCTGAGCATTTCCATCACGCGTCCGGCGGGGGCGAGGAATTCGTCATTCGGCACGGTCGCGGCGTCCCATTGGCGTGGGGTCGCTTCGAAGAGGGCCTCCAGACCGTTGGAGAGCGTCTCGTCGGGGCCAAAGATCCGGAAATTCCTCTGCTCGTTGTTCAGCTTCACCACGTCGCGCAGGAAACGTCCGAGCACATGCGTGTCCCCGATGCCCAGTACCCCGGGTTCTTGAACATCGACCGCGTAGTCGCGGAAATCCGGCATCCGCAGGTCGCGTAAAAGAATGCCGCCGTTGGCGTGGGGATTCGCGCCCATGCGCCGTTCGCCCTTGGGAGCAAGTTCGGCCAGTTCCGGTTTCAAGCGGCCCTGCTCATCGAAAAGCTCCTCCGGTTTGTAGCTCTTCAGCCAGTTTTCCAACAGCTTGAGGTGTTCGGGATGGGTGGCCGGGTCGGAGAGCGGCACCTGGTGCGCCCGGAAGGTGCCTTCGATCTGCACTCCATCGATCATTTTCGGTCCCGTCCAGCCCTTGGGCGACCTGAGGACGATCATGGGCCAGCGCGGCCGCGTGGTATCGCCGGTATTCCGCGCTTTGTTCTGGATGCGCCGGATGTCCTCGATGGCCCGGTCCAATGCCGCCGCCATGAGTTGGTGCATCTCCATCGGAACGTCGCCCTCGACGAAATACGGTGTCCAGCCGCAGCCGCGCAGAAATTGTTCCAGTTCCCCGGGCTCGATGCGCGCGAGGATTGTCGGATTGCTGATCTTGAAACCGTTGAGGTGCAGGATCGGCAGCACCGCACCGTCGGTCGCCGGATCGAGGAATTTGTTGGATTGCCATGCAGCGGCCAGCGGCCCCGTTTCCGCCTCGCCGTCGCCGACGACGCAGGCCGCGACGAGACCGGGGTTATCGAACACCGCCCCGAAAGCATGGCTGAGCGAATAACCCAGCTCGCCGCCCTCGTGGATCGAGCCCGGGCATTCCGGCGATACGTGGCTGGGGATTCCTCCGGGGAACGAAAACTGAAGGAAGAGCTTCCGAAGTCCGGCTTCATCCTGGCTGATATTGGGATAGATCTCGCTGTAGGTGCCCTCGAGATAGGTGTTGCCCACGATGGCCGGGCCGCCGTGCCCCGGACCGGCGACGTAAATCATGTCCAGGTCGTATTTCTTAATAATGCGGTTCAAGTGCACGTAGATAAAGTTCTGCCCGGGGGTCGTGCCCCAGTGACCCAGCAGCATATGTTTCACATCCGCGAGCGTCAGCGGCCGCTTCAGGAGCGGATTGTCGTAAAGATAAATCTGCCCGACCGAGAGATAATTCGCGGCCCGCCAATAGGCGTCCATCTTCCGCAGAACATCGGGCGATAACGGCTTGTCGGCGAGGTTAATCGTTTTCGTTTTCATTCACATTCTTCTTTCCGGCCGAAAGACCCAATACCTGGCAGGCCGTTTTAGCTATGGTCCATTCTTCGTCCGTGTGAATGACACGGACCGCAACCCGGCTGGCATCGGAAGAAATCACGCCGGCATTCGCCGCGTTTTCCTTCTCGAGGATTTCGATGCCAAGAAATCCCAGCCCGTCGCAAACCCGCGCGCGGACTGTGGGCGCGTTCTCCCCGATCCCGCCCGCAAACACCAGCGTATCCAATCCCCCTAGCGCCGCGGCGAAGGCGCCGATCCATTTTTTCACCTGGTAACAAAACAATGCAACCGCCTCGGCCGCGCGCACATCGTCGGCCTCGCGGGCAAGCAACTCCTGCATGTCGGAACTGGTCTCGGATACTCCGAGCAACCCGGACTGATAATTGACCATCTCGTTGAACTGCTTCGGTTCGATGCGCTCGGTTCGCGCCAGATACCAAACCAGCCCCGGATCCAGATCGCCCGAGCGGGTGCTCATCGGGACGCCCGCCGTCGGCGTGAAACTCATGGAGGTATCCATGGATTTGCCGCCGTGCACCGCCGCCAGGCTTGCCCCGTTGCCGAGGTGAGCGAGAATGACCCGGCCCCGGGCCGTTTGCGGCCCGGCCAAGCGCGTCAGCTCCTCCATCAGGAACGCATACGACAAACCATGAAATCCATACCGGCGAACCCCCTTCGCATCGTACCGGCGCGGGATCGGCAAGAGACGCGCCACGCGGGGCATGTCATGGTGAAACGCCGTATCAAAACAAGCTACCTGCGGCAGCTCGGGAAACCGGCGATGAAACGCCTCGGTCAGCTGGATCTCTTCCGGCAAATGTTCCGGATCGAATGGTTCGAGCTGATGCAACTCCTTGACCATCTCCGCTGTGACGAGTTGTGGCTCGCTGTACTTCGGTCCTCCATGCACTACGCGATGCCCGATTGCTGTCAATTCGCCATATCCGGTTCGTTCTTCGACCCAATCCATCAGCGTACCAACCGCAGCCTTGTGGTCCGGCGCAGCCACCGGCCGCGAGAAGTTATCGGCCGGATTCAAACCTTTCACCACAAAGTTGGGGGAGGGCATTCCAATCCGCTCGATCCTGCCCTCCAAAACCCGCCGCAAAGGGGATTCTACCTGGAACAACGCGAACTTTATGCTCGATGAACCGCCGTTGATCGTCAGGATGCAAGGGTTAGCGGATTTCATGGATTCATCCTTTGTCATGCTTCAATCCGATCGAAGCCGGTTTCACGAACGTTAATCGGCAATCCGTAATCCGGATGCGGTAAATCCCCAGACCTTCCGCGAGCTGAACGCATTGCATCCGGTCATCGATGGAGATGGCCCCTCAGCCAGCCGATCCGGTTGCTTTGCTCCCCCGTCGGATATTTTACTCAATATGCAGAAAGAGAAGAAACGTACATTCGGCGTCGCTCCTCCGGCGGGGGAGGAGAGGCTCCGTAGATACGCTGGATTCTACCTGCGTGAAATAACTAGGATGTCGTTTCATTTCTTCCGCATCTACAAGCGAATGCGGCTTGGGGATTTGTTCCAACCATAAGTTAAATTCCCTGGAAAATCGGATTAATAAAAACTGACATTAGTTAAAACCAGCCTATCCCGGCTGAATTACTTCTCCCCCTTATTGGCAAGCTCTATTTCCGGTGGATTGATCAAGCAATTAACGCGAGGAAGTCATCGAAAGGCAACCAGCGGGATGACTTCGACAATTAAACAATGGTGACGGTAAGCGTATAACTTACCCATGTGCTATTTTGCACCGCCTCAAGGATATACTCTTGCGTGCTGGGGAGTGTTCCCGTCCAAGAAGTCTTCCCCGCGGAGGAATCCACAAGGGATTGACCGCCGCTGAACCCATGGATCGATACGAATACCGAATTTGTCGCGGAGGATAGAGTGGCGGTCATGGTCTGGCCGCCGCGCGCATACAGCACATAAGAGATGATCTTCGCCGCGTAACCGCGGCCATAAATTGTCGCAGAGTATGCGCCGGTGGCAAACCGGATGCGGGCCGGAATATCGACCGAGAGTGTGTAGCTGGTTGCCGCGCTCCCGCTGTTGTACACCTTGACGATATATTCTTCCGTCCGGGGCAGCCATCCCTGCCAGGAAGTCCGTGCATTGGAAAAACGCGTGAGGTATATTCCATCCCATACGCCATGGATTTCCAGGTAGACGGAATTATTCGACGATGTCGCCGAGACGGACATAACCTGATTCCACATGGCGCGCAATATGTAGGATTGCACCGCTTGGGATGACAGCGTTCCCTGAACAGAACCGGAGGTGGTTCCGGTGGCGAAGGCAATCCGGATAGTTGGATCTGCCGCGAGCGGTAAATTATTATTCGTGGGGGTTACAGAAGGGAGCTCTGTGGCCGGCATGGTCGTAGATACGATCGGCGTGCTCGAAGCCGTCGGATTTGGCAACGGGGTTGGGGAAGGAAGCATCGTGGAGAAGACCGACGGCATGGACGATATCGCAGTTCCGGGATTTTGCGCGGCCGGCGGATTGGCGTTTGGCGTGGAAGCACCGCACGCAGTCAACATCATCAATCCCAGAGACGCAATTGCATAATATATTCCTTTGCTGCGAAATTGTCTTTTCATGTGAAATTCCCCAAAGAAATTAGTGGGAAGACTTTTTCCACTTGAATTTCTTTTCCTATTTAATCTTACTCCCGATGTCAACCTTTTCAATATACAGTAACAAATCAAGATCTTATCGTGACAGAATGGCCTTCCCGTGTTGTCTGAACTTGCTCATACGGCCCATTTTTTGGGTATCTTTTCATTATCTTCAATAAGGATATTATCCTCCAATTCCTCCTGCTCATAATACATATTGATTATCCCCTATAAACATAAATATTATCGCAGATGGATCCAGTGGCTACATCCGGGGTAGGAAAAGGAGGGGTGATGTTACAATGCCGCCGAATCCCGGAGGCTGGATGGCTGCATCCCGATTGCGCACCCGCTATTGGCGGATTATGTTCTTCTTTACCGGCGCCGCCGCCGATTTTATTTTTTGGGAGCTATTCCTCCCGCGTGTCGGGTTGCGCTCCCTTACCCGGCGCACGCGCTCCAGCCGGCTGAAGCGCATCGCTGCGGACTTCCGGGCTCTGGCCATCCGCATGGGCGGTCTGATGATCAAGGTCGGCCAATTTCTCTCCAGCCGCCTCGATGTGCTCCCTCCGGAGATCACCCAGGAACTCGCCGGCTTGCAGGATGAGGTTCCCCCCGAAAAGTTCGAGGATATCCGCCGCATTGTGGAAACCGAATTGAACGCGCCCTTGAGCGTGAAATTCGACTCATTCGAGGAACAGCCGCTGGCGGCGGCCTCCCTGGGCCAGGTGCATCGTGCGCGCCTGTGCGCGGCGCCGGACGAGGCCCGGCTTTT
>JBEKLP010000057.1:0-18896 GCA_050010135.1 Anaerolineales bacterium
CAGGGCGCGCAGGGGTGGCTGCCGGAAGGCATGCCGGTGAGAGTTGTAGAACCCTATTCCCCCGTAAATTTTTGGGCGCAGAAGTATGTACATGTGGAGTAGCAGGCTCTACATGCACGAAATGCCCGCGGAGAGTGAGGGCGGGCTCGGCCATGACTGAGTTTGTCCAAATAGGGATAATGTAAAATAAAAAAAACCGCCCAACACCGGCTCCAGCGGACGGGCGGGGCTGCGCCCGCCCGAAGGCACGCAGCCCGAACATCACGCTTCTGAACCCGTCGAGTCTCGCCAAGTCCGCCGACCGCTGAGCCATACCGTTGGGCGCAATCAAGAATAGACAATAAGGTAAAAAGAAATGAATTTGGAAATTTCTGAAATGCGTAAGCGCACTGTCTCCAATATTCTTGCTAAGCAGGACGGACATTTTCGGTGGGCGTTCGACGAACAGGTGGCGCGAGAACGCCCAGAATTGATGCATTATTGGCCTAAGTACAAATCTACTTTTTGGACATTACTATTACTGGCGGATATTAAGGCGCCTATCAATAATTGGCAGATTGAACAATCCTTCAAAATCATTATGAAGCATTTCTACGATAAAACGCATAAAATATATACATTAGGGAGTAGCCACTTTCCCGTTCCTTGCTTAAACGGAAATATCCTTTATCTTCATTTCTATTTCAAGAAACCATACACAAAAAAGATTGATATGATTGTCGAATTCTTCAATTCTTACCAACGGTTTGATGACGGCGATTACAAAACTCCAAAAACATTTCCATATTATTCAAATACTTCCTGCTATGGTAAACATACCTGTTATTGGGGGATCGTAAAATTACTTAAGGGATTATCGTTTATTCCCAAATCTCAAAGAACCAAAGACGCAAAACGATTAATCGAAAACTGTGTAGAATTTATCTTACATCACGAAGTGTGTTTCCGCTCCCATAATAAAGATGAATTCATTCAGTCTGATATTGGTACTTTAACTTTTCCCTACCTTGGGAAAGATGATTATCTTGAAATACTATGGCTTTTATCAAGGGAAGGAATACGTGATAAGAATGTAGCACGCGCTGTCGAATTACTGCGATCAAAGATGAAGGGTGATGGTTTTTGGGAACTCGAGCGTCCAGTACCAAATCTCATTGTATCAATGGGTAAAAAGGGGTGCGCCAATTCCTTTATTACGGAAAGAGCATTAAAAGTGCTTGATTATTATGGACATTAATTCGCCAGAGATCGGTTGGATTAATGTAAATGCATAATGATCAGTTGCCCCCAGCACGTGGCTGCAGCCCGCCCCGGTTGGGTCGGGCCGGGGGCGACCTCCCCCTTCGCAAAACATTGCCGCCCAAAGTACGGGCGGCAATTGCTTCGGAGGACAGGCCCGCTTCCCCGCAAAAAACGCGGGGCAGGCGCAACCAAAACTGCCGTAATAACAAAGGCGAGCAGTTTTGCTTCCCCCGCTTCACGATGGCAGGCGCGAGGGCAGGCCTTGGCCAAGGTTCAGCGAGTAAACGCATAATTTCGCTTTTAGCTTTCCTGCTAAAATAGTAACTACAAAGCGAAGGCGGCCAAGCGCCCCCGGCCCCGCACGGCGCCTGTCCCCCGGCCCCGCTCGGCGGAGCCGGGGCGGAGCTGAGCACGGAAGTGCGAAGGAGAAGCCTGCCCTCGCGGAGTGCACAGGTTCCCGTGTTGTTTGGGAACCTGTGCGATTACGAAGCGGGGGCCGGGGCGGGGCTGAGGCGCCAGCCATTGGGCTTTCGAAGAACAGGCAATGCCGAATTTAGGTCTATGCAAAGGAGTAAATCATTGGCATCCAATCCTATTCCAACTTGTCCAAGATGCAGACAGGCAGATCAAGTACAAAAAGTGACCCGTGTTTATGATGCCAACACGGAAGAATGGTCTGAGGAAGAACTTGGCATGGATGTTTTCGGTCAAATTGAAGATCGCCAGGTCCAGCATGAGGCTCATACAAAATTGGGGCTCAAACTCAAGCCACCGGAAGAACCCACGCCACCGCGTCATCCAGGATTATGGTACGCAATTGGCATCTTTATAGCAGTCATCGTCCTATCGGGTTTATGCCCCGCTATAGTTGTTCCCCCGGCTATCGTTATTCCAATAGTATTGTCAAATTCCTCATCCCTGCCTGAGGTTTTCAGGGGTCAAAATGGAACGATCATGACCGCGGTCGTTGGAGCCGCTATTCTTATCGGCGGATTAATCTTGCTCGGGTTGCTTGTCTGGATGGGGTATAGGATTAAGCGCCGTTTTGATCGTGACATGGCCAATTACCGTGATAAAAAAGAGACATATGAGCGGGATCAATTGCGGCCATATCAGCGCGATAAAGAACGCTGGGAACAATTATATTATTGCAAGCGTGACAACATTGTTTTTATACCGGCGGAAAATAAAGCCGTCCCAATTGAGGATATGGAGAAATATCTTCATGATCCTTATTATAAGCTTTAGGAGTAGTCCTGAAAATCTATAAAATTATTATTTATCATTGCATATTAATAATTTATAAACGCAGGTATTTAAATCAGGTATGCAATAATAATTCCGACCCAACACGCGGCTTCAGCCGACCCTCGCTTCCCCCACTTCGAGAAGGCGGGCGCAACCAAAACTGCTCAAGGAACAAAGGCGGGCAGTTTTGCTTCCCCCGCTTCCCCCGCTTCGCGAGGGCGAGCTCGAGAGCAGGCTTTATCCAAGGTTCAAAGAGAGAACACCGAATAGCGATTAAAGAAATCCTGTTAAAATGGTAACTGTATCGCGAAGGCGGTCAGGCGCCTCCGGCCCGGCCCCGCACGACGCCTGTCCCCCGGCCCCGCTCGGCGGAGCCGGGGCGGGGCTGAGCACGAAAGTGGGAAGGAGAACCGGGGTAGTGCTGAGCACGAAAGCGCGAAGGAGAGCCGGGGCGGAGCTGAGCCGCAAGCCGTTGGGCTGCAAGAAACAGGAATCTGAGACCATGAATCCTAAGATCGTTATCAGGAACGAGACGCATGGCGATGTTTACGCGATAACCGAGGTGACTATCGCAGCGTTCAAGACCTTGGAGATCAGCAACCACACGGAGCAGTTCATCATCGAGGCGCTACGTGCCGCCAATGCTCTTGCGGTATCGCTGGTCGCAGAAATGGATGGCCGAGTGATAGGGCATATTGCTTTCTCTCCCGTGACCATTTCCGACGGCACACCGAATTGGTATGGTCTTGGACCTGTTTCCGTTTTACCGGAGCACCAGCGGCAGGGCATCGGCAAAGCACTGATAAAAGAAGGGTTGTCCCGTCTGAAAGATATGAATGCTCAAGGATGTTGTCTCGTGGGACATCCTGATTACTACAGGAAATTCGGGTTCAAGAAATTGTCTGGACTTGTGCATGAGGGGGTGCCACAGGAGGTCTTCTTCGCTCTGTCTTTCGACGGGCATACTCCGCAGGGCACTGTCGCTTTCCACGAAGGATTCAAAGCGGACGGCCGACCAGAGGGTGCGGGCGACGCTTTACAGCGCGCCTGACCCTTGGCGTTGGGCGCACACAATTTCAGGAACAGATCAATTTTGGAAAAAAGAATTAATATTGAAACGGGAATTGTACGGTGTCGGGATTTTGAGTCCACGGATCTCTCCATCAATCCACGATGATCCATAGTCCGTGGTCTATGGTCAATTGTCCGCCCGAAAGGCGGATTCATTGGAGAGCGGAAACCGTTACCCCTGGGGCAGATACCTGCGGAATTGTTCCATTTGATGCAGAGCCAGTTCGGCGCCCAATGCCAGGCAGGCGACGGGCTCCTCGGCCAGGTAGGCCGGGATGCCCGTGGCGTTCGTCAGGTAGCGGTCGATTCCGCGCAGCAGTGCGCCCCCGCCGGCAAGCATGATCCCGCGGTCGATGATATCCGAAGTTAATTCCGGAGGCGTGCGTTCCAGGGTGTAGCGCACGCAGCCCACGATTTCCGCAAGGGGTTCCTCCAGCGCCTCGACTACGTCGGCCGAGGTGACGGTGATCGTGCGGGGCAGGTTGTTGACCTGATCGCGCCCCTGGACCTCGAGGCTCTTGTTCGGTTCAACCGGGATGGCGGCGCCGATGCGGAGTTTGATATCCTCGGCGACCATCTCGCTGACCACCACGCCGTATTTGCGGCGAATGTAGGCCGCGATGGTTTCATCCAGCCGACGCCCGCCCATGCGGATGGTGTTGGACACGACCGGCCCGTTCATCGTGATCACCGACGACTCGGCCACCCCGCCTCCCAGGTACGCCACCATGTTGCCCGAGGGTGTCGAGATTGGCAGACCCGCGCCGACTGCAGCGGCCAAGGTCCGCTGGATGAGGAAGACTTCGCGGCAACCGGCTCGCAGCACAGCCTCGCTGGCCGCCCGGCGTTCGACGCTGGTGATCCCGTACGGGACGGTGACCATCGCCCGGGGTTTGAAGGGTGTGATCGAACCGCATACTTTGCGCAGGAACCAGGTCAGCAGCACCTGGGCCACTTCGAAATCGGCGATCGCGCCGTCCTGCAGCGGATGCACCACTTCGTAGCCTTCCGGCACCCGCCCGTACATGTGGCGGGCTTCCTCGCCCACTTCGACCACTTTCTGGGCGTCCGAATCGATGACGACCGTCGTCGGTTCGCTCAGGACGATCTGCCCGCTCTCCGCGATGACGGTATTTACCGTGCCCAGGTCAATTCCCAATTCCTTATAAAAAAGCGCCATGATCTGTCGAATCGCCCTCCTTGGGGGCGGTTAAATCATTTTCATCCGAAAAGGCAATTGTACACTATTCGAAAAAATGGAAGAAACAGATTCCATTTATAAGCCAAATCCATGCTCATTTCCTTGGATTATTCAATGCATTGGATAGAAAGCGGGAGGAAATGATGCATTTCCATTGGTTCGAATACACAGGAGAATAACCCTTTTTTGGCGAGCTGCAGGACCGCAAGCAGAAATCAGATTACATCGATGTGCCATTAACCAATGTCCAGAAGATGATCGGTCCCAAGGATGAGCGCGTACGCTTCAGCAATATCCCCATGATGAGGCCAAGGAAGAACATGATTAGTGCATTGGCGATTGCGCCCAATCCGAAATAGAAGATATTAAAAAGATGGGGTAAAGCCCAGAGGATGGAAGTAAGGATCACTCCCCGCGAAAATAACCGTTGCGATCCACCAAGCGCCTTGTCAAAAACGAGGACCAGGTACACGACAAAGATTGCTTCTCCCGGGCCATATGCCAACAAGGCCAAAATCGAAGCAATAACATTCCAGGGAGGCGCCAAGTTCAACGATTGGGTGAATGCCGGCACTCCGCCCATAAATCTACCCTCGATGAGGTTTCCGGACAGGAGGATTCGGAGCCCGGCAAGGATCATGGCCAGGATGAGCCCCAGAATCAGGCTGGCCATCCGGCTCTTTGGGTCGGCCGGGGCAGGAGATTTCCTATTCATTCGAAGAAACAAAATGACCGCCGGAAGATCCATCAACGATTGACCGAGCGTGCCGATAAAATATAAATGGTTTAATTGGTAATCCTTTGACCAATGCAAGAGGATTGCCGGAATTGTCAAAGCCAATCCGGGAATGATTAACGAGAATACATAAACGATCGAGGGAACGACAACCGAATATTTCTCTGATGTTGTTTCTTTTTGGTATTGATTCTCTTCCATCAAAAGCCTCGCTGATTTACGAACCGAAGTTGGGGTGCGGTAGACGGATACCACGTCGACGCCAACCCGTTGTTAACCGGGAACCGTTGGGTCAGTGTGGTTGCTTTAAAATTGATGATTAGTCGACAATAAATAATTTGGCCCCAGTCTCGGTGGACGAACGATGCGGTACGTCGTTATCTGCAACTTGGTAACTTATACCAGGTTTCAGAAGATGTTTTCGACCGTCTTTGGTTTCGGTACGCAGCTCCCCCTCCAGACAAAGTAATATATGGCCTTTGGTGCACCAATGATCCGCTTCGTAACCGGGCGAATATCGAACCATGCGTACCCGGATATTCCCAAAGTTGGCTGTTTTCCAATAGGAGGTTCCTTTTTTCCCCTTATGTTCAATTTCTTCGATGGTTGCCCAATCGGTAACTCCGAACGGTATATCTGTCATTTGCATTGTTGTCTCTCCGGTTATCCGACGGTTTGCGATTCTTTCTGGAATTTACGATGACGGCGCGGCCCACCACCCGGGGTGTCAATTATCAATGGATGGATCGCGGAAATTAAAAAATATTGTTGGATGAAAAAACCCCGCCAGAAAAAACTTGTTTAGGATTCCTCCCCTGGGCCGCGTTTACCCCTGCCGGTACCGCCTCGCCGCGTCCAGCCGCAGCTGCGAGCGGCGCAGAGAGGTCATCGCCTTGAGGTAGGCTTCGTTGGCCTGATCCGGCGCGTGTTTGAGCATTTCCTCGGCCCGCGCCTTGGCTGCCTCGGCCCGCGCCACGTCGATCTCCTCCACCCGTTCGCCCACGTCCGCCAGCACTGTCACCGCGTCCGGCAGCACCTCCATGATCCCGCCCGCGATCGCGAAGGCTTCTTCCCCGCCGGCCCGTTTCACCACCAGCACGCCGTAGGTGAGGGTGGTCAGGAGCGGCGTGTGGTGGGGCAGAATCCCGAGCAGGCCTTCGCTGCCGGGGGCGACGACCATGTCCGCGTCCCCGGAGAAGAGCGATCGGTCTTGGCTGACGATATCGCAATGGATGGACAATCTGAATTCCTTTCAAATTCTATCGGTGGTCGAGCCCCGCCCCGGCTTCGCCGGTGCGAGGCCGGGGTAGGCCACACGTTCTTCGTGGCCGTATCCCCGGCCCGCCCGATGGGCTTGCCGGGGCGGGCGAGACCACGTCTTTACCGTATAGATCGAGGTCTCGATACGGGTCTCGCTTTGCTCGACCCTACTCGACCGTCTTTTTTCTAGGGGCGTTACCCCGCCATCTGCTTGGCCTTGGCTGCCGCGTCTTCGATCGTCCCGACCATGATGAAGGCGCTTTCCGGAAGCGCGTCGTGCTCGCCGTCGAGGATCTCGCGGAACCCGCGGATGGTGTCCGCGAGCGGGACGTACGCGCCCTTGAGGCCCGTAAACTTTTCGGCCACGAACATCGGCTGGGAGAAGAACCGCTCGATCTTGCGCGCGCGCGAGACGATCAGCTTGTCGGCTTCGCTCAGCTCGTCAATGCCCAGAATCGCGATCAGATCCTGCAGATCCTTGTAGCGTTGCAGCACGCGCTGCACCTCGCGCGCGGTCCGGTAATGGTCCGGGCCGACGGTCTTCGGATCGAGGATGCGCGAGGTGGAAGCCAGCGGGTCCACCGCCGGATAGATTCCCTTATCGACGATCGAGCGTTCGAGTGCGATGGTCGCATCCAGGTGGGTGAACGTGGCCACCGGCGCCGGATCGGAATAGTCGTCGGCCGGCACATACACCGCTTGCATCGAGGTGATCGAACCGCGCTTGGTCGAGGTGATCCGTTCCTGCAGCTCGCCCATCTCGGTCGAGAGCGTCGGTTGGTAACCCACCGCCGAAGGCATGCGCCCCAGAAGCGCCGAGACTTCCGAGCCGGACATGCTGAAGCGGAAGATATTGTCGATGAACAGGAGCACGTCGCTTCCCTGGTCGCGGAAGTATTCCGCCATTGTCAGCCCCGTCAACGCCACGCGCAGCCGCACGCCGGCCGGCTCATTCATCTGCCCGAAGATCAGCACCGTGTCCTTTAGCACGCCGCTTTCGAGCATCTCGCGGTAGAGCTGCGTGCCCTCGCGCGTCCGCTCGCCCACGCCGACGAACACCGAGTTGCCCTGGTGGATCGTGGCGATCGAGCGGATCAGTTCCTGGATGATGACCGTCTTGCCCACTCCCGCGCCGCCGAAGATGCCCGTCTTGCCGCCCTTGGTGAAGGGTGCGATCAGGTCGATGACCTTTAACCCGGTCTCGAACACCTGGATCCGCGTGGATTGCTCATCGAACGACGGGGCGGGGCGGTGGATCGGGTAATGTTCCTGGGCGTGCGCCGGTCCCAGGTTGTCGATCGGCTCGCCGAGCACGTTGAACATCCGCCCGAGCGTTGCCTCCCCCACCGGAACGCGGATCGAATCATGTGTGGCGGCGGCCGGCAATCCGCGCCGCAAGCCGTCGGTGCTGTCCATCGCCACGCAGCGCACCCAGCCGCCTCCCATGTGCTTCTGCACCTCCAGGATGAGCGGCCCGCCCCTTTCGCGCGCCACTTCCACCGCCTCGAATATTTCAGGAAGGCTGTCGGCGGGGAACTCGCAATCCACTACGCCGCCCAGGATTTGCACGATTTTTCCGTCTGCTTTATTCATGATGGGTCCTCTGAAACCGTTTTATTTAATCCACGGAGGGCACGGAGATCACGGAAAAATATTAATTCCTCTTCGTGTCCTTCGTGTTCTCCGTGGATATTCTTCATCCCACCCGTCCTGCTCCTTGCGCGGCGAGTGCTTCCGTGCCGGCGGCAATGTCGAGCAGGTCGCCGGTAATGCTCTCCTGGCGCGCCTTGTTGTAGTCCAGCTGCAGTCCGCCGATCAGCTCATTGGCGTTTTCGGTGGCGTTGCGCATTGTCACCATCCGCGCCGCGTGTTCGCTGGCCAGCGATTCGAGAATCGATTCGTAAATTTCTATCGATACCAGCCGGTTGATCGCGGTATCCAACAGCTCCGTCTGGCCAGGTTCGAACAGATACACCGGCTTCGGCCCGCCGGTCGCCTCCTCCGCCGGGGCGGCCAGCCCGGAGAGCGGAAGCAACTGCTGCACGGCGGCTTGCTGGTGCATTAGGCTGGCAAATTGGGTGAACACCACGTGGACTTCGTCGGCCTTGCCTTCGATGTAATCTTCGATTGCGAGCCTCCCGATCGCCGAAAGGTCCGCGTAGGAAGGGGCGGGGGGCAGGTTGCTGAACTCGGCGGTGATGGGCACGCCCGTGCGGCGGAGCATCTCGCGCCCCTTGCGGCCGATGACGATGTAGTGAACCGTCGCGGGTGAGTCCCCAAAACGGCTCAGCGCCCGGCGCACGACGTTGGCGTTGTACGCGCCCGCCAGCCCGCGGTCGCCGCTGACGACGATCGCCAGGATGTTGCGCACGGGGTCTCGCGGCGTGAGCATCGGATGCACGATCGTGTTGCGGCGGCCAGCCAGGTGCCCCAGCACTTCGAGCGCCTTGGCCGCGTACGGCCGCGTGGCCAACACCGCCGCCTGCGCGCGGCGAACTTTGCTCGCGCTCACCGTCTGCAGCGCGCGGGTCACTTGGGCGATGTTTCGGACGCTCCGGATGCGGAGTCGCATTTCGCGAAGGGAGGCCATCGGCTATTGCCAGGAGGCATTATAGGTGGAGATGGCGTCTTTCAAAGCGGCCTCGCTCTCGGCGGAGATCAGCTTTTCGCGTTCGATCGTTTCCAGGAGCGGGGCGCTCGCCGCGGCGAGGTAGCGGTGGAAGCCGTCTTCCCAATCGCGCATCTTCTCGAGCGGGATCGAATCCGTCAGACCGTTCACCGCGGCATAGAGGACCGCCACCTGATGCCCCAGGGCCATCGGCTCGTATTGTCCCTGCTTAAGGATTTCCTGCAGGTGGGTGCCGCGGTCGAGCTGGGTCTGGGTGGCCTTGTCCAAATCGGAGCCGAACTGCGCGAAGGCCGCCAGTTCGCGGAACTGGGCCATATCCAGGCGCAGCTTTCCCGCCACCTGTTTCATCGCCTTGGTCTGCGCGTCGCCGCCGACGCGTGAAACGGAAATGCCGACGTTTACGGCCGGGCGGATGCCGGCGTAGAACAAGTTGGATTCCAGATAGATCTGCCCGTCGGTGATCGAGATCACGTTGGTTGGAATATACGCCGAGACGTCGCTCAGCAGCGTTTCGATGATCGGCAGCGCGGTGAGCGAGCCGCCGGAACCTTTAACCTTGGCGATTTTAAGGTTGTCGGAGCCGACCGCGCGCGCCGCACGTGCGGCCTCGGCATCGTCCCGGCCGCGCGGGCCGCCGTAGACCTTGCCGTCCACGCCGTCCTTCTCGCCGGGTGCGCCGGAAAATTTCACCGGCACGATCACATACCGGTTGGCCAGCCGCGCCGCGCGTTCGAGCAGACGCGAGTGCAGGTAGAACACGTCGCCGGGATACGCCTCGCGGCCGGGCGGCCGGCGCAGCAGGAGCGAAACCTGGCGGTAAGCCCAGGCGTGCTTGGAAAGATCGTCGTAGACGATCAGCGCGTCGCGGCCGCTTTCCATGAATTCCTCGCCGATGGCGCAACCCGCGTAGGGCGCGATGTATTGCAGCGCCGCCGGCTCGTCGGCCGCGGCCATCACCACCACCGTGTGTTCCATCGCTCCGTAACGATCCAGCGTTGCCACGGTTCGGGCGATGGAGGATTTCTTCTGCCCGATCGCGACGTAAATGCAGATCAGGTCCTTGCCCTTCTGGTTGATGATCGTGTCGACCGCGATCGCGCTCTTGCCGGTCTGCCGGTCGCCGATGATCAGCTCGCGCTGCCCGCGGCCGATCGGGATCATCGAATCGATCGCCTTCAGGCCGGTCTGCACGGGGGTGTCGACGTCCTGGCGTTCCACCACGTGCGGTGCGATCCGTTCGACGGGGAGGTAACGCTGCGAAAGGATCGGCCCTTTTCCGTCGACCGGCACGCCCAACGCGTTCACCACGCGGCCGATCATCCCCGCGCCCACCGGGACGGATACGATGCGCCCAGTGGCGCGCACTTCCATGCCTTCTTCGATCCGATCGTTTTCCCCCATGATGATCACGCCGATCGTTTCGGCTTCGAGGTTGAAGGCGATGCCGAGCGTCCCTTCGGCGAACTGGACCAGTTCCTGTGAGCGCACGTGCGAAAGCCCGCGCACGCGCGCGATGCCGTCGCCGGTTTCGGCGACGAACCCGGCTTCGTGCGCGGTCACTTCCGGCTCGAAGAGGGCGATCTGTTTTTTTAGAATTTCGGAGATGCTTTTTGCGGATGGTTCCATGCGGAATCCTTATTCTGTCAGTCCGGTGACGGTCGCGCCATCCAGTTTGCGCAGGACCGCCACGACCAGTTTCAACGCCGCGTCGTAATCGTCGCGGTGAATGATCCCGCTGTGGGAGTGGATGTGTCGCGCCGGGACGCCGATCACCACGGTCGGCACGCCGATCTTATACAGGTGGATCGCCGAACCGTCGGTCGCCCCGCCTTCCATGGCTGAAACCTGCCAGGGAAGTTTGAGGTCGCGGGCGGTGTCCATGACCAGGTCGCGCAGCTTCAGGTTGGGAATCATGCGCGCGTCGTAAAGCAGCACCGACGGTCCCTTGCCGAGCTTCACCGCGGACTGGTCCTCGGTGATCCCCGGCACGTCGCCGGCGATGTCGGATTCCAGCACGATGGCGACGTCCGGATTGACCGCTTCCACGCTGGTCGTGGCGCCGCGTACCCCCACCTCTTCCATCACGGTCGCCACACCGCACACGGTGTTCGGATGCCCTTCGGCTTTCAGCGCCTCCAGGGCCTGGATCATCAGCGCCACGCCGACGCGGTCGTCGAACGCTTTGGAAAGGTACGTTTTGCCGCCGGCAAGCGTGACGAAATCCGCCCGTGGAATGACCGGATCGCCCGGGCGCACGCCGATCTGCTCGACTTCCTCCTTCGAGGAGGCGCCGATGTCGATGTACATATCTTTCTTTTGGACGATCTTATCCCGCTCATCGGCCGGGATCAGGTGCGGCGGTTTGGCGCCGATCACGCCTTGCACGTCGCCTTTGACCGTTTTGACGATCACGCGCTGCCCCAGCAGAACCTGGTCGAACCATCCGCCGAGAGGGACGAACTTTAGGAATCCCTCTTTGGAGATCAGCTTGACCATGAAGCCGACCTCGTCCATATGGCCGGCGATCATAATGACCGGGGTTTTTACCGAGCCCGTCTGCCGGCAGATGAGGCTGCCGATTTTATCTTTTTCGATCGATCCGAGCCCGGTCAGGCGTTTTTCGACCAATGCGCGGATTTCCATTTCGTGTCCGGAAACGCCCGAGGCTTCGGTGAGCTCTTTCAGAAGAAGGGTTGTCGTATCCATGCGAGGAATCCTTTTGAGAGGGTTTGGGTATGATACCGAAAGGGGGGTGTTTTGTCTAGCAATCAGACCTCTCCAATCAAAACGGAAAACCCTTCATGTTCAAGGGCTTTACGGTTTTTCAACCCGCTTTCCATTCCAATCGATAGTCGGGGAAACATCTATATCGTTTTCAGGAAGAGTTCAACAATACGGGGATCAAAATACTTGCCGGCCTGCTCGCGAATGTAATCGCGGGTCTTCTCCTTGGACCAGGCTTTCCGATAGATATGGTCGGAAGTCAGTGAATCGTAAACGTCCACCACCGTAAATATTCTTGCCGCCAGAGGGATCTGTTCTCCTTGCAATTTATAGGGGTATCCCGTTCCGTCCCACTTCTCGTGATGATAATGCGGGATATCGAGCGCCGGATATAGAAAGGCGATGGGCGAGAGCAGGTCGTAGGCAATTTGCGGGTGCCGGCGGATGATTATCCAGTCTTGCTCGTTGAGGGGGCTCGTCTTGTGAAGGACGATATCCGGAAGGGCAAGCTTGCCGATGTCATGCAACAGAGCGCCGCGTTGCATGTTGGTGATATCCGAGGCTTTAATCCCGAGTGCTTTGGCCATACGCACGGTTAATTCGACCACGCGCTGGGTATGCCCCGGCGGCTCCTTATCCCGCAAATCGAGAGCCCGGGTCCAGGCCTCGATGGTGTAATCGTACGCAATATTGAGTTCCAAAATCGTGCGCTCCAGATGCCGCACTTGCAGCGAACTGGTTTGTTTGGGCATTCGATATCTCCGGGAAATAAGTATACATTCAATTAATTAATTTGCTATCCGGCGCAGATTGGAATCGCGGGATTGAAAAAAGTAAATTGATAAATCTCTCGTATGGCGGAGAGCTGCTCGGAGGGTGTCGCGGATTTCGAGCAGGGCGTAAAGTCCGGAGAATCCCTCTATTTCCCCATCGCTTGCAGCGCCAACCGCAGCCGGGTTTCCGCGTCCGCCGGCGCGTCTGCCGGGATCCGTTGCAGCGCGGTTTGCGCTTCGACGATGGTGTAGCCCAGCGCGGTGAGCGCGGCGATCACTTCGGTGTCGCTTTCGCTCCAACCCGGTGCGCCCGTACCCGCCTCCCCGGTCAGTTTGTCTTTTAAATGAAAGACGATCTTCTCGGCGGTCTTCTTTCCCACGCCGGGAATTCCGGACAGGCGGTCCGGGGCGCCGCGCACGACGGCCTGGCGCAATGCGTCGGTGGAAAAATGCGACAGCAGCGAGAGCGCCACCTTGGGGCCGATGCCCGTCACGCCCAGCAATAGTTCGAAAAAAGCGAGTTGGTCGGGCGTTTCAAACCCGAAGAGGGCGAGCGCGTCCTCCCGCACCGACAGGTGGGTGAAGAGCGCCAGGATCTGTCCGGGGCGGGCGCGGGCGGCGAGTGGAACCGGAACCGAAACCCGGATCCCCATCCCGCCGAGATCGATCACCACCCAGGCGTCCCCCGCTTGCTGGACGTTGCCGCGCAGGGATGCGATCATTTTGCCTCCGCCGCCAAATGCGCGATCTTGTAGGAATGCGCATGGCAGATCGCCACCGCCAGCGCGTCGGCCGCGTCGTCCGGTTTGGGCGTTTCCTGGAGTTCCAGCAGAGCACGCACCATCGCCTGCACCTGCCGCTTTTCGGCTCCGCCGTATCCGGCCACGGCCTGTTTGATTTCCTGCGGTGTATATTCGCTCACCGGTACGCCGCCGCGAGCCAGCGTCAGGAGGATCACCCCGCGCGCCTGGCCGACGGTGATGGCGGTGCGGACGTTCTTTTGGAAAAACAAACTCTCCACCGCCGCGGTATCCGGCGCGTGGAGAGCCAGCAATTCGGTCAGGCGGTCGTGCAAATCCAAAAGGCGGCGGGGCATCGGAAGTTCGGCGCCGGTGCACACCGTCCCGAAAGCGATCAGCGTGAGCTTGCCGGCGGATTCCTCGATCACACCGTATCCGGTCGTCGCGGTGCCGGGATCGATGCCCACGACGCGCATGGTTACCGCACCTACCCGGCGGCTTCCATTGCCGCCACCGCTTCGTCGGTAATCAGCAGATTGGAATAGACCATATTCACGTCATCCAGCTCTTCGAGCGATTCGATGACTTTCATCACCTGGACGGTTTGATCCGGTTCGAGCTCGGTTTGTTGGTTGGGTTCCATCCGCAGCGCGGATTCCTCGGGGGCGATCCCCGCCTTGCGCAACTTTTCGCTGACGGATTTGAAGGCTTCCACCGGGGCGTAGATTTCGATCGTTTCTTTGCCGATCTGCACATCGTCGGCGCCCGCATCCACCGCAAGTTCGAAGACCGCGTCGGGGTTGTGTCCGGTGACAGGAACGGAAAAGTAGGTTTTACGGGCGAAATGCCAGGCCACCGATCCGCCTTCCCCCAAGCTCCCCCCAGCGCGGGTGAGAATCCGCCGAATCTCCGATACCGCGCGGTTGCGGTTGTCGGTGACCACTTCGATCAGCAGCGCGATCCCGTGCGGGGCATAGCCTTCGTAGGTCACCTGCTCGATTACGCCGCCTTCCTTGTCCTCGCCGGTCCCGCGTTTGATGGCGCGCTCGACGTTCTCCTTGGGCATGTTATTGGCCCGGGCTTTTTCGATCGCCAGCCGCAGTTTGAAGTTGCCTTCCTGATCGCCCCCGCCTTCGCGCGCCGCCAGTACGATCTCGCGCGCGAGCCGGGTGAAGAGCTGGCCTCGCTTCGCGTCGGCCGCCCCTTTTTTGCGTTTGATGGTTGCCCACTTGGAATGGCCGGACATGGGAGTTTCTCCTGAAAAAAGCGCCAAAGCGCGAAGGATCGAGGGTTATAGAACAGGCGGATTATACCACCCCCTCCCTCGTCCTCCCGCGTTTTTCGCATCGTGATAAACGGGAGAGGATTGAGGGGAGGACGGGTTTCGGAAAAATAAAATCGGGTATTATTATCCACGTGATGGATGAACGAATTCTCCTCCAGGACGCGCGCCACGGTAATTTGGAAGCTTTTAACCAATTGGTGCTGGCCCATCAGAACCACGCCTATTCCTTCGCCTACCGGATGCTCGGCGAGGAGGAAGGCGCCGCCGACGCCGCGCAGCAGGCGTTTCTCTCCGCCTATCGGCATTTGAACGAACTGCGCGGGGAATCGTTCCGTTCCTGGCTGCTGCGGATCGTGGCCAACGCCTGCCTGGACGAACTGCGTCGGCGCAAACGCCGGCCGGCCGTCTCGCTGGACGATCTGGCTGCCGGGGAGGAGGACGACCGCAGCGACGAATCCCTATCGATCCTGGCGGATCCGGCCGAGGGTCCGGAATCGGCCGCCGTCCGCTCAGACCTGCGCCGTTCGATCGAAGATTGCCTTTCGCTCCTGCCGCCCGAACAGCGCGCGACGGTGCTGCTGGTCGACGTGCACGCCCTGGAGTACGGCGAGGCGGCGCGCGCGCTGCGCGTCGCGCTGGGCACGGTCAAGAGCCGCGTGGCCCGCGCCCGGGCCGGTTTACGGGATTGCCTCCGCGCCAAGGGGGAACTTCCCCCGCAGGCGCGCCGTCTGGAGAGTGAGGCAAATGCATGAATCCACCGGAGAGGCCTGACCCGCGACTGTTGGAGATGCTTTCGGCCTATCTCGACGGCCGGCTGGAGGGTGCTGGGAAGGCCGCCCTGGAAGAGCGTCTTAATAAGGAAGAGAGCCTGCGCCGGCACCTGGCGGAATTACGTTCGGTGCGGGATTCGCTCCGGACGCTGCCGCTGCTTAAACCGCCGCGGTCGCTTGCACTTACTCACGCTTTGGCCGGGAAGACGGCGGGAAAACCGGCTGTCTTTTCACCGCGCCGGATGGCGTTCGGTTCGGCGCTGGCGTCGCTGGCGTTTGTGTGTGTGTTGTCGGTCGATGTTGTTTCCCGGGTCGGTTTTCTCGGCGCGGCATCCGCCCCTCGGGCTGTTGCCCCGGCGAACGAAGCATTCTCCGCGCCGCGGCAATCCTCGGATACGAGCGGCGCCGGGAAATCCGCTGCGACCGCGGCGCCCGCGAGCCTTCCGGCGACGGAGACTCCCTCGCCGGGAGCGACCCCGGGGATTAGCATTGGCTGCGACAATTGCACTCCGACCGGAACACCGGCCGAATTACAATCCCCAAGTCCGGGGTTGGGCGGCGGGTGTGGTGATTGCGCTCCAACCGAAGAGCATGCGCTGAATCCGCCGCAAGTCGCCTCGCTACCCTTCGTGGCGACGCCTCAGCCGCGGGCGTTGCCGGATTTTCAAACCGTCGCCCCGTATCTGGAAGTGCTCTTCGCGCTGGCCGCCGTGCTGATGGCCGCAGCGGCCGCGCTGGCCGCCGTTTTCGTGCGGCGCAGGCATTAATTTTGAATCATGAGAACCGATATGCCAAAAAATAATTCTTTGGAAATCCGTCCCATGCTCCCCGGTGATTGGCCCGCAGTCAGGGCCATTTTCCACGAAGGCATTGATACGGGCAACGCCACCTTCGAGGAACAAGCCCCGGACTGGGAAGAGTGGGATTCCTCGCACCTTCGCGACGGCAGGCTGGTTGCCGTGCTGGAAGGTCAGGTGGTCGCCTGGGCGTCGCTCACTTCCGTCTCCGGCCGGTGTGTGTACGCCGGGGTGGCGGAAGTCAGCATCTATATCGTCGCGGCGATGCGCGGGAAGGGAATCGGCGGTGTGTTGATGGAATCGCTGATAAAGGAATCCGAGGAAAAAGGTTACTGGACCCTCCAGGCGGGTATCTTCCCTGAGAACGAAGCCTCGATGGCCCTGCATCAAAAATACGGATTCCGGATCGTTGGGGTGCGCGAACGGCTCGGAAAAATGGACGAGCGCTGGCGGGATGTGATGCTTTTGGAACGGCGCAGCGCCGTGGTGGGAAAATAACCGCACACCGGACCGCGCATTTATTCATTCCCGCAGAATTCTCCTTCCCCCGGTTTTTTCTCCCCGCCGGATGAGATATAATCTTTTCATTCGATCTCGGACGGGAATCATCTCATGAACTGGCTTCAACGATTATTCTCCCAGCCGGAAAAACAACCTCTGATCAAAGAAAAAACCCCACCGCCTGCAGCAATCCCCATCTCCGCAGCGTCGCCGGTTTCCTCGTCTCCAGCCGATCCCCGCGGCGAGGCGGAAAGCCATTTGCGCGAAGTGCAGGTTAAAACCAACAAACTGGCGGAAGACTTCGCCCGGGGGGAAATCAACCGCGACACCTTCGTCCACCTCTACGAACATTACCAGCAGCAGCGGCAGGCCGTCGAACGTTTGCTGGATATCTCGCCGGAAAACTGGCGCGAGGCCGTCAGCCAGGGGAAGAGCATCGCCATCCGGCGCGAGCATTTCGCCAAGGCGCTGGGATTTTCCATCTACGAGAGCGTTTCGGGCATGCCGCTCGCCACGCTGGGTAAATTCGACCTGGATCCGGCGCTGATGGTGCCGATGCTCTCTTCCTATCGCGAAGCCGCGCGCGAGATGTTCGGCTCGCGGATGCGCTCGACCCAGATCGAGAACGGACGCTGGGTGTGCTTCGTTTCGGGACGGTTCACCACGCTGATCGCGCTTTATAACACCGAACCCGCCGCACGCCAGTTGCAGCAGATGGAGGAGACACACCTCTTTTTCGAGCGCGCCAACAAGCCTAGGCTGCAGCAATCGCCGATCAACATCGACGGGATGGTCTTCCCCCACGAGTATTACCTGCAGTAGCCGATCCCCGCGTTCCCAGGAGCCTGAAGATGTCGGACATCCCACTGTATAAAGTATCGATCGCGGGCGATGAGGCCGTCGGCAAAACCTCCCTGATCCGGCGGTATTGCGAGGGCAAGTTCGAAGAGTCGCGCGTCGCCACCATCGGCGTGGATTTTCAGACCAAGGTGGTCGATCTGCCCGCGGGCGCGGTCAAGCTTTCCATCTGGGATATGGCCGGGCAATCGCGGTTCGAGGTGGTGCGCACGGGAATGTACCGCGGCAGCCGAGCGACGGCGCTGGTGTTCGACCTCTCCAATCCTGCCACGCTCGAACACCTCCCCGCTTGGTGCGTGGAAGCGCAAACCAACGCGAAAGGCACGAAACTCCTGGTGGTCGGCAATAAACTGGACCTGGCCTCAGAGCGCGGCGCCGGAAAAACGTTCGCGGATTCGATTGGCGCGGCATACGTCGAAACCAGCGCGCAATCCGGCGAGGGCGTGACGGAAATGTTCGACGCGCTGGCCAGGCTGGCATCGGGCTGACCTAGCCCCACCTCCCCTTTGATCCCCCTCCTCCCCTTCCCTTAAGGGAAGGGGAGGAGGGGTTAGGGGTGGAGAGGTTAGGTCAGATGAGACGACGCATCAGGGAATGGGAGGAGGGGCAGGGATGGGGGGATTAGGTTAATTTTCCGATCGCAACCATAATGTATAATCGAAATCTCGGTTGTATCTGGTGATATAGAAGCTGGATACGCGAAGCGGCTGCCTACCTATGACCCAAACCCCAGCATTTTATTTCGATATTATGGAAATTCTCTCCCGCGGCCGGTGCCCGGGGTGCGAGCTCACGCGGAGCAAGGCGCTGCACTATATCGACCATGCCCTCTACGGGCTAGTGACCGATCCCTACGCGCAAAATTTATCGAATCTCCCCGCTGAATACCCCGCAGCTTGCTGCGGGGATGAAAGGGGGTTGTTTCCCCTCCCTTGGGAGGGGAAACTAAAGATGGGGTGGGGGCAAGAAACCGGTAAAACGATTAAGATTGGAGAATGAGCGAACAAATTCATAAAGAACATAATGTGTCCGTATTAATCTATCATCTAGTCTGCCCGACA
>JBEKLP010000058.1:0-18733 GCA_050010135.1 Anaerolineales bacterium
AGGTGCCCGTGATCGCCAGCATCGCCGGAGAGGAGATCGACGAGTACGTCCAATGCGCGGAAATTCTCTCGACCCGCGAGGAAATTCACGCGATCGAACTCAACGTCTCGTGTCCGAACGTCGAGAAAGGCGGGATCGAGTTCGGCTGCGATGAGTCGGTGCTCGAAGATCTCGTCGCGCGCGTGCGCAAGGTCGCGCTGGGGAAGACGCTGATCGTGAAACTGACGCCCAACGTGACCGACATCGCAGCAATCGCCCTGGCGGCGATCCGCGGCGGGGCGAACGCGTTGTGCGTGATCAACACCCTGCGCGGCATGGCGATCGACGTGGAAACGCAGAAGCCGGCGCTGGCCAACCGGATCGGCGGCTTGAGCGGAATCGGAATCCATCCCGTAGCGGTCTACGCGGTGTATAAGTGTTACACCGCCTGCTGCAAGAAAAACAATATTCCCATCATCGGGCTGGGCGGCGTGACAAGCGCCGGCGAGGCGCTGGAACTCATCCTGGCCGGCGCGACCTGCGTGGGGATCGGGACGGCGATGTTCCGGACCCCGAATGTGTTCGAAAACGTCGGGAAAGGGATGGCGGCGTATTTGAAACGAAGGGGGATTAAATCCATCAACGATCTGATTGGCAAAGCGATCTAAAAGCAGTATCGGCACGATCGGAGATCACTTCCATACCCATTATTATATTCTGGATATCCCATCGCGGTGATTAATCTCCCCCTCATAATCCCCGACCGTACTTAGGGATCAATAGATCGGAAAGCTGAAGAATGATCAATTCCGACTCCGGAATCGATTTACCCAATCCCCAAGCAAAAAAAACAAAATCTACACCGCGTCTTCCACCTCCATCGCCGCATTCCGTGCCGCGGCGGGCCGGCCAGTGCCTGCTCGACGGAAGGAATGCATCCCCCGCCGCGTAAAAAGGAACCCGCCGATGCGATATCTTATAAAACATTAACGATAACCGGAGTATCCTTCCTTTCGCAATGGCAAGCAGATCTACATACCCTTCGACCACAAAAACCCATCGGGAAAGGAATCCATCGAGCATTCCGACCGATGAGACCCGCAGTTGATTTTTTAACCTGCGTTTTTTAAGATGAAAGGAGATTAAAATGTCCAAGCTACATAAACCCCTCAAGGCGCTTTTAATGGCCGGTGCCTTTGTACTGATCCTCCCGGCCCGCGCGGTGGCGTTGAACGGTCTAGTCGAAATGCCTCTGACCGACGTTTCCTCGATTTTCGATGCCAAAACGTACAGTGGTCCGGGATCCGAAATCCCCTCGGCCGTCGCTCCATCGATTTTCGATGCCGCTACGTATAGTGGTCCGGGATCCGAAATTCCATCGGCCGTCGCTTCATCGACTTTCGATGCCAATGATGCCAATACCTTTAGCGGTCCGGGATCTGAAATCCCCTCGGCCGTCGCTTCATCGGCCTTCGATGCCAATTATTATAGTGGTCCGGGATCCGAAGTCCCCTCGGGCGTCGCTCCATCGACTTTCGATGCCAATACCTTTAGCGGTCCGGGAGACGAAATCCCAGTGTTGTAATCAAAATGGCTCCTGGACTTACCGGTTCTCATAAAACACAATAGAAAAAACCCCATGCGCGATGCGCGCATGGGGTTTTTTCAGTAGCGTGAGGATGTGGATAAATGAATTACCGCGCAGTATCAGATCACTGGCCGTACTTGTTCATGTAGCGATCGTGCAATCGGCGGACCATTTCGTCCGCAATCGGGATTGGATTCCCTAGTTGCATCGCATAGAAAACCGTCCGCGCGACGTCTTCCACCATCACCGCCGCCTTAACCGCCGCGGCGGCGTCCTTGCCGACTGTGAAGACTCCGTGGTTCTGCATCAGAATCGCCGAGCTGTTCCCGATCGATCGCACAACCTCGGCGCCGATTTCCTCGCCGCCTATCGGGGCGAAGGAGCCGACCGGAATCGGTCCGCCGAATTCGTCGCAGATCGCCGTCAGGCAGGCCGGAATGGGCTTGCCCACCGCGGCGAAGGCAGTGGCGAACGTCGAGTGCGTGTGCACCACGCCGCCCACGTCCGGCCGCATCCGGTAAATGTAGAGATGCGTCGCGGTGTCGACCGACGGGTTCAATTCCCCTTCGACGCGCTTGCCGCTTGGATCTACGACCACGATCTTCTCCGGGGTTAGCTCGTCATAGAGCACGCCGCTGGGCTTAATCACGACCAGGCCGGTTGCGGGATCCCTTGCGCTCACGTTGCCGGAGGTCCAGGCCACCAGCCCGCTCCGCGGAAGCTCGCGGTTCAATCGACAGACTTCACTACGAAGATTTTCCAGCATATCTCTACCTCAAGTTGTGCACGGCGGCTTTTTCGATGGTCAGCCCCTTCTTGTAGCGTTCCATAAACGCCGCAAAGCCGGCGACGTCCTTCGGATCGGGCGCGATCGTCGCTCCCTTTTGCCCGGCAAAGACCTTGTGGGCGAGGTATCCTTCGAGGGGTTCCTTTGCCGCCGCCTGGAGCATAAAGGAGGCCAGCAACGCCATCCCCCACGCTCCGCCCTCGCCCGCGGTTTCCATCACGGAGACGGGGACATTCATCGCCGCCGCCATGATCGTTTGACCGACGTTCTTGGTTTTGAAGAACCCGCCATGGCCGAGAATTTGGTCGATCTTCACTTTCTCCTTGGTAAAGATATCCAATCCGATCTTCAACGCGCCGAGCGCCGAGAATAGATGGGCGCGCATGAAATTCGGGAGCGTGAAGCTGCTTTCGGGCGTTCGGACGAACAGCGGGCGTCCTTCCGGAAGACCGGTGAGATGCTCGCCCGAGAAATAATTGTAGGCCAGCAACCCGCCGCAATCCGCGTCGCCGGCGAGTCCTTTGGTATAGAGCAACTCAAACAGCTTGGATTCGCTTGTCTCCACGCCCAGCGCATGGGCGAATTCCCGGAAAAGGGCGACCCATGCGTTGAGGTCGGAGGTGCAGTTGTTGCTGTGCACCATCGCCACGGGCTTGCCAGTGGGCGTCGTCACCATGTCGATCTCGGGATACAGCTTCGAAAGGGGTTTTTCCAAAACGATCATAGCGAAGACGGAGGTGCCCGCGGAAACGTTGCCGGTCCGTTCCGCGACGCTGTTGGTGGCGACCATGCCGGTGCCCGCATCGCCCTCGGGCGGACAGAGCGGGATGCCCGCGGGCAACAGCCCCGAAGGGTCGAACAACTTTGCGCCTTCTTCGGTAAGAACGCCCGCGGCATCTCCCGCCATTAGGACTTTGGGCAGAATATCCTGGAGCTTCCACGGGACCTTCCTGGCTTTGAGTTTCGCGTTGAATCGCTTGAGCATGCGGGCATCGTAGTCGTTGGTTTTGCTATCGATGGGGAACATGCCCGAGGCTTCGCCGACGCCCAGCACCTTCTGCCCCGTCAGCTTCCAATGGACGTAGCCCGCCAGGGTGGTCTGGAAGCGGATGTCGCGGACATGAGGTTCTTTGTTCAAGATGGCCTGGTAGAGGTGCGCGATACTCCAGCGCTGGGGAATATTGAATTGGAACAACTTCGTGAGTTGCTCCGCCGCTTGTCTGGTAATGGTGTTCCGCCATGTGCGGAAGGGGACGAGCAGTTTGCCGTTTTTATCAAATGCCAGATAACCGTGCATCATCGCGCTGAAGCCGATGGCGCCGACGGTTTTGAGCGGAACGCGGTACTTCTCCTGGACTTCGCCACGCAGCTTCCGAAAGCTTTCCTGCAGGCCCGCCCAGACATCTTCGAGATGGTACGTCCAGACGCCGTTTTCGTATCGGTTTTCCCACTCGTAGCTTCCCGAGGCGATGGGCGCGTGGTCCTCGCCGATCAAGACCGCCTTAATGCGAGTTGAACCGAACTCAATGCCCAGCGCGGTCTTGCCGCTTTCAACGGCTTTTTGGATCTCGTTTTGATTCATACCTGTCTCCTACGGTTGGAACCAGCTTTTCCCGATCCCTCTCAAACGTGCGCGCCGTTCCGCCAACCTGGATACCTCGGCAGCCCACCCCAGCGGAAACAGAGGTGGAACCGGCGAGCGCGCGTCCCTCGAATCGCTTTCGGCATGGCGGCTGGCGGGCAGGGAAGTGTACATCAGGCAACGTACCAACATCATCGCCGGCCTTGTTCGTTCGGATAATCCGCCGCTCGATACGAGCGGCTGCTCCCGGCGGGCGACGTTTATGGACACTCGAAAATGGACGGACGGGTCAGGAGAATTATTCTTGTAGGCCGGCCTGTTCATCCGGGAAGATTTGTGTTTCTACAGCCCCTTTGCCAGCGCGTAATAGAGATCGTTCCAGCGGATCTCTTTCTGAAAGTCCGGAAGGCGCGTTTCCTTGCCGATGACCAGGAGTTCCAAACCGGCCATCCCCGCATAGTCCTCAAGCGATTCAAGCGATACAGCCTGGCTGAACCCGGTATGGTGAGCTCCCCCGGCCATGATCCAGGCCGCGGCTGCCGTTTTCAGGTTCGGGCGCGGCACCCAGACCGCCCGGGCAACCGGGAGTTTGGGCATCGGCGCATCCGGCGGCACGACATCTACCTCGTTGACCAGCATCCGGAACCGGTTGCCCATATCCAGGATCGAAGCACACACGGCCGGGCCGCTGGCGACATCGAATACGAGTCGCGGCGGATCACCCTTGGATCCGATTGAGAGGGGATGAACCTCCAGCCCCGGTTTCTTCGCGGCGATGGATTCGCACACTTCGAGCATATGCGCGCCCAGCACTTTCATGCCGTTGTCGCCAAAGTGGTAGGTGTAATCTTCCATAAAGGAAGTCCCGCCCGGCAAGCCGGCGCCCATGACCTTCATCGCGCGGACCAGAGCGGCGGTCTTCCAGTCCCCCTCGGCGCCAAACCCATATCCATCGGCCATCAACCGTTGGACCGCCAAACCGGGCAGTTGTGTAAGCCCGTTGAGATCTTCAAATGTGGTGGTAAACGCGGTGAACTCGCCCTGCTGTAAAAACGCTCGCATCCCCAGTTCGATTTTCGCGGCGTCCCGCAAAGACTGCCGGGAGGCGCCATTTTTCCGAAGCGCATCCGCGAGGAGATATCGCCCTTCATATTCTCCGAGGAGCGCTTCCACGGACGCATCCGTGACCTGATCCACATACTTCACCAGATCCCCCACACCATATCCGTTGACCGAATAGCCCAGTCGAATTTGCGCTTCCACCTTATCGCCCTCGGTGACGGCGACGTCGCGCATATTGTCGCCAAACCGGGCGATTTTTCCGCTCTGGGCATCGTGCCAGGCGCAGGCCGCGCGCATCCACGCCGCCAAGTGCCCCAATACCTCCTCATCCTGCCAATAGCCGACGATAATCTTCCGGTTCAGCCGCATCCGGCTGGTGATAAAACCGAATTCCCGGTCCCCGTGCGCGGATTGATTTAAATTCATGAAATCCATGTCGATCTCGGACCAGGGGAGTTCCTTATTATATTGAGTGTGCAAATGGACGAATGGTTTGCGCAGGGCGTTTAATCCTGCGATCCACATTTTGGCGGGGGAAAAGGTGTGCATCCAGGTAATCAAACCGATGCAAGCGCTGGCATTATTGGCTTCCGTGCATAGATTGTATATTGCCTGAGGTGTCGTCACGACCGGTTTGAAAATTACTTTAACAGGCAGTTTGCCCGAGCGGGTCAAGCCCTCGGCAATTTTCCGGGAGTGATCCGCCACTTCCGCCAACGTTCTCTCGCCATACAAATGCTGACTTCCGGTCACAAACCAGACTTCAAATTCTTTTAAATCTAGCACAAGATCCTCCCTAAACAAAAAACGCAAGCCGAGTGGTTAGCGACTCACCGAGCTCTCACGAACAATCAATTTGGTCGAAAGCAAAATATTCAGCGGCTCGATTTTTTCGTTCCGTTGGACAACTTCGATCTGACTGACGAGTTCTTGTATTGCCCGGCAGCCTAATTCGTGTTGGTCCTGGTTAATGGTCGTCAGCGCCGGCCAAAAAAAGGGGGACTCGGTGATGTTATCGAAACCGACCACAGCGAGAGCGCCGGGAACATTCATTCCCCGGCGATTGCACATATGCAATACGGCAAGCGCCATTTGATCGTTCGCAACAAAAACCGCGTCCATTTCAGGATAGCTTTGCAGCAGTTGCTCACAGGCCGCTTCCCCGCTGGAAGATGACCAATTACCCTCCGCGCATTGACGATTTTCCACTGTAATACCGGCCTTGGCCATTGTTTCCTGCCAGGCCTGTTTGCGCTGTCGGGCTTCCCACCAATCGAGGGGTCCGGAGATGTGTCCGATTTGGTGGTATCCCTGCGCCAGCAGGTGTTGAGTGGCCAGCACTCCGCCCGAATAATTATCCACCGATACGGTCGTCACGCCGGCGCGCGGCTGCATGGTCAGGAAAACCACCGGAACGGGGACGTCTTTCAATATCTCATCGACCCAGCGCCGATTATCGCCGACCTCCGGCACCGCCCAAACGATCCCGTCCACGTGGTGGGCAATTAAATTCTGCAGAAGTGGTTTTATATTTTCCGTATCGAAGTGGGGAAGTTCCTCGAGCAGCAAGCCGTAGTTCAACTCCGCCGCTTTGCCGGTAATCCCGTTCAGCGTCCTGGATGGACCGATATATTCCTGCAATCCAGAAGTAACCACTCCGAGCGTAAAGCTGCGCTGTTGAATCAGGCTGCGCGCAAGAGCGCTGGGCCGATAATCCAGATCCGCAATGATCTGTTGAATTCGCTCGCGGGTTTCGGGGGAAACGTCCGGCCGGTCGTTAATAACTCTGGAAACAGTCTGAGTGGAGACACCGGCTGCATTCGCAACATGCTTGATCGTTGCTCGCTTATTTGTATTCATTAGTGTGAAACCTCAATGCGTTTTATGTCTACCCCCGTTATCGATAACAATTGCATGAATAATCGTTATCGTTATCGGGATCGGTAACATAATATCAAAACTGGCTTGTTTTGTCAAGTATTGACACTTGACACGTCACATTTTCTTTGCTAATATAATGGCGCTAAAATGTGAACGATAACGGGATCGATAGCGGGACCGTTAGCGTGATCGATAGCGGTCGATCTGGCAACTAAAAAAAACTGTAAATCATTCACTTTGGAATCCTCCTGGAATCAAAATCGGATGAAATTTCATCGGAGTGCAGACAAATAGGCAGCCGCAGATGGTGAAAATCGCCAAAGCGTCGGTTCCACGAGCCAATTTTAACATAGTCAGCGGACCAGATGCCCTGCCGGAAAGGAAGTGTATGGCGGATTAGCCCGGCCGACTCAGGCGAGTCCGGGCAGGATTTCCGGAGTAGGAGCACCTATGTCAACTTCATGTTCTTTTCGTTTTCGAAGCATTCCGTCCCGGGAAAACGCTTCGTCCATAATCAAGGAAGTCAATTCAAAAGGAGATGGGAAGATGAAAATCACAAAGTTGTTCGCCTTCGGAGCAGTTGCGACGCTGTTTATCATGACCGCCGTGGGTTGCTCCGCCGCCACGACGGCGCCCACGACGGAAGTCGTTGTGCCCGCGACGGCCGTTCCCGCGACGGCCGTGCCAGTGACGTCCAGCGGCTACGTTGTCCCGGTCCAGAAATGCGCGCCCAACTGCACATACAAAGACATGGTCGTCGGCTTTATCCAGACCGGTCCGGAAGGTGCGTGGCGTACCGCTAACAATGCGTCCTTCGATGAAGCCGCCAAACAGCAGGGCATCACGCTAAAGGTCTACGATGCCCAGGGCAAGGTCGAGAATCAGATTTCGGCTTTCCACACATTCAATCAAGATCCCACCGTGAACGTGATCATGCTTGCGGCGGATGACACGAAAGGTTTTGACGATGTGTTGAAAGAAGCCGCGACCGCCGGCAAACTCGTGATTTTGGAAGACAGGAGCGTCGATTCGTCATCGAGCCTGTATTACACCCGGATCGGCTCAGACTTCGTCGCCGAAGGGCAATTAAGCGCTGTGGCCATGTGCGATCTGCTTAAGAATTTCACGAAGAAGAACGTCGTTGAAGTTTCCGGCGCTGTAGGCGCTTCCGCGGGCATTGACCGCGCCAAGGGTTTCCGTCAGAAGATGGGCGACTGCGGAATCACGATCACCGCTTCCCAGACCGGTAACTGGGCCGTCGCGGATTCTAAGGCGGTCGTGGAAGCCTGGCTGAAGGATCCGACACTCAAAGACTTCCAGGGTGTGTTTGCCCACAATGATGAGGAAGCGCTGGGCTCCATCCAGGCCATCAAGGAAGCCGGCCTCGTTCCAGGCAAGGATATCATGGTCATCGGTCTTGATGCGACGAAAGACGGTTTTGCTGCCCTGATCGATGGTACCTTGGGTGCCGACATCGAGTGCAACCCGCTGCTCGGCCCGCAGGTATACGAAGCCGCCCTGAAAGGCTTGAACGGCGACACAACCATGCCCAGCTATGTTCCTTCGAAGGAAGGTGCATTCTACGCTTCACAAGGTGCAGATGCGTTAAAGGCCATTCTGCCCACCCGCAAGTACTAAATCCTAGGAACTTGTGGCTTTCCCGGGAGCCGCTGGTTGGACAAGCAAATTCATGTAAAATGGGAGAAGCGGCGTTCGCGCCGCTTCTCCCCAAACCAAAATAAGGCCCCTGAGGTATTTATTTAAGATCGAGGTTGCTTATGTCAGAATCCGGCATTGATCTTGTAGTAATGAAAGGCATCTCTAAATCTTTTCCGGGCGTGCAGGCCCTTGAGAATGTAGATTTTACGCTTCGGAAAGGCGAGATCCACGCTCTGGTTGGAGAAAATGGGGCCGGTAAATCGACCCTGATTAAGATATTGACCGGCGTTGAGCAACCAAATACCGGCTCGATCACCGTTAATCAACAAACAACCACAATACGATCACCTCAGCATGCTCAAGGACTCGGTATCAGCACGGTCTATCAGGAGGTCAATCTTTGCCCGAATCTGACCGTGGCGGAAAATCTCCTGATCGGACGGGAACCCATGAGATGGGGGAGCATCGATTGGAAGACCATGAATACCCGGGCCAGGCAGATCCTCACGGGGTTGGACGTTGATATAGATGTAACCCAGACCCTGGGTATGTGTTCGGTTGCCATCCAACAAATGGCGGCCATTGCGCGGGCGCTCGAGATCTCCTCCGCCAGGGTCCTGGTTCTGGATGAGCCGACTTCCAGTCTCGACAGCCATGAGACGGAACAACTCTTTAGCGTGATGCGCAAGCTAAAACGCGAGGGAAGAGCCATTATCTTTATTACCCATTTTCTAAACCAGGTATATGAAATTGCCGACAGAATTACCGTCCTGAGAAATGGCAAATTGGTTGGATCGTATAATACAGCCACTCTTCCACCCCTGGAGCTTATCACAAAAATGATCGGCCGCAGTCTGACCGAGTATACCGATATGACAAAACTCAAGCTGGAGAGCAGCAAGCATATTAAACAGGATGTGCTGCTTCAGGCGAAAGAGTTGGGACTCACCGGCGCCATTGAACCATTTGATCTGGAATTGCATGCCGGGGAAGTCGTCGGGCTGGCCGGCCTGCTTGGTTCCGGGCGGACCGAAATGGCACAGCTCTTATTCGGTCTGGACAAGCCGGATAGCGGCTCGATAACGATGGATGATAAACCGGTTCGGGATTACTCCCCGCTCGGTTCCATCGAGCGGGGTGTAGCCCTCTGCCCGGAAGACCGGAAAGACGCAGGGATCATCGGGGAATTGACCGTGAGGGAAAATATCATCCTGGCGATGCAAGCCAGCCTGGGCTGGTTCAAGCGCCTGAGCACGCAAGAACAATATGAGATTGCAGAAAAGTATATTAAGCTTTTGAATATCAATACGTACTCGGCCGATCAACCCGTTAAAAATCTAAGCGGCGGGAACCAACAAAAGGTAATCCTGTCTCGTTGGCTCGCCACGAACCCGCGGCTTCTTATTTTGGATGAGCCCACCCGGGGCATCGATGTGGGAACCAAGGCCGAGATTCAAAAACTGGTGCTATCGCTGGCCGAGGAAGGCAAGTCGTGCTTGTTCATATCTTCCGAGTTGGAGGAAGTATTGCGCATCAGTCACCGCATCGTGGTTATGCGGGAGCGGGCGAAAATCACCGAGTTTACCGGTGAGGTGGGCGAACGAAAAATCATGCAAGCGATTGCAGGGAGTGAATAACCATGAAAAAGTCTGCCTCCTCTTTTGAGTGGAGAAAAATCACCGAGAGCAGGCTCTTCTTTCCTCTCGTTGCCCTGGCGCTGATTCTACTCTTCGACCTGATCTTTATTCCCAATTTTTTTCACATAACGTTCCAACAAGGCCATTTGTATGGCAGCGTGATCGACATCCTGCGAAATAGCATGCCGGTTGTCGCGTTGGCCATCGGCATGACTCTGGTAATTGCCACCGGCGGGGTGGACCTCTCAGTGGGCGCCATTATGGCGATTGTCTCTTCGGTGGCAGCCTTATTGATGAATCCGTTCGTTCTCGGCACTCAACTGCAGGCCATCAAGAATAATCCCACGTATAGCTATTCGCCGTTCTGGTTGGTGATTTTGCTGCCACTGATCGTGGCCACCATCTGCGGTCTGTGGAACGGGCTGCTGGTTTCCTACGGAGGAATTCAACCCATGGTGGCCACACTGATCCTGATGATTTCCGGTCGAGGGATCGCCCAACTGATTACCAACTCGCAAAAAATTCAGATCTTTTATGCGCCATTCGTCTACATCGGAAACGGCTGGCTGCTCCTGCCTTTTTCTTGTTACATCGTGACCTTTCTGTATGCCCTGGGCTGGCTTATAACCCGCCGAACGTCCATCGGGCTTTTCATCGAATCGGTGGGGGTCAATGTTCGCTCGAGTCTTTTTAGCGGTATCGATGAAAAGAAGATTCGATTGTTCGCTTACATGTTTTGCGGTTTTTGCGCGGGGATCGCAGGCCTGATCGGCACTTCGAATATAAGCACTTCGGATGCCACTAGTATGGGCCTGAACTTGGAGCTGGACGCCATTCTGGCCGTGGTCATCGGCGGAACCCTACTGGGAGCGGGCGGGCGGTTCTCCCTGCTAGCCAGCGTCATCGGCGGATTGGTCATGCAGTCCGTCACCACGTCCATGTACGCCATCGGAGTCAGCGCGAATTCGCTGCTGGCGGTCAAAGGAGTGGTCGTCATCCTGTTAATCCTCCTGTATGCGCAACAGGTCCAAGACTTGGTCCGGAAAATCACGGGGCTGGCAAAGTTGAAAGAGATCAAACCATGATGCAGAATCTAACCACCCTTTTTTCCAAAAACCGGCGTCTCCTGCCGCTTTTGGCAACCATCATATTGTTTTTTATCGCTTATGCCATCGGCGCGGTTTACCTGCCGGGAATGAGGGATCCGCAAGTATTTCTCAATTTATTCAACCAAACCCCCTACCTGCTGGTCAGCGTGATCGGAGAAACCCTGGTCGTTATTTCGGGGGGCATCGACCTTTCGGTGGGCGGAATGGTGGCGCTAACGACCACGGCTTCCGCCGCATTGCTCCGGACCGGCTCGAACCCCTTTGCCGTCATGCTTCTCATGCTGGCGATGGGCGCCGCCATGGGCGCGATTATGGGCTATTTCATCACCTACCTGAAAGTGCAACCGTTTATCGCCACCCTGGCCGGCATGTGGATTGGCCGCGGATTGGCTTACTTTATCAGCAATGAGTCGATCGTGATCAACGACCGAATCTATATACTACTTGACAGAACGAAAATCTTGATCCCTGGTCTGAGCAACGTCGTGACCCAGAAGGGCGACTACGTCACCCCCTCCGTCGTCATCGCCATGTTCGTATTTGCGGTTGCAATTTACATTGCCCACTATACGCGCTTTGGCCGCACGATCTATTCCATCGGTGGGAATAGCGGGGCCAACGAACAATCTGCCCGGTTGATGGGCCTGCCGGTGAACCGGACCAAAGTGTTGGTCTATTCCTTGAACGGGTTTTGTTCGGCGTTGGCTGGCATTTTTTTGAGCATCTACACTAGATCGGGGCAGGGTTTGTTAGGAAACGGCATGGAGTTGACCGTCATCGCTGCGGTAGTGATAGGCGGTACCGCCTTAACCGGTGGCCAAGGGTATGTATTCGGAGCACTGTTTGGTGTGCTCATCACGATCCTTATCCAAACCATGATCCAAATCCAGGGTCATCTCATTACCTGGTGGACCCTGATCATGGTCGGTGCCATTACGCTCTTTTTCATCGGCCTACAGGCCGTGATTGCCAATCTGAAAATTGGTCAGGGAGCGGGCACGAAGATAAGTCGCGCAAAGCGGATCCGGCAAGTGCTGGTCTATGGCGGTGGCGCGGTCGTTGTCATTGTCCTGGCCATATTTGCCTATAATGTTCTTGGAATTGGGGGCACCGGCACGGTCTCATCCGCCTGCCAAATAAAACCCTTCCGGCAGGATCAGGCGGCAAACCTGCTGAAAGCCGGGGCGGTCATTGTCTATGAGCGCAACGGCGGAACCAATTGCATTGACGAGCTGTACGGCATTTTTGCCGACGGGCGCATCACCGGCGACAACGGTACGCAACAAATCGAGAAACAGGTAACGCCGGGCGATGTGGAAACTTTGCTTACGTTTATCAGCAGCCAGGGATGGTTTACGGATAATATGTATTCCACCTCGCACGTCCCGTGCAAAGTGTGCGACACCTATTTCACGAGCGTTACGTACCAGGGTCAGACAAAGACCGTGGAGGCCGTGGATGGCGGAACGGATGCTCCCGCCGAGTACTGGCTGATAACCGGTCAATTCTCCACGATCCTTCCACAATTTGCAAAGACTCCATAGTTAGTTTTAAAAAAAACGGGTGAGGGCAAAGAGCGCCCTCTCGTTTATTCCGTTGCGGTTTTATGAAAAGGAGAAAGAAAGATGGGTATGAAAAAAATACTGATTCCAATCGCAATCTTTGCGCTGCTAGGTTGTATCTGCCCGTACATCGCTGTACCGGCTGATTTATTGGTGACTCCGACTTCCACCGCTTCCAAAGGGTGGAGCACGATTGCAATCAATCTCGGAAAATCCGACGCCGGGGATTTGCATATCGATCTCGCGATACGGAACGACACGCAGGATTGGAGCGCCATGCAGGCCGATGAAGGCAAACCCGCCGTCCTCACGGCCAGCGATGGCAAGAAGACCAACTGCGACACCGTTTTTGTCGGCACCGGCGGGACGAGTCTGGCGCCGGGCTTTCAGATGCGGGGCTATACTGCGGGAACAAAAGCGGCTCCCAAAATCCAGCTTCTCTACGTGGAATGCAAAGGCGCGGTTGCGTCTTCCGGAGCCAACCTCTCCATCGGATACAGCTATGTGACCGGAGCATATGACCTTCACGTTCCATCCGTACCGGTCAGCGGAACGATGAAGTTGGATCTGGATCAAGTTGCCAAAGATGTGACCTATCCGGTGGCAACCCCAATAACCGGTTTGATCGAGAAAGTGGGGGATAAGATAAACGCCATTAACAGTTTCACGCTGACCCTCACCGACGCCAAACGGACCAACACCGGCCTGGAATTGGATTGGCAGGATTTTAACCCCAGCGATTACGCCAATTATGTCCATATCGGAACCCCGCCGGTCATTGGTGCCGATGGCATCCTCTATGGTTTGTATGAGGACCCTTCCATCGCGGATGCAACCATTGCCCTTTCCAAGTCAACGGCAGAATGGACAACCACCGTCACAGTTCCGAGCACGGTTAAAGGGCTTTATGTTTTGGTAAGCGTGGAGACAAGACAGTCAAAGTACTTCGTGAGCCACGTTATCGACATCACCGATAAATAGATCCGTGTAAGACGATGGTTCACCCCCAACCGGAACAATCATAAAGACGGCCGATCTCGGCGCTGAGACGGCCGTCTTTTGTTGGGGGGTCCCACCATTGATTTGTCTCGAATTTCTGATGGGCCATAAGAGCAGCTGCTTCGAAAATTATTCTGTATCTTCCAACCGTTTAGCCCGCTGCCACGGTGCCAACCATCGCCGCACCCAACTACTGAAAATTTCCCCTCCGAATACCAGGAGGTTGAGATAATACCGATATTGTGAGTAGTTCGTTTCTTGGCTAGGTGGACTGCAGCACCTGCGCCACCTGTTCGGCGGTCAGTTTGCCCTGCGATTGCCAGATGGGGAGCAGGTCGCGCAGGCGCGCCGCGGCGTGCAACGCAACGCCCATTTCGCGCAGGCTCTCCGCGCCGCCGCTCTCGCGGTCGACCAGCACCGCCAAGTCCTCCACCACCAGACCTGCGCCGCGCAGTTTTTCGAGCGCCTCCAGCTTGGCTCCGCCGGTGGTCACCACATCGTCGATCATCGCCACCCGCTCGCCCGGCGCATGCGCACCTTCGATCTGGGCCTTGGTGCCGTAGTCCTTGGCTTCTTTGCGCGGGTAGATCATCGGCCAACCCGTCTGCAGGCTGATCGCGGTGGCGATCGGCAGCGCGGCGTAGGGCAGCCCGGCGATGCGGTCGAATGTCAACTCCTGCAGGAGCGGGATGTATACCGCCGCCGCCCGGGCCAGCATCTCCGAGTTCGAAATCAACTGGCGCAGGTCCAGGTAGATCGGCGATTGCTTCCCGGATTTGAGCGTGAAATTTCCAAACTTGACGCACCCCGACGCGCTGAGGATTTCCGCCACCTCAAGGTGCACCGGTGCCGCGGTCGAAGGTTGCACGCGCGGCGCCTGCATCGCCTCGCGCATCACCGCGACAAGCTTCTCCGCTTCGGCGCGCGGGCTCGCGGCACGGGCCAGCGACCGCGAGACGTTCACCGTCAAGCCCAGGCCATCCGCGCGCATTCCCGCATCCACTGCGGCCCGCAGATCTCCGCCTTGTGCGCCCACGCCCGGCACGAGCAACCACAGGTCCGGGACGAGCGCGCGCACGCGGGCGATAGCCGCGGGGTCGGTCGCGCCCACCACCAATCCGACGTTGCCGCGCGTGTTCCACTTCCGCGCGAGTGAAGCCACCTTTTCATACTGCGGCACGCCGTCCACGCGCAGGAGCTGCAGATCGGCCGCGCCGGGGTTCGAGGTGCGGCAAAGGATGAACGCACCGCGCTCCTCTTTTTCCAGAAACGGCGCAACTGAATCCCCGCCCAGGTATGGATTAACCGTCAGTGCGTCGACGCCGAGCGTTTCGAAGGCTGCGCGCGCGTACGCTTTGGATGTGTCGCCGATGTCCCCGCGTTTGGCGTCGAGGATCACCGGCACATTTTGTTTCCGGCACGCACCGATCACTTCCTGCAGCGCGCGAATGCCCTCCGGGCCGAACGCTTCAAAGAACGCGCTATTGGGTTTGAACGCCAGCGCCAGGTCCGACGTCTCCTGGATGATGCGCAGGCAGAAATCCCGCGCCGCGTCTGCCGTCGGCCGGGCCAGCAGATCCGGATGCGGATCCAAGCCCACGCAGAGAAGTGATCGGACGCTGCGGGCGCGGTTGTCGAGCATGGTCGAGAAATTGGTCATTCGGATGTTCCTTCTCCTTTCGGATGGCGGACCATGGACCATAGACCATGGACATTCGACGATGGACGACGGACCATGGTCGATGGTCTATGGTCGATCGTCCCTTCCTACGCTTTCCCCAGCACCATCGCCAGAAGCGCCATGCGGATGTAGAGGCCGTATTCCATCTGCCGGAAGTAGGCCGCGCGCGGGTCGGCGTCCACATCCATCGCGATCTCGCCCACCCGCGGGAGCGGGTGCATCACGATCATCTGATCCTTGGCCAGCTTGAGGGTATCGGGCGTGACAACGAACGCGCCCTTGACCGATTCATACACCGCCTGATCCTCGAACCGCTCCTTCTGCACGCGGGTGACGTAGAGCACGTCGGTGTCCGGCAAGACCTCGTCCAGGGTCGTGTGCTCCTGGATCGACATCCCCTGGATTTTCAATTCAGCCACCAGTTCGGGCGGCATGCGCAGGATGTCCGGCGAGACGCAATGCAGTTTCGTTTGGAATAGCGCCAGGAGCCGGGAGAGCGAATGCACCGTGCGGCCGTACTTGAGATCGCCGAGCATCGTCACGGTCAAATCCTCCGTCCGGCCGAGTTCCTCCCGGATGGTGAACAGATCCAAGAGCGCCTGGGTGGGATGTTCGCCCACGCCGTCGCCGGCATTGATCACTGGCTTGCGCGCATACAGCGCCGCGATCGCCGCAGAGCCCACATCCGGATGGCGGATGACGATCACGTCGGCGTAGGATTCCAGCGTGCGCACCGTATCGGGCAGGGATTCTCCCTTGGCCACCGAGGAGTAGCGCACTTCGTTGATCGGGATCACGCTTCCCCCCAACCGCTGCATTGCCGCCATAAAGGAGGACGAAGTGCGGGTGGATGGCTCGTAGAACAGGTTGGCGAGGATCTTCCCCTTGAGCAGGTCGAACGTGCCGACGTGTTCGACCATCGAACGCATCTCCTCGGCCACGGCGAAAACGTACTCCAGATTTTCGCGACCGAATTGCGAGACGGAGAGAATGTCTTTCCCATAGAACGGCGTCTGGCGCATGTCGCCAAAGGGAAGGTGCGGACTCTTTTCGCGGCGTTGTGTCGGCGGAACATACGTGGCCATGATGGCATCCTTTCTCTTCCCGCCGCGCCCGTCCTTCGGGCGGCGGCGGACGGCATCCCGCCCCTTTTACATCGGGATGGGTTTAATCGGCTCGGGTGGGAGCGCTATGCCGAACAGATTCCTTCCGTACCCCGGCTCCGCCAGAACATCCGGCGCCTGGTAGACGATCCTGCCGCGCAGGTTCACTTCCACCACTTTTCCCTGCACGGGCATCCCTTCAAACGGGGTCCATTCGCAACGCGATTGCAGGTAATGCCCGCGAATCGTCCATCGGGCGTCGAAATCGACATCGATGAAAGTATCCACCTGTTCCGGCAAATGGAAGATCCGCCGCGGGTTGTCGACCATTCGTTTAAGAATATCCTCCATAGTCAGGCGCCCTTCGCGCACCGCGCCGAGCAGGATCGGTAGGGCGGTTTCAAGGCCGGGGAATCCGGGGGGCGGATTCTCGCCATCCTTCTCGGCGGGCGTATGCGGCGCGTGATCGGTGGCGAAGCAATCGATCACCGCCAAGTTTTCCCACAGCGCCTGTTGATCGGCCTGGGTTGCGAGTTTGGGGCGGACCTCACTGCGCCCTGCCCCGATGCGCGGGATGTCTTCCTTGGTGAGGAACAAATGATGCGGGGTCACTTCGCAGGTGACTGCGATCCCTTTCTCCTTGGACAATTTGATCAGGAGGATTTCCCGCTTGCGGCTGACATGGGCGATATGCACGCTCCGCCCGAGCCGGGCGGCCAGCTGGATGGCAAGCGCGATGCGTTTGCCCTCGGCGTGCACAACGATCGGCTTCTGCGCGGGCCAGTTGGCCATGTGGGCGGCTATCGCGCCGGGGTCGCCGAGCCGCAAGGGGCCGAACGTCCGATCGAGGTACATCTTCAACCCGACGGTCTTGGGCGCGAGGGCGGCCGCGGTTTCCACGTTGTCCTCCCCTGCACCCAAGAAAAGGCCGTAATCGCACAGAGCCTTCTTCCTTGCACTCTCTTCCGCACTCTCAAGCGACGCCAGATCCGTCGCCGGCGGATCGGTATTGGGCATCGCCAGAATACAAGTGAATCCTCCGGCAAGCGCAGCGGCTGTGCCGCTGCGCCAATCCTCTTTGTGCGACTGCCCCGGCTCGCGCATGTGCACGTGCGGATCGATCAATCCCGGTAGGGTCAGCATACAGCCTCACCGAGTAGATGAAAAAAGAGAGCCTTTCGGCTCTCTGGAACGGTTGGAATAAACAAAACGCCCGCGCAGGGGCTGAGCCCCTTCCGGGCGCTGGGCACTGTCGCGGGTCGCTGGTTTTTCATGCCGCGCGAATTATAGACGTTTCCGATTTTTCGTCAAGCGGGCCGGAATGTGAAATGTTCCTGCGGCGGAATCACCGCTTTAATCGTCTCCGCGCATGCGCCGTTTCAACTCCCCCGGTGTGCTGCCCGCACCCTCCTTCTCCAAACTCACGCCGGTCACCCACGCCACGGCCCGCATCCAGCTGTCACCCTCCGAGCCCATCCGCTCCCCCGTGAACCGGTAATCGCTCTTGCGCATAAATTCCTTCAACTCGAGAAGAAGATTCCCGGCCCGGCGCAGACCATGCCGCCGCAACGCAGTTTCCACTTTTTCGGGAAGCGGATCAGAGAGCGCCAGATCCAGATGATACAGGCAGAATCCCTCCGACCCGTTGACTGCTTCGACCATCCGCTGGTCGCTGGCGCGAAGGGATTCGGTCAGCGTGTGCAGTACGCCCTGCTCGGTTTCGCGCTCCACCTTGCAGGCCAGACAATCCGGGCGGTTGCCCCGCGGGAGAGGATTCTTGCGTCCTTTGGCCGGGGAAAAACCTGAAACGGGAGCGCCCCGCTTTTCCCCGGCGACGGATTCTTCCCCGCCGGCTTTCAATTTCCCGGCCGCGTCTTCGATCAGGCGGTTGTAAAGAATGGCCACGCCGAGCGCCGAACCCCAGGGAATTTTCAATAGCATCTCGCCGTGTCTCCTGCAATACCCGCCGGTGTCGGCAAATGAACTGCCGCGCGGCAAGCCGCGCGGTATCAAGGCTGTAGGGAACCGCTATAGCAATCGGAGTTGCTCTGCGTATATGCGGACATACTCTTTCGTACGGCCCTGGCTTGCCACATACCTTCGT
>JBEKLP010000059.1:0-18327 GCA_050010135.1 Anaerolineales bacterium
GGGCGATCATCTCGAACTCGACGTCGGTCGGATCGCGGTTTTCCTCGCGGAAATATTCCTGGATCGCGCGCATTTCATCCAGATCGAGCGCCGCGAGGCGCGCGATGGAAAGTTTGGCCAGGCCCTTGTCGTCGAGCGCGCGGATCGGGAGGATCTCCACCTCGCCGGAAGATTCGGCCGGGTGGGGGAAGACCGGCCGGATGGCGCCGATGGCGTAGCGCTGGATCACGTCGTTGGCCAGGAGTTTTCGGGCCAACGTGGTGCGCTGGGCGGGGGTGAGCGCGCCGCGGATGATATAGCGCGTTCCGGTCGCGGCGCGGCGCAGTCCTTCCACCTCGAGCAGTTGCGCGCAGCGGACGATTTCCATCGCCACCGGGTCGGTCACGCCGGGGCGAAGGGCCACTTCGATGACGAAAGCGCCGGCCGGCGGCTTGGCCGCCTTCTCGCGCCAGGCCCCGACTTGCGTAAGCGGATCGGTGAGCAGCCCGGTGCATAGCTTCTCGCGATCCTCTGCGGAAAGTGCGCCTTCGAGGAAGTAAAGCAGCTCGCGTTCGATCTTGCGTACGGACCGCAGGCCGATGGCGCGCGCGTCGGCGAGCATCCCCTCGGCGACGGGGTCGCATTCGAGGGTGGAGCGGACGACCAGGGTGTGGACGGGCAGAAGGGCTTCGGTCTTCACAAGTGTGTTCTCCCAGTTTGCCGGCCGGGCAGGAAACGGAAACGGCCGGAGCGGTAGGTTCTCTCTATAAGGGAATGGGTATTCAAGCGGTGTTGGGCCGGATTATATCGGGGTTGGGAGGGGGAGTCAATTAAGCGGGGTTTGGAGGATATGAAGATGTTGTGAACAATGGGGAACATCCGGTTCGGAAACGGGAAACCGTTTCTCTTTACGAATGTCGCATGGATAATTCAATCGAATGCTTTGGTTGGCCCACCGGGTTCCAAACTCGTTGGAGATCAGTGCGATAAATCCGCCGAAACCGGTCGAAGCGGTTTTATGGACGCTGAATTGCGGATGCGGGTGGCAGAGGAACAAGAGCTTTCGTCCCTTTGCCGCGCCGAATGGTATAGACCGGACACCGGGAATCTAAAACCCGGAGGCGTGGTTATCGATTTTCCCTGAAAAGCCCGGTGTTCTATCCGTCGACCCAAACGAACCCATGGAGTCGCGCGCTCTATTCCGGCTTATGGAAAACCGAGTTATTCGATTTGCCAACCGTTGAGTAAAATGAAAGGAATATTGCCGGGCCGGGAAACCGGTGAGTCAAAATCCATTGGACGGAAAAATATCCAATACCCGCGAGAGGTCATGCTTTGGTAAATGGGCAGGATCCGCTCTTCATCCTCGAAACAGAACGCCTGATATTACGACGGCAGCAAGCCGGCGATGTGGCCATTCTCGCAAATCTATGGTCTGATCCGGAAGCGACTCGGTATCTGGGAGGGCCTCGCGAAAGAGGCTGGCTCCAATCCGTATTTGAAGAAACGGCGAGAAACCCTTTTTCCGAACCCTATGACCTCTGGCCGGTTGTCGAGAAGGAGGCGGGTCTACTGATAGGGGACTGTGGCCTCCTCGAAAAAGTAATTGAAGGCAAACCCGAGATTGAACTCAATTACATCTTCTTCCCTTCAATGTGGGGGCGGGGATATGCAACGGAAATAGGACAGGCGATCCAGCGCTTGGCTTTTACAAAAATGGGATTAAAGCGGCTGGTCGCCTTGATCGCGCCGGGGAATCAGGCTTCTGAGCGCGTAGCGGTCAAGGTGGGGATGCACTTCGAAAAGGAAATCGTCCGGCCCGGGGGTGCCACAAGGAAATTATACATTGTCGAGGCGGGAGAATAAATCACGCCCGGCATGATTCGGAAGTTAACCTCGGTAATTGATATGATATCAATCGAGTAGCAGGACGCGGCGGTAAATCGTATCATACGGTTTTGGCTTATCCGGTAACATATTGGTGGGATAATCATCGGCCGGTTGTGGAAGGGCGGCTCATGGGCCGCCTGCCTTGGGATGATCATGCGAAGCGAACAGGAAATGCTTGCCCTGATAGCAGATACCGCAAAGGACGACGAGCGCATACGAGCCGTCGTCCTGAACGGTTCGCGCGCAAATCCCAATGCGAAACGCGACGTCTTTCAGGATTATGATGTTGTCTATATTGTTACCGATCCTTCGTCTTTTAAAAAGGATCCCGATTGGATCAAGCGCTTCGGCGATCTCATGATCCTGCAACTACCGGATGAAATGCATGATCCGCCGCCGGACGATAGCGAACGGTTCGCTTACCTCATGCAGTTCATGGATGGCAATCGAATCGATCTGACAATATACCCAGTCGCAAAGCTGGATGAGCTTGAAAAGGACAGTCTCAGTCTGCTGCTCCTCGATAAGGATGGAATCATCGGCCCGATTGCCCCGGCGAGCGAAAAGGACTATCTCCCCCGGCCCCCCACGGCCAAGGCATTCTCGGATTGTTGCAACGAATTCTGGTGGGTAAACCCCTACGTTGCCAAGGGGTTGTGGCGCGAAGAAATAACGTATGCCAAATACTTCGCGGATGGGGTCCGGGAACAGCTGATGAAAATGCTGGCGTGGCATATTGGGATTAACACCCGGTTTGCCCGGAACCTGGGTAAACAGGGCAAATACTTCCGGGAGTATCTGGAACCGGAGTTATGGGATCAGCTTCAAAAAACATATTCGGATGCCGCCTATGATCATACCTGGGACGCATTATTCGCTATGGGCAACCTGTTCCGGCGGGTAGCCCTTTCGGTGGCGGAGCATTTTAATTTTGAGTATCCCCTGGGCGATGATCAAAGGGTGAGCGCGTACCTCGAATATATACGAACTCTTCCCAAGAATTCGCGGGAGATGGATTGATCAGAAGAGCCTCTTTCCAGTAAAAGCGGTTGGCATTGAGGACGAATGGACGACGGATAGATACCCCATGTCGGCGAAGTTATCCCTCCGCCGGCCCCCGTTTGGGGCGGTTCTCTGAATGACGTTGGATCCTGGATTTCAAGGAGTACATTATGAAAACTATCGGGCTCATCGGCGGAATGAGTTGGGAATCCTCCGCCGAGTATTATCGCATCATCAACGAAATGACCAGGACCAAATTGGGCGGGTTACATTCGGCCAAAAGCATAATGGTCTCGGTGGATTTTGCGGAAATCGAGGCATTGCAGGATCACGGTCGATGGCAGGAAGCGGCTCACCTGATGGTGGCGGCAGCACAGGGCGTTGAGCAGGCAGGGGCAGATTTTGTTGTTCTCTGTACGAACACCATGCACAAACTGGCGGATGAGATTCAAGCCAATATCCATATTCCTATATTGCATATCGCGGATGCCACTGCCCAAAGGGTAAAAGCGACTGGCCTCCGCAAAATAGGATTGTTGGGCACGCGCTATACCATGGAGCAGGACTTTTACAAGGGCCGCCTGATTAACAAATATGGCCTCGAAGTCGTCACCCCGGACGGTCCGGACCGCGAAATAGTACACCGTGTAATTTATGATGAATTGTGCCTTGGCATCGTTAAACCGGAATCAAGGGAACGGTATATTCAGATCATGGAAAAGTTGGTTCGGGCGGGAGCGAAAGGAATTATTTTGGGTTGCACGGAAATCGAACAACTGGTTCGCGAAGCAGACAGTCCGGTACCGCTGTTCCCCACCGCAAAGATCCACGCCATTGCGGCCGTCGAATATGCATTGGCAGAATAATCCGGAGATGAAAGTGATTTGCCACGGATAATGTTTTGCACTCTATTTGTAGTGTTTCGTTGGATCCGAGGCAGATGAAACACAGGATATTTTCGCAACGCCTACCCGGCAAATTACGGTTCGAGGAACATATCCTCTCCGCCACCCCGGGACTTGACCCCCTCATTTTCGATCCTGTTGGAACGATCCAGGAAGCCGTCCTCACCTGAAATGTCGATGAGATGGGGATGGGCTTTCCGAGCACAGCCGTCGCCAAGACACTCGTCACATCCATAAAAATAACCGGATATACTTTACGATGGATTACGCAGCCGGTTTTTCCAAGAGGAGGTTAAGCCGATGAAGAAGTATCAGCCGACCGGAATCGTTCCGGCGGGTATTGTGCTGTTGACCCTGGTAGCGTACGGCTTGCGGGTCGTCGGCGCCGGCTCGCCGAGCTCACTGCCGCCGGCGGATTGGCCATCGCGAGTTGCAGCCGGGGCCACGAGAGAATACCAGGGGTGGTTTTATAATTAAAAATAATCTGATCGTTTTACTGCGCCGTTGAGGTGCACATGGTCCGATATATCGGGATTGCGGAAAAATCACCCGACCATCCTTTTCCTTCGTGAAGGACAGACTATGAATGTTCTGGGAATATCCGGAAGTTTGAACCCAGATGGCAACACGGCCTTTGCGGTCCGGCACGCGCTCGACATCCTCCGTCGGGAGGGAATCCAGACGCAATTTATTTCTCTGGCCGGAAAGGATATCCACCCGTGCGACGGATGCTGGTCCTGCGCGGCTGAAAGGCAATGCCAATATCAGGACGATATGGAAGAAATCATCGCCGGAATGCGTTGGTGCCACGGGTTGATCCTTGCCTCTCCCGTCCATTTCGGTATGGTGTCCGGCTCGCTCAAGGTGATGATGGACCGCTGCGTGCTCCTCCGACCCAGCTACGGGGACGTGATGGAGATGGCGGGGAAGATCGGGGGAGGGATCGCCTGCGGCAGCTTCCGCAACGGCGGGCAGGAGACCACATTGCACAACATTCACCTGTTCCTGCTGCAGCAGAACATGCGGGTGGTGAGTGACGGGGCGGGGTACAGCCATATGGGGGGCGCAATCGTTGGGGACGCCAAGCAGGATGATCTGGGATTGCAAACAGTGGAGAATTTGGCGCGCAATTTGCTGTTCATGCTCAGGCAACCGGGTGCATGAATGGAATCGATCGGAGAGGCCGATCGTAAACCGCGACGGTAGAGGAGGCGAAAATGTCGTTGCTTGGAGTTGTTTTCACGATACATATGATCGGATTAGTGATTTGGCTTGGGGCTGCGTTCCTGCTGCCGATCGCCGTTCTTCCCGCCCTGAAGAGCCTGGCGGCGGCCGAACAAAATAAATTTATAGATAAATTCACAAGCCGATTTATTCCGTGGTTTGTGATCGGCGGAATAGCCGTCGGGCTAACCGGTTGGGCCCAAACCACCATGATGGCGGACGACCTGAATATCCCGGTGATGATCGCCAAGCATGTTGCGATTCTTCCTTTGATTGCCGTGAGCGCATATATCTGGTTCTATTTAGCCAGGAAACTATCGAAGCCCGGAGCGGAGCAGAAATTGTGGACCCAATTCGTGGTCTGGGGTTGGATCCAGGCGGGCTTGGGTGTGATTGTGCTGATCCTAACCGGATGGCTCACGGGATAAGTCCGGCCCGCCCGAAGCGAAGGCGTCTGGTCGCCGACTGCGGAAGGGTTAATCCGCCGCGGCCCAAATCGAAGCATTGGGCGGTGAAAGTCTTCGGTCCGGCATCCCGGTGATCGACAGAGCTTTTCCGGCGGCGAGTGGGAGTTCTTTACCTCTTTATTATGGAAAGCAGGTATTCCTTTGTCGGCCATGGAATCGAAGAGTATGTTAAAAAAAAAGAGGCCATCGCCGATTCGATTTCCCAATCGGTCGGTAATTTCTGCGACCGCCACCGCCAATTAACGGAGGAAGTCACGATCCGCAAACCGTCGGAATCCGGATGGACGATTAAGGAGATCGTCGGCCACTTGATCGATTCGGCTGCCAACAACCATCAGCGAATCACCCGGTTACAACTTGTCGCGGAATTGCAATTTCCTCCCTATGAAAACGAAAAATGGCTGGCCGCGGAGAAATGGAATTTCCTCGGATGGTTTGAAATTCTCGGCCTCTTCCAATCCTATAATCTCTTCCTGGTTCACTTGATTCGCAACGTGGATCCGGGGAATCTGAACCACCGCTGGTTCGGCCGAGACCGGTTCGGCGAGCGGATATATACCCTGGAAGAAATAATTGTCGATTATCGGACCCACTTGCAGGAACATCTGGATCAAATAGAAACGCAGCTGAAGGAATTTCGCGGAGACGATTGATCGAAGAGCGGCAAAAATGCAGGGAAGCATTCAACTGACTTCGGAAATATTCTGGGAAAGCGCCGCGGTCACCGCCCTGATCGACGCGGGATTATTGTTTCTCATCCTGCGTCTGATCGGTCCGGAGCGTTTTTTCCAGATCCGAGTGCCGGTGATCATTGCCGCGGGAGTCTTTTGGGGAATTCTGGGGGTCCTGGTGGTCCGGTCCTTTTGGGTTGCGTATTATCAATACTTTTATCCGCGATGGATGGGCGATTGGGGAATCTTCGTTTTTGGGCCTGGCATCGGCATCGTCTTGGCCGTTCTGTTCTATTGGATCGTTGCCCGGTTTCGCAGCCGTCCCGTCCCGGTGTTTTTTGCGCTGGTCGGGATCGAAGCCTTCCTCGAGCATCTTATGGGGATTTACAGCTTTCGTATCATGGACATCCCAAGCTTCCGAAGAGTCAGCCCGATCTCGGTACTGGCCTTTTCCGTCCCGGAATACGTGGGCTACTGGTGCGTTATCATCCTCCTGGCCGATCGGATCCTGGCGGCCGCCGGGCGCAAGACCCCGTTCCTCCACTAATTCTTCCGTTTTTCCGCATTTCGACAAGAAGCCGCATTCCGACGGATCCCCGCATGCCCATTGACAAAAGGGATTCCCTCGATATAATGTAGACAGGTCTGTTAAATAAACCAGTCTATATGGAATTGGAGGAATCATGGATCGCCAGATCGAAAGCGTGATGAAACGGGGCCGGGGGTATTGGTTCGTGGACGGGTTCACCGAGATCTTGGCGGGAATATTGTTTATCCTGCTGGGAGGAATCACCCTGCTGAGCGGGATTGTGCCGCCTAGTTCGTTCCTCTCCCAATTTATCTCCCTCGCCGAGAGCGCGGCGATCGTAAAGTTTCTTGGGCTTATTCTCGCCGTTCTGGGGCTGTGGTGGTTGAAGGACCGGTTTACCTATCCGCGGACCGGATTTGTCCGGGAAAAAGGGGTGCCCAGGGCGCAATTGCTCGTTTTTCTGAGAAACGCCGTCCTAATCGCAATTCTCCCGATGATCGGATTGATCATCCCGCTCTTCCTCATACCGGCGGTTCGCGGAGCCATTTTTTCCATGCCCGTATGGTTCCCCCCGGTTCTGGGCATTTTCTGGGGGGCGTTGTGCATCCTTTTGGGTGAGTGGACCGCTCTCCGCAGGTTCCGGCTTTTGGGCGTGGTGATCATGCTGGCGGGAATCTCGATCGGCGCCTGGCAGCTGACCTTGGGTTTGCCGAACGTTCCGGCGGACGCATTGCGGGCCAATATCCTGAGTCCACTGCCGGATGTTCTATGGGCTCCTGTGGAAGAAAGCCTCAACCGGGTGCTTACCGGCGTGGGGCTCTTGACGCTGCTTTCCGGAATTGCATTTGCCGTCTCGGGGTTGGCGACCTTCCTGCGCTACCGCAAGGAAAATCCGGTTCCCTATCGGGAGGAATCATGACCGAGCCGCTGCGCAACCTCTCGGATTTGGATCGGGTGATTCACGAGCCGGCCCGGCTGCTGCTGGTGGCTTTGCTCTCGTCCGTGGAATCCGCGGACTTCCTGTTCCTGCTGAAGGAAAGCGGCCTGACCAAAGGGAATTTGTCCGTGCATCTCTCGCGGCTCGAAGAAGCGGGCTATCTGCGGGTGGAAAAAACCTTCCGCGGAAAGATTCCGCACACGGAATTCCGCCTCACGTCCAAAGGACGCTCGGCGTTCGATCAATATCGCAAAGATATGGGGCTGATTGTCAATCCGAAAAAGGTGCGGGGCTGAAGAACGAATCCCACAAAGGTGACCCATGGAACTTGCCATCGAAACAATCGGTTTGTCAAAATTCTATGGTCCGGTGAAAGCCGTGGACTCGGTCAGCCTGCGCGTGGGGCGGGGGGAAATCTACGGGTTCCTCGGTTTGAACGGCGCGGGCAAGACCACCACCATCCGCGCGCTGCTCGGCATGATCCGTCCGAGTGCCGGTTCGGTGAGGGTTTTGGGACAGGCGGTGGGACCCAACGGACGCGGACCGTGGCGCAGCGTCGGCCACATGGTCGAAAGACCCTCGGCGTACCCGGAATTAAGCGTGCGCGAGAATCTCGAGGTTGCCCGCCGTCTGCATGGGCTTTCCGACCGGGGCGCGGTTTCCCGCGTCATCGAGCGCCTCGGCCTCGTCCACGACGCGGACCGGAAAGCCGGCGCGCTTTCGACCGGAAACCTCCAGCGCCTGGGATTGGCGCGGGCACTTCTGCACGAGCCCGAGCTGGTCATCCTCGACGAACCCGCCAGCGGCCTCGACCCGGCCGGCGTGGTGGAGATCCGCGAACTCCTGGCGGGCCTCGCCCGCGAGAAAGGCGTGACCGTGTTTATGTCGAGCCACATTCTCACCGAGGTGGATCGCCTCGCCACGCGGATCGGAATCATCCACAAAGGACGCCTGATCGAGGAGCTCGAGGCAACACAAATGGAGGAATTGCGGTCGCGGCGGTTGGAAATCCAAGCCCGCGATCTGGAAGCGGCGCAACGCGCGCTCGTCCAGGCCGGATTTGCCGCGAAGGCCGGCGACAACGCAATTCTATTAAAGGAAGAGCGCGCCATCGCTGCGCCCGACGAGGTGGCGACACTGCTGGTCAACGCGGGAACGCCTCCCACCCGGCTGATGGTGGTACAAGAGGATCTGGAAGCATACTTCCTGCGATTGACGGGAGAAAAGTAATGATAGCCTTCCGTTACTTGTTCCAGGCAGTCAATGAAGAAGGTGGTCGAGCCCGCCCCGGCGCGGGGTGGGCTGGGGTAGCCCGCGAGTTGTTCGCGGGCGTATTGAGACCACTCCCAATTCAGCGAGTCAGTGGTCTCGCCCGCCCCGGCGCGGGGTGGGCCGGGGATACGGGCTCGCTACGCTTCGCCCTACTCGACCACCTTAAAATTGACGGAGGAAAATCATGAACGCCTTCTTTGCCGCGTTTTGGGCGGAAGCCCTCAAAGCGTATCGGTCCAGGGTGATCGGATTGTCCGTCGCCGTGGCCGCGATCCTGCCGCTCGTGGACGGCATGTTCATGCTCATCCTCAAGAATCCCGACCGCGCAAAGCAGATGGGGTTGATCGGCGCCAAGGCCCAGCTCGTCGCGGGCACCGCCACCTGGCCGAACTTCTATTACGTGCTGGTGATGACCGGCATCGCCGGGGCAATCCTGTTCGACTTCCTGGCGGCTTGGACCTTCGGCCGCGAATTTTCCGACCACACCGTCAAAGAGTTGCTGGCGCTGCCCACGCCGCGTGGAACGATCGTGGCCGCGAAGTTTGTCCTGCTCGCGGTCTGGACGCAGGCGCTGGCGCTTTGGATTTTCGGACTGGGTCTCGTCATCGGCCGCGCCGTGGATATTCCGGGCGGTTCCGCCCGCCTGGATGCGGCCTCCTTCGGAATATTTATGAGCGTTGCGTTCCTGAACTTCCTGCTGGTGCCATGGGTCGCCTACGTGGCCAGTTTGGGGCGCGGTTTTCTGCCGCCGATGGCGTGGATTTTCTTTGCGTTGGCATCCGCTCAATTGCTTCAAATCATGGGATGGGGGGAATGGTACCCTTGGGCCGTCCCGGCCTTGGTGGGCACATTGGTCGGGCCAAACGGCGGTTCGATCGGCGCGCACAGCGTGATCATGGTGGTGGCGGCGTGCGTTGCGGGGCTGGCCGCCACCTTCGCCTGGTGGCGCAGCGCGGACCAGGCGCGTTAGGCGGTTGCATCCAATCCATGGCGATACTATGATGGGAGCGGCTGCGAACTTCCGAAGTTTCCTGTTCCGGAAAGGAGAAGATCATGCTCAAAGATTTTAAAGATTTCATCATGCGTGGAAATGTCCTCGACCTGGCCGTGGCGTTCATCATCGGAGCGGCCTTCGGGAAGATCATCAGTTCGCTGGTCACCGATATCCTGATGCCCCCGATCGGATTGGTCTTTGGCAAGATGGATTTCAGCAGCCTGTATATTAATCTGTCGGGGACGCCGTATTCCAGTCTGGCGGCGGCGCAGGCTGCGGGCGCTGCGACGATTAATTATGGAATGTTTCTCAACAACGTGATCAACTTCGTAATTGTGGGGCTGGTGATATTCCTCATGGTTCGGGCGGCCAACAGCCTCCAGCGTTCCAAACCGGCCACGCCGACCACCAAGGAATGCCCGTATTGCCTTTCGAAAATTCCAATTAACGCCGTGCGATGCGCCTATTGCACATCGGAACTCAAGGGGAAATAAAAATAATTGTAATTCCACGGGCTGCTTTGCTGCGACGAAGAAATTGTTCGCGGATTTCTGCAATTTTCAAAAATTATGTTTTGGTTCAACCGCGTCATCCGGTTTTTCCGAGATATCCGCGCACGGGATTTCCGAAGCCAGGCATTGATTAAAAATTGAACCAGTAGACTTGCCCATCTTTTTCACCGAAAAATTTTTATGATATAAACGCGATCACGAAGGTGATTGATGAGATGAGCGGGCGGGGAGATGTGAAAGCGCATAAGTTTTTTTGTGTACCCCCTCTCAGGAGGCGGCTGCGGGACGCATCCCACCGCCGACCAGCACGCGCTCCTGGCCGACCAACTGGGAAGGTACATCGCGCCGGTTGTCGGTTGGTCTTGATCCGAATCCTACGACCGCGAACGATTCCGAATCCGTAGACAGGAGTTGACTATGTCCGGTCCAATCGGTCAAACTTTAATCGCTCACTTGAACAGCGTGTTTATTGGACCCAATGGAGACTATCCGGCAACTCTCGAAGCGCTGGAGGGCGTGTCCGCAGAGAAAGCGCTTTGGAAACCGGCGTCGGAACGGAATTCCATCTGGCAGATCGTCGACCACCTAACCGCCTCCAAGCAATGGCAGATCGACATGCTCGAGAAGGGTCAAGCTTCCTCGCCGCCGTGGATCCAGCCCGAGGGCGATGAGACGGCATGGCGCGCGGCCGTCGCCCGGCTCCAGGACGCCCACGTTCGGCTGAAGATTGCGCTGGGGCGAGTTTCGGACGCCGATCTGCTCAAGCCCCAACCAGCCGAACAGAATCGAACCCTGCTGGAGTTGATTCTTTCCGCGAGTTCGGCCCACGAAGCGCACCACGGCGGTCAGATCGATTATCTCAAGGGTATTCAGGCCGGTTGAAAGCCGCCGCAGGAGCCATGATGTTTATCGGGTTACCGCGCGTGCACGCACCCGTCGGTGGCGGGGACGAGCGAGTACATGTTGATCGTTTGTGGGAAGACCAAATCATAAAAACTCACATCACCCCGAATCCGGAACCGATGCGTGATGCGGCCGGAGGAATCCGGCCGGAATAAATTTCCGACACCGGTGCGGGTGGAGAGGTTTGCGGCGGTCCAGGCCGCCCGAAAGAGGCGCCATAAATAAAAACGCTGGTGAGTTTACAATTCAGGAATATTTTGAAGGCAAGGATCCGGCCGTCCGGAAAACGTACGACAAACTGTTGGAGGCTTTGCGGCGGATGGGACCGGTAGTCGCGCAGCCGAAGAAGACCTCGATCCACCTCGTCCGCAAGACGGCGTTTGCCGGGGTGGCGACCCGCAAGGATCATCTCCTGCTGACGATTAAAAGCGATCACAGACGGACGAGCCCGCGAGTGCGTAACACGGAACAGGTTTCGGCCGGCACCTTTCATCTGGAAGTGAAGCTGCTTTCGCCGGCCGAGGTCGACAGCGAACTGATCAGCTGGTTGCGGGAATCCTATGAGCTGAGCGCGTAGCCTGCGCCGCCCGGCCGGGGACACGGGAAGCGCCGTTATTCTTTGCGCTGAGGCGTAATCGATCATGGATAATTTCCTTGCGGATCTTCAGTCTTGGCAAATATTTTATGCGACCGTCGCCGCGGCGTCCGCCACGCTGACGGGATTGCTGTTCGTATCGTTATCCCTGAACCGGGAGCGGCTCAAAGGCGTCCAGTCGGAAACCGTCGTTGGCATGGCGCGCCGCACGTTTGCCAATTTCCTGTATGTATTGATGGTCTCGCTCGTATTCCTTTTTCCCCACCAATTGCCGATCAGCCTCACCGTCGCGCTCTTGGTTCTTGGAATTACCCGCGGAGCGGGTCTTTTACGGGAAGCGGCGGTTTTACGGAAAGCTCCCGCAAATCGCAGGGACAATCGCACCCTGTTCCGCGAGATCGGATTGCCGGCTGTCGCCTCCATCGGATTGATCCTCGTCGCCATCTACGTCGCCTTCGGGAAAACCGACGCCATGTACGGGCTGGTCATTGTCATCGCGGCTTTGCTGGGCAACGCCTGCTGGAACGCGTGGCTTCTTTTAATGGAAGAATAACCGCGGAAAACCTCGCCCGGATTTTATTTTTTTTCGGGAGGGAATTGCGTACGGACCGGGTTTTTGCGAATGATACCCGTTCGATTGTTCGCTGGAAGCCCTTCCCAAAGCACCGATCAGAAGACTATATAATTAAGAAACTTGCGGAGGAATGGCCGCCGGGAGGAGATACCCGTCATGGAGATTCGACCTTTTGAAGATACGGACGAAGAGGCGGTAATCGCCCTCTGGGAGCGGTGCGGACTGCTCCGGCCGTGGAACGACCCGCACAAGGACATCGCCCGCAAACGCCTCCTCCAGCGGGAGCTGTTCCTTGTCGGAGTCGAGGGCTGCGCGATCACCGGGACGGTCATGGCGGGATACGACGGCCACCGCGGCTGGATCAATTACCTGGCCGTGGATCCGGTCCGGCGGCGCAAAGGCTTTGGCCGCGCGCTCGTCGAGCGGGCTGAACACCGGCTGATCGAACTTGGATGCCCCAAGGTCAACCTGCAGGTGCGGCGCGAAAACCGAGAGGCGATGGCGTTCTACGAGTGTATCGGCTTTCGCGAGGACGCCGTAGCTAGCTTTGGCAAGCGGCTCGAGCGGGATGATAGATGAGTTTCGTGGCCGCGCAGCCTTTTGCCCGATCCCAGATAACGAGAATTAATCTCCCTGGTCCGCAACCACGCCCAGAGTTAAAGAGTCTTTGATGGTATTTCAACAAGCAAATACCGGAAGGATTGCATTGGCGGGATTCTTCTTCGCCGTGATTCTCGATAGCTGCAATCCGACATCCCCCGCCGGCCTGGGAAATTGCCCGGTCGGAACAAGCGATGAGAGGCTTACCTCCGGGGGGCAGACGCGGCAGTACGAGATCTTCGTGCCTGCATCCTACCGGACGGGAAAAGCTTTTCCATTGGTGATCGGTTTCCACGGCCAAGGCGGAAGCGCCTCCCAGTTCGAAAGTTACAGCGGGTTTTCCACCCTGGCGTCCCAGGCGGGATTTATCGCCGTGTACCCGCAGGGTGCGGGCCAAATTTCGTCCTGGGATACCTGGGCGGGATCGCAGGATGTGCAATTCATCCGCGATCTCACCGCCACCGTGGAAGCGCAATGTGCCGTCGATCGAAATCGAATCTACGCCGTCGGTCACTCGCGCGGAGGCGGAATGGTCAATCGGTTGGCGTGCGACCTGTCGGACCGCATCGCCGCGGTCGGCTCGGTGTCCGGCACGTATCAATTCGGGGAGGATTGCTCCCCCGGCCGGCCGGTTGCGATCGTGGCATTTCACGGCACAGACGATTCGGATGTCCCGTATAACGGCATCGGAATCGCCGATGCAATGCCCGATCCGTATTTCAGCATCGGCACGCCCGTTCCGCAATGGGCGACGGCCTGGGGAGAGCGCAACGGATGCGACGCCCGGCCGGCCGCGATTTTCCAACAGGGGACGGTGACCGGGCAGGGGTGGAAAAACTGCCGCGGCGGAGCGAATGTGATCCTGTACACGATCAACGGCGGCGGACACGAATGGCCTAATGCGGTCGACGCTGCGCGGATGATCTGGAATTTCTTCGTTCGCCATCCGCTGGCCGAAGGAGAATCGGATCGAGTTCTTCTCATTCTATAAAAACCCTGTACACGGATTACACGGAACCAACGGATTTCGCGGAAACAGAAATTTAATATTTTCCTTGAAGATTATTCCTTTCCGCGAAATCCGTTTTATATTCTGCCAAATCCGCGTACAATATTCTATTCTCCCCTCATCCCTTCCTTCTCCCGGCTTATGCCGGAAGAATGTGGCCGAAGGCCGGATGAGGGCGCGAGATAGTATGTCTCAGAAAGGTTCTCCATGGGCATCCAAACGATTGAAGTAAAAGGCATTCTTCAAAAAAGCAAAATACCGGGCGCCAACTTTGTGATCAATCCGTACGTCGGATGCGTCCACGGTTGCGTCTACTGCTATGCCCGGTTCATGAAGCGCTTCACGGCGCATACCGAACCGTGGGGAACGTTCCTGGATGTGAAAGCCGGCGCCGCGCGGATCTTGGAGAAGCAATTGGCCTCGCGGCGGAAGCCGCTCCGGGAAGAGGTGTTTTTTTGCAGCGTGACCGATCCCTACCAGCCGCCCGAGCGGCAATACCGGCAGACCAGGAAGATTTTGGAAGTATTGCTTAAGCACGAGGTTCCCGTATCGATCCTGACCAAATCCGATTTGGTCCTGCGGGATAAGGATCTCCTCCGCCAGTTCCACGGTGCAACGGCGGGGTTGAGCTTTTCGACGGTCGACGACAGGACCGCCCGCATTCTCGAGCCGCGCGCGTCCCCGCCCTCCCGCAGAATCCGGGCGCTGAAGGAACTCCGCGAGGCGGGGATCGATACGTGGGCGTTCCTCAGCCCGTTCCTGCCCGGCGTTTCCGATCTGGGTCGGATGGTCATGGCTTTGGACGGTTCGGTGGAATCGTTCGGTGTCGAAGCGATCAACACCGCGGGCGGAAACTGGACCGGTGTGGAAAAGGCGCTGGCGAAGATAGATCCGGAACTACCGGGCAAGTGTCGGACCGTTGCCGGGCAGCCTGGGTTCTGGAAGGATTTGGAACATCACGCCCGCAAGTTGGCTGGCGAGCATGGGATGACGATGACGGGTTTCTATCGACATTAATTCCCGCGGAGAAAGGATATTTCGCGCAAGGAGGAGGAATGGATCCAAAGGAATTTCAATCGTGGGTGCGGGAAAACGCCGCGGAGCGGGAGCATATGAAAAAGTTCGCCGCCTCTCTTTCCGACGAGGAACTCTCACGCCCGATGGACGCCGGGTGGACGGTTGCCGCGATCCTGGCGCATCTGGCGTTCTGGGACGCGCGCGCCATCACCCTGATCCGAAAATGGCAGAAGGAAGGAGTGGGGGAATCTCCGATCGATACGGATGTAGTGAATGAAGCCACCCGCGAACTGTGTCTGGCCATTCCTCCGCGCGCCGCGGCGGCGCTAGCGCTTGAAAAGGCAACGGAATTGGACAGTATCATCGAAAAGCTTTCCTCCGAATGGGTGGATCGGATTACGACAATCGGTGTGACGGTCCATCTGAAAAGATTCAATCATCGAAAAGAGCATCTGGACGAAATTGAAAAGGCGCTTGGGAAAAGAAAATAAGGAGACGTCGATCCCGGCGCAGTCGATCGCCGTCGCGCCGCCATACATGACGGCGCTGGAATGCAAAGCCGGCTGCGCGGGCTGTATCCTGCGTAAGGATTTGCCCCGCAGGGGCGTCGTATCCCGGCGCGGGGCAGGTCCCGCGGTCGCCGAGTTAGCAGTCAACCTCGCCGGTTCGTAGTATAGTAGATACATCAGGAAGAAAAATCCCATTCCAAAAACCGTCAACCGAGAGATTGGACATGGCCAAATTGAAGAAACCCCGCCGGACCAAACCAGCAACCCGAAAAGAATTTTCCGCGTTGGAAGAAACATGCTGGAAGGAATTGACAGGCGCCTGGCGCGGGATGAGCGCGAAAGCGATGGTCAAACCCGGAGCATGCGGCGCCTGGAGCATCAAAGACGTGGTGAATCACATCGCCGCGTGGCAGGAAGCCACCATAAAGATCATGCCCATCCTCCTGCGCAAGGGGAAGCTTCCCGCCGGCGAGTTCGGACTAAAGACTTTCAATGCAAAACATTATTGGGAAGACAGATCGCGTGCTCTCACCGCCAGCCGGGACCGGTTGAACAAATCCCGTAAAAAACTCATCACTGCCCTCAAGCGGGTACCGGAAAAGCAGCTGATCGATGTAAAAAGCCAGGTCGGCCTGTGGGCTAAATATTCCACGTATGAACACTACGACGAACACCTTTTCGACGTGCAGGATTTTCGCGTAAGGATCGAGCGAAGGAAATAAGCGGCGGGATGGTTTGCGGTGCCAAAAAATTCTCAGTTTACCTGAGTTGCGTCAACCCATCCCCGTATCCTTCCGGGTTAGAGAACCGACATATATTTTTTAAATATTCTTGGCATATAAGAGAAGGGAAATATCAGATAAAAAGAGCATGATTTTACGGCCGGCGGTTGGCAGTAGCCCGCCGCAGTTTTGACTCGGGACAACGCGATAATTTACGGCGGCCAGGAGCTTTATGAAAGCCAAGCATTGGATCCTACTTCATCCTGCATCCCGCCTGCGATACGCCGGAACTACGCGCGATAGCGCCGGATTGGAAATGCCGCGTGGCGGACTATCAGGCGTTCACCGGCAAAGCACTACAGGATTTTGTTAAAAACTCCGGGATTCACGTCATCGGCTGGCGGCCATTTCGTGAGCTGATGCGGCGCAAAGCGGGTAGGGGGTTGAGAAAAGGGCGTATGGGTGTGCATGTGGGCGGCGGTCCGCGCCGCTCGTTCCGGTGTATCTGTCCGGACCGATGATTTATGTTATCAACCGCTTGATTAAACTTGCTCTTTGTATGGTGTATTATTTCTTTTGTGGATAATTTTAATACAGTGGGTCGCCGAATACCGCGAAAGGTGTTACGGTCAAATCCAAATGCCGTTATAAGTTATCATAATAATCCCATCCCGAGGATAGGGGAAGAATTAAATTTGTCCGAGGATGCTCGGAATGTTGATCCAAATGCTATTTACCGCCGTTTCGCTGATCCTTACGCTGCTTTTCTTTCTGTATGGATTTAATCATTATTTTCTGCTGAACGCGGTCCGGAGTTATCAAACACTGAATTGCGATTTTAGATTACCCGCTATAATGATAACTACAATACGTAAGCGGCCAAGCAGCCCCCGCCCCGCGGAGCAATCACCACCCGTTTTTTGGGTGGTGATGAATTGCGCAGGGGGATGAGCCGCCAGCCTGCCTTCGCGAAGCACATCGCCCCGTTCTTTGAGGGCGATGAGAATTGCGAAGCAGGGGCCGTTGGGCGAACAAATCCCTCGCTTCTACTAGTAAGTACGAAACACAAACTACAAGGAATATTCAAAAAAGAGATAGGCACATGGACCTAAGCGGACTTCTTTCCCTTGAGGTTTAACGCCACGGCCGCACGTATGAGATTCTTCATGGCTACTTCGTTAATGGTTTCCCCTTCATAAATGTCGATGGCGCGCCTTACAGTTCCATCTTGGGTAAACAGACCGTCAGGATCTTTCAAAGAAGCTCCCTTGGAGAACGTCATCTTGACGTGGTCCTTGTAGGTTTCACCGGTGCATATCAAGCCGTTGTGTGACCAGACGGGAGTCCCCCATTTCCACTCTTCTACGATTTCCGGATCGGCCTCCTTGATGATCTTGCGTATCTCAGTGAGCATTCTCCCGCGCCAATCACCCAGTTCCTTTATTCTCTTGCTGATCAGCTCAGACGGCCGTATATTGCCCGTCTGGCTTTTCTTGGTTATGGCCATCCAAAACCTCCTCGTAGCAAAGATGTAGATATAATATTTATACCATGGGAAAATCTAATTTCCATAAGTCTCCAAATAATCTTCCGAACTAAACGGATTTTGCAGAATCCATGATTAAAAAAGGAGCGGTTATTCCATAATTTATTGATGATATGAACCTTTATACTTTTGTAGCCACCATGGCATTTAAGGTAACTACGATTAAAGAGCATATGTTCTATTGCTCGCCCAACCCGCGGTTGCCACCGACCCCCGCTTCCTCCGTTTCGCGAAGGCAGGCACAAACAAAACTGCTCAAGGAACAAAGGCGAGCAGTTTTGCTCCCCCCGCTCCGCGAGGGCAGGCCTATTTATTACAAAGATATTTGTTAATCCATGCAATAATTTATCGAATCTCCCCGCTGAATACCCCGCAGCTTGCTGCGGGGATGAAAGGGGGTTGTTTCCCCTCCCAAGGGAGGGGAAACTAAAGATGGGGTGGGGGCAAGAAACCGGTAAAACGATTAAGAT
>JBEKLP010000060.1:0-18134 GCA_050010135.1 Anaerolineales bacterium
TGAGGAGGTGGATTGGAAAGAAAGCCAGGTTAAAAGGAAGATATCTGGAAAAATGGAAGGGCAATCCTTCCCAAGAACCGAAAAAAGGACCTTGAGTACCTTATTTCATGCAATAATCAGAGGTTTCAAATTAATGTTTTTACCAAGGGATATTTCCCTTTTATGATTCAGATCTCCAATGGCCGGTAGCCGAGTCGGCGGCCGACCCGTTTCGAGCCGGCATTTTTCCCGGTAAAGTAAAACCGGATTCTAAATCATTTTTGCCGGTTGGCTGGAAGCGCAGATTGAGCGGATCCGCTTCGCCCACACGTCCCTACCGACGCATGCCATTTCGAGCAACGCCTCACCGCCCAAAGCTGGGCATCCAACGGCGGCGGATAGGCCCGCCGATGGATGCCCAGCTTGGCATATTGGTTCTTTTATTTTGATATTTCGCTGAGGGGGATGCCGAGCGCACCCGCCACCCCTTTGCCATAAGCTGGATCGGCCTTGAGGCAGTTGCCAATGTGGCGGATCTGAATCTCCCGCGGTGCGCCTCCAATGGAGCGAGCCGTGTTGCCGAAGAGCAGGGCCTGGTTCTCGGCAGTCATCAACCGGAAGAGCTTGCCGGGCTGGGAGAAGTAATCTTCGTCCTCGCGCTGGTTCCAGTGATCCGCGGCGCCGCCCAATTCCAGCGGCGGTTCCTTGGCACCCGGCTGCTCCTGCCATTCCCCGTAGCTGTTCGGCTCGTAGCCGAGCGTGCCGCCATAATTGCCATCCACCCGCATCGTGCCGTCGCGGTGGTAGCTGTTGACCGGGCAGCGGGACGCATTGACCGGAATCAGATGGTGGTTCACGCCGAGGCGGTAACGCTGGGCATCTCCGTAGGAAAAAAGCCGGCCCTGCAGCATTTTATCGGGCGAGAAGCCGATGCCGGGAACGATTTGAGCCGGGTTGAATGCCGACTGCTCGACCTCGGCAAAATAATTTTCCGGATTGCGGTTCAATTCAAAGAAGCCCACCTCCATCAGAGGATAATCCTTATGGAACCACACCTTGGTCAGGTCGAAGGGGTTATAGGGGCATTTGGCCGCATCCTTCTCCGGCATGATCTGAATGAACATCGTCCAGCGCGGGAATTCTTTCCGTTCGATGCTCTCGAACAGATCGCGCTGATGGCTTTCGCGGTCCTTGCTGATCACCGCCTCGGCCTCTTCATCGCTCAGATTGCGGATTCCCTGCTGGGTCCGGAAAGTGAACTTGACCCAGAAGCGTTCATTGTTTGCGTTTATCAGGCTGAAAGTGTGGCTGCCAAAACCGTGCATATGCCGGTAGGAATACGGGATACCCCGGTCGCTCATGACGATGGTGACCTGATGCAGCGCCTCCGGCAGCGAGGTCCAGAAATCCCAGTTGTTTTTCGCGCTGCGCATGTTCGTCCGCGGATCGCGCTTAACGGCATGGTTTAGATCGGGAAACTTAAGCGGATCGCGCAAAAAGAAGACCGGCGTATTGTTGCCGACCAGATCCCAGTTCCCCTCCTCGGTATAGTACTTCATCGCAAAGCCCCGGATATCCCGCTCGGCATCCGCGGCGCCGCGTTCGCCGGCCACGGTAGAAAAGCGCACGAACATGTCCGTCTTTTTTCCCACCTGGGAGAAAATTTTCGCTTTTGTGTATTTCGTGATATCGTGGGTGACGGTGAACGTACCATAGGCGCCGGATCCCTTGGCATGCATGCGCCGTTCGGGGATCACCTCCCGGTCAAAGTGGGCTAGTTTCTCGAGAAACCAAACATCCTGAAGCAACATCGGGCCGCGATGCCCGGCGGTCAGTACATTCTGATTATCAGAGACCGGCGCTCCGCCGGTCGTTGTTAGTTTTTTCTTTTCGTCTTTCATAATGTTCTCCTCTTGTGAATTCGTATTCCCGTTATTGGGAAAATGGCGTTCCATATCAGCCATCGGGCTTCCGCGACGAGCAATATAAACTATAGCACGTATTCATGTGCAAATAGGATTATTCCTGCCGTGCGTAATCCAAAGGCGCTTTTTTCAAGGGGTTGGATCATCATGGGGCTGGATTAATCGGGACGGCTTCGGTTAATCTAAGGCCATCAAAGCCACTTTGTTAAAAAAGGTTATCGCATCAGGAAATAGAAACCATATACCGGACTCTAAATTCCAATATAATCCCTTTGCCTCTGGATATATGTGCAACGCCTGATGTCGTGCAGGCCGAGGTATTACGATAATGGAAAGAGATAAGCGTGCGAGTCATATTGAACGTCAAGTTATTGCACGATGACAGGCTGCCGGAGCCAGTCGCCGATATATCGGTTATGATTTTTCCATTATTGGGCAGCCAGACTTCGATAATATTCAGCCGCCTAACGGCCCCCGCTTCCCCCGCTTCCCCCGCTTCGCGAGGGCGGAGCGCGAGGGCGGGGCGCGAGGGCAGGCGCGAGGGCAGGCTGGCGGCTCAGCCGCTTGGCCAGCTGTGAACGTCGTCACTCATTTCACCCGAAACATCATCGCAGTAAAATTCGCCATTTTTCACAATTGAAGCGCAAAACCATTGCAGCTGCGGGTTGGGTGGCCTCTTATTCTGTTTTATGTAAAAAGCGGCTGCATCCCCAATTTGTTCATCTGCGTTTGCATTTCTTCATCTGTGGGCGCTTTCTCAAAACGATCGGCTGCGCCCAATACCCCGGGCAGAACCTGTATATCTCCCACCGAGTTCAGAAATAATCCCGCATTTCCCAAAACCCAATATACGGCTCGATCGATGGCGACTTGATCTTCCAGCGGTTGATACCAGGTGGCCCGACTGGGCGCACACTCGCCCCACGGACGATGCACGATGGATTTAATGGTCTGCACAGCCACATTCCGTGATTGGCAGATCCTGGCCAGGCTCCAAAACTCGCTGATATATTGCTCATTTTGCGCCATCACGTAACTAAATGGAAGCAAAACGGAGTCAAAATCAAATCGTTCCAGCGCTCGGCGGTGCATTTTCGCAACCGTAAGTCCGTGTCCCGTAATGCCAATAAAACGCACTAATCCTTGTTCTCGCGCTTCGATGGCGGCCTCCAAAGCTCCAGAAGGCCCCAATGCCGTTTCCCACTCTTGCGGATCAACCAAGTTATGCAATTGAAGAAGATCCACTTGTTCTACCTTCAGCCGCTCCAGTGAGCGATGGATTTGCTCCCGCGCTTTGACTGCTGTCCGTTCTTCCGTTTTCGTGGCAAGGAAGAAGGGCTTGCCATGGCGACCGATCCAGTCACCGACGCGGATTTCCGCCTCGCCATAACTGGCAGCCACATCGACGTGATTGATTCCAAAAGACAAGGCCAATTCCAAAGTCGCATCGGTCTCCGGTTGATTGACTTGGGCAAAGGCCGCCCCTCCCAGAATAACGCGTGAACTCAAATGTCCGGTACGTCCAAATGCTTGTTTTGCTATCATATAGCACCTCCGAACAATAACTGTATCCAATTGTAGTAGCCACCCAACGGCTGGCGGCTCAGGCACCTAGCCGTCATGCTTTTATCATTTACTGATTATACTGGAATTTCCAGACAATATTAAAGCAATGACTCGCTGAGCCTTGGCTAGGTCGCCTGCAGCCGCTGGTTGGGCGGGCATCGTTTAGAAAAAAGATTATTCCCTTTGTAATTAAATTAATATTCAATGTTTTCTAAAATAAATTTCTTCTAATTATAGAAATAGCTATCTTAACCATTTCTTCTTATAATAATTGATTACAGATATTTCAAATACATGGTTCTTTTAATAACCGAATGGTAATACTATAAGTGTTAGTATCAATTGATGTGCTTGTCATATCTAAGGAATAAAAAGGACAGGAATGAACAATAAGACTCTTTTCAGCGGATTGTGGTGATGATGAATCGTAGAAGCCCCATCTACGACCCATCTCATAAACATAGAATTTCCACACCATCTCGGGAGTATCAATGGTTGTGAATTTCCATTTATGAACTTCAAAGGTATTCTTAAGTGGCTCTTCATTTATTATATTATGAGCATTTGGATACATAGGAACTTCGTCCACATTTATATTAAGACTCTTACTAAAAATCGATACGCCGCTACCATATAATACGAAAGCAAAATATCCAAAACTGAATAAAGCAACCAAAATAACTACGCTACCTAAGATGAGTGCTATTTTCATCCGGAATGATAATTTTGGTTGATTTGTATTAGAGATTGGCTGAATTTCCATTGTTTATATACCTCTGAATGTGTTTGGTCAAGTGAGAGCCCGCCCAACGGCTGAGTAGACGGAAAAAGCATCTATCTGTAGATGCAAGCATCTACCATTATATGCTTTATATCGAAACCCATCTCGAACCACAGCTCATCGGCGTTATTACGCCTTATTCCATCAGTTTTCGGTTCTTTACGATCGGATCGAGCTTTGTCTTCTCGAGGCGCATGCCGGTCATCTCCGTCGTCGCCTTTTCTCCCTCCAGCCTCCGCGACATGAAATGGCACCAAGGTAAAACTTGATATAATTGCGGTTGCTCGATCGAAAGGAATTCTCGAATGCGCATTAGCGACCTGTAAAGTCCATTTCTTCCTGGGCAGCCCATTCCCGCTACGATGGCATTCATCTAGCCGCCCCGTAGCGATAAACCGTGGAGCTTTGCCCACGGTTTTTGTTTTCCCAAGGACAGGTCGTGTATGCTTTCCGCAAATCAAATACATAAATCCTTCGGCGATAACGTTATTCTCGAGAACGTCACCTTCAACCTCAACCCGGGCAACCGGCTAAGCCTGATCGGCCCAAACGGCTGCGGGAAAACCACCCTGCTGCGAATCCTGGCCGGGGAGGCGCATCCGGCATCCTTTTTCAATCCACGATAGACTGATACGCCATCACTCTGAAATCCTGGCCGATCGGATAGTAACCATCCGGCTGAAATTGAGCCATCTGTATCCCGATAAGCTCCTCCTTTGGATCGATCCAAAAGTAGGTGCTGGCTGCGCCAGCCCAACCATACTCACCCAACGATCCCAAACTCTGGCATTGACCTACATCCACGAGCACCCGAAATCCCAATCCATAACCATATCCCAGGGCATAGCTTCCACCAATCTCATAAGGCATCAGCCGAGGGTTCAAATGATTTGTTGTCATCAACTCCACGGTTTTGCGGCTCAAAAGGCGCACGCCGTCCAGTTCGCCCATACCAAGCAACATCCGGCAGAAACGGAGATAATCCGGCGCGGTGGATACTAAACCATGACCGCCCCTGAATATTTTGTGCGGGGTCGACTCCGGGCTACCCTCCGGGCTTGAGAGCAGCCGATTAATGCCCATGGCTGCATCTATATACAATTTGGAGACCGTCATATCGGGCTGTCGCAAAGTATCGGAACCGTACTCCGCGGCAAATCGGTTGAGCTTGCCTGCCGGCACGTGAAAACCCGTATCGGCCATGCCCAAGGGTTCGAACAACTCCTCGCGCAGGAAAACATCCAGCGACCGGCCGCTGAGTATCTCGATCAGATACGCGACCACATCGTGAGAAACGCCATAACGCCACTTTGTGCCCGGCTGGAATGCCAGAGGCAGTGTCAGCAGCTCGGATACAGCTTCTGCCAATGGCTTTTCAGGAAGAAGGATCGTTTCTCGATACATCCTTTCCACCGCGCCATATTCCATAAAAGAATAGGTGAATCCCGATGTATGAGTCAATAAATCGCGGATGGTGATTTCCCGTGCAAGGTCGGCCAGCTTAATCCCGGTTTCATCCTCACCGGCATATACCTTGAGATTCCGGAAAGCCGGTATATATTTGGACACCGGATCGAATAATTGAAACAGTCCCTTTTCATAAAGCGTCATGAGTGCGACACAAGTGATAGGTTTGGTCATCGAGTAAAGGCGAAAGATGGTGTCCGGCTGCATGGGCCTCTTGTTTTCACGATCCATCAAACCGGCGCACTCAAGATAAACCAATTGACCGCGGCGGGCGAGTAAAGCCAGCGCACCCGCTATTTTATTATCACCAATATGTTTTTCCATTCCCGGGCGAATTTTCGCCAAACGTTCCTTGGACATACCTACTTTTTCGGGTGTAACCATGGTGTTGTCCTTTCTTCGTGTTTCCCTTTGGTAATGCGCTTTCCATCGGTCCAACGGTTGGCAACAGCGGCACCGAGTCGGCGAAACCTCTGAAGGCCAAAGCCCCTGCCCCGCGCGATGCCTGTCCTGAGCTCCGGAGGAGCGAAGGAGAGCCGGGGTGCCTGCCACCGCGCCTGCCCCCCGAGCGATGAGCACTGGTGTACTACCGGTGCGATGACTTCGCGAGTGGGGGTAATTAAAACTGCTCACCTTTGTTCCTAGAGCAGTTTTGGCTGCGAAGGGAGGTCGCTTGCAGCCGCGTGTTGGGCGATTTTAGTTTCCAATATTTTCAATAATAAAATCATCTCCGAAAGATCATTCATTTGAAGATTAGTTTGTAGTGATTTTTTGCAATGTTGAATCCGCAGTATATCCCGCAAGAAAAGCTGATTGCCATGTTTTAATAGAATCACCTAGGAATGCAAATATAACCAGAGCCACAATTAAAGAGAATACCGCTGTAACAATATATGGTCTTGCTTTCTCCCATAATCCACTTAATGTTTCCTTTATTCGCCCCCATAATGAGACATTAGTAAGAGCCTTAATTGTTGGTTTGGGTAAGTATTGTCGGATGATTGGTAATGTCACACTTACCAAGACTCCTAAAACAACATACAGATAGAGAATGTTATCGGTTGACATATATTCCTCCATTTCGTATATCAAAGAATGTTACGGTATTTTACGAATCGCTGTTCATCTCTAGAATATCATAATTCTTAATGAGTTTATTGCCCAACATATTTCTAGACGGAAAATGCATCCATCTATAGCTGCAAGCATCTACAATTCTATGCTTTTTATTGAAATAAATCTCAAATCATAGCTCATCGGCCTTATTGCTCCATATTCCATCCATTTTCGGTTCTTTACCAACGGATCGTGCTTTGTCTTGTCGAGGCGTATGCCGATTCTCTCCATCGTCGCATTTTCTCCCTCCTAGCGTCCGCGCTATAAAGCGGTCCTCACGGTAAAACCTGATATAATTGCGGTTGCTCGATCGAAAGGAATCCTCGAATGCGCATTAGCGACCTGTAAAGTCGGTTTTTCCTGGGCAGATCCCCTGCTGCGAAGGCGTGCGTTCCGCCGCCATGCAGTACCCGGCGATTTCGCCGAGTATGCCGATCGACCGTGGAGCTTTGCCCACGGTTTTTGTTTTCCCAAGAACAGGTCGCATATGCTTTCCGCAATTCAAATCAACAAATCATTCGGCGATAACGTCATCCTCGAGAACGTCAGCTTCAACCTAAACCCGGGCGACCGGCTGGGGCTGATCGGCCCGAACGGCTGCGGTAAAACCACCCTGCTGCGAATCCTCGCGGGTATCGAGCGCCCGGATTCCGGGACCGTGCGTAAACCGAACAATCTCCGCATCGGATACCTCCCGCAAGGGCTGGAACTGCCGGAGGGAGAAACCATCGGCGGTTATCTGAACCGCGCGCAGGGCGGCTTGTCCGGACTTGTGGATGACGTGGAACGTCTGGCGGCGGAACTGGCTATCACACCGGAAGACCGCGCTATCCTGGCCGCCTACGACGATGCGCTTGCGCGCCTGGCCGCCGTCTCACAAAACGGAGGCCCTGGCATAACCGCCGGCACGCTCGCTGCCCTCGGCCTGGATCAGTTCGCGGCGGATACGAGCGTTTCCAACCTCAGCGGCGGCCAGAAAACGCGGCTCGCGCTCGGCGGGGTGCTGCTCTCCCGCCCGCAACTCCTGCTCCTGGACGAACCCACCAACCATCTCGACCTTCCCATGCTGGAATGGCTTGAAGAATGGCTCGCATCCTCCCGCGGGGGCGCGCTGATCGTCTCGCACGACCGCGCGTTTCTCGACCGGACGGTAAACCGGATCTTGGAGCTGGATCCGCATACGCACGCCATGCGCGAATACGCCGGCAACTACTCCGCCTATTGGGAAGCAAAGATGGCCGAGCGCAAGCGGCAGTGGCAGTCATACACCGATCAGCGCCAGGAGATCGCAGAGCTTCAGAGCGCGGCCCGGCACTTGCGCGGGCTCGCCCGGTTCCACAAGGGCGGCAAGGCGGACACCAAGGACGGATTCGCCAGCGGGTTCTTCGCCGGCCGCGGGGCGGGCACTCTCCAGCGCGCCAAGAATATCGAGCGGCGCATCGAAATGATATTAAATGAAGACCGGATCGACAAACCCCGCCAGGATTGGCAGATGAAACTGGAATTCGATCCGGCCGAGACCGGCGGGAACGACGTCTTATCCCTCGACGATCTGGCCGTCGGGTACGGAGAGAATATTCTGCTCGCGAACATGAACCTCCGCATCCGGCGCGGAGCCCGCGTCGTGCTCACCGGCGCAAACGGAAGCGGCAAGACCACGCTGCTCCGCACCGTCGCCGGAACGATCCCGCCGCTTGCGGGCCGGGTGCGGTTGGGCGCGGGCGTTAGGGTGGGCTTCATGGCGCAGGAACAGGAAACCCTCGACCCGGCGCGCAGCGCGCTCGACATCGTGCGCTCCGAGGCCGCCTCGGACGAAACCGAAGCGCGCCGCTTTCTGCATTACTTCCTCTTTTCCGGCGACGACGTCTTCGTCCCGGCCGGGTCGCTCTCCTACGGGGAACGCGCGCGGCTGCTGCTCGCGCTGCTCGTGGCCCGCGGCTGTAACTTTCTGCTGCTGGACGAACCGGTCAACCACCTGGATATCCCCTCGCGCTCGCGTTTCGAACAGGCGCTGGCTGCTTTTGAGGGAACGGTGCTTGTAGTAGTCCACGATCGTTACTTTATAGAAAGGATGGCGAGTGAAGTTTGGAGCGTGGTGGAAGGCAGTGTCCGGAAATTAAGTTAACGACGATAGACCATGGACGATGGACCATAGATAGGAGTCTATGCCTCAAAGGGGCATCGTATAAAAGCGCGGGGATTTATCCCCGCGTGGGCGCGGATGATTGATTATCGACCATAGACAACGGACAATAGACCATCGCCGAATCAGGGCTTCGGTTGAATTAGCCGATGATACACGTTCGATTATTCTTGATTTCAGGCGGTTCGGTGAACCGATCCAGGCTGCTTATGGGCCAGACCGCATATCAAAGGTCGATTCATTTGCAGCGCGGAATCGACTATGGTCAATGGTCCATAGTCGATGGTCGTTTTTACCAGACGCCCGGCAGCAGCCGGTACCGCACCTGACGAGCGTATTCGGCATAACCCGGCAGCTCCGTTTGCAGCGTGCGATCCTCGAGCGCGGTGCGGAGAATGAGCAGGAAGACGTTCCCGAGGCTGATGATCAGCGCTCCCCAGGATGCAAGCATGACCGGGATGGCCAGTTCAAACGCGATCATTCCCAGGTAGCTGGGATGGCGCGCAAACCGGTACGGCCCTCCCGCGGCGACCGCGTGGCCGCGGTCGGACTGGATCCGCACGATCTGTGAGTAGAATTTATTGTTGGCTACCGCCCATGGGATAATGGCGTATCCCAGGAAACTTACGATCAGAGCCGCAATTTGAACCCCGGCGGGAAACCCTCCCGTCCAGCCGTAGCGCTGATCCAGCCCGGCGACGATATAACGCGCCGCTTGTAAAAGGCGGACCGTGCTCATGATCGCGGTATCCCAAAGCTTAGCTCCCTTGGGGGGAGCGAGGCGTTCCGCCGCAAGGTCCGGATAACGGCGGAACATGATGAAACCCATCGATGCCATCATGGCCGCGTTCACCGCGAGCATCCCCCAGGCCGGCCACCAGTCGATTTTCCCGGCGGACCAGAATAAGATCACGCCTCCGCCGACGAGGCTCAGGACTGCGTCCAGGATGTAGCGCGCGATGAGTTTTCTATCCACGGGTCGGTTTCTCCGGTGCAACGATACACCGATTGGCACATTTTCGCTTGCCGGCCGTCCGGCGCCTGTAGAATGGACTATGGACTTTTGACCATAGACCATGGCCGATTCTGCACTGCAAGTAGGTCAATATTTAATATACGGCCCGTCCAGTAAACAGTCGGGATCGGTTCACCGAACCGACTGACGTTATGAATTATCGAACGCGTACTATCGGCTAATTCAACCGTAGTACTGATTCAACGATGGTCCATCGTCCATGGTCTGCGGTCCATGGTCCATCGTCAATGGTCTTTAGAATCGAGATCGGTGATAATACTGGAATGGAAAAACCGCAAAGGCCCGGCCTCTCCCTCCGCCCCTTCCGCCCGGAGGATCAAACCCAAGCCGAGGATCTAATCCTGGAAGGATTGAAAGAGCACTGGGGGTCGATCGACACGCAGCGGAATCCGGATCTCGACGACATCGCTGCCTCCTACACCCGAGGATTCTTCCTGGTCGCCGCTTTGGGCGACCGAATCGTCGCAACCGGAGCACTCATCCCGCGCGCCGCCGGGGTGGCGGAGATCGTGAGGATGTCGGTTGCGCGCGCCGAGCGCCGCCGGGGGATCGGAAGCGCCGTCCTCCGCCGGCTCCTGGAGGATGCCAAAGCCGCGGGCTATCAAAAGATCATCCTCGAGACCACTGCCACCTGGGATGAAGCGATCGCTTTCTATCAGAAGCACGGCTTTCGATTTACGCACCTGCGCGGAGGAGACACCTTTTTCGCCCTCGACTTGTCTCCTATGGATGCTTCCGCCTGACCGTAGCATGCCGCGCTGAACCATTCCGGCGTTTTCAATATTTTTCTGTGGTATAACCAATTCGAAAGGAAATTTCCCCCTAGGACGGAGAAGGGATGTCTTTTCACCGCATCGTCATCAAGCTCGGCACCTCCACGCTCACCGCCGGCACCCCGCACCTCTCCATGCCACACCTGGTGGAGATCGCGCGCCAGACGGCGGCGCTGCGCGAACGCGGCAGCGAGGTGCTGCTCGTCACGTCCGGCGCGATGGCGGCCGGCCGCGAGCGGCTCGGCTTCCCCCAGCTGCCCAAGGGGCTGCCCGCCAAACAGATGCTGGCCGCGATCGGTCAGCCGCGGCTGATGGCGCTCTACGAGCAGGTCTTCGGCATATATTCCCTGACCATCGCCCAGGTGCTGCTTACCCGCGCGGACCTGGCCGACCGCCGGCGCTACCTGAATTCGCGCAACACGCTCACCGCGCTGCTCGATCAGGGCGCGATCCCGATCATCAACGAAAACGACACCGTCGCCACCGAAGAGATCCGCGTGGGCGACAACGATAACCTCTCGGCGCTGGTGGCCAACCTCATCGACGCCGACCTGCTGCTGCTGCTCACCGACCAGGTGGGGCTATACACCGCCGACCCGCGTTCCGATCCGGACGCGATCCTCGTCAACGAGGTGGGGGAGCCCGAGATTCCCAAATCGCTGTGGGAAGCGGCCAAGGGGACCGAGAGCGAGCTGGGGACCGGCGGGATGCTGACCAAACTTCAGGCGGCGGACCTGGCGCGGCGCTCCGGCACGATGGTGGTCATCGCTGCGGGGGACATGCCCGACGTGCTGCTGCGCGCGTCGGCCGGCGAGTCCGTCGGCACGCGCTTCCTCCCGGTGGCGAGCTCGGTGGAGAGCCGCAAGCGCTACATCCTCGCCGGCGGGCGCGCCTCCGACGCGGTGCGGGTTGATCCCGGCGCGGCGCAGGCACTTGCGCGCGGGAGCTCGCTCCTGCCGGTGGGGGTCAAGTCGGTGGAGGGTGCCTTTGAGCGCGGGGATTCGATCCGCGTGCTGGAATCCGGCGGGCGCGAGATCGCTCGCGGAATTTCCAATTACGGCTCAAGCGAGCTTGTCCGCATCATCGGCAGGAAATCCGACGAGATCGAGGAGATCCTCGGATTCAATTTCGGCGACGAAGTCATCCACCGCAACGATCTGGTCATCCTCTGATCATCAATAAACCGTTTGGGAATTCCGCGAGAGCGGAATAACGCTGAACTTTAAGGGTCTTCCAAGCCCGGGGGTGGACCGGCCTGGGTTCCATCATCCGATTTTTAAAATAATCATTCGACACTGCTTTCCAGTCCCCAGCCTACCAGGTGGATTATGGAACAACATCGAAAGCCCAGAATATCCAGAAAACGAATCATCGTCGGCGCTTTTCTCGCCCTGTTGATCATCGCGATTGCTTTTATCGGCTTCGCGAACTTCGCCTACTATTCGGTTTTGCCTGCCGACCTGCCCTGCCGCAACTGTTCCGGGGACGCGAAGGCAATTTCCGTCGGGGGATTCGATCTCTACTACCGGGAAACGGGGCCGGCTTCCGATCCGGTTCCGGTCGTGCTGCTGCACGGCGGCCCGGGGCATTCCAGCCTGAGCTTCAAACAGGGATTCGATTTCCTGGCGCGGGATCACCGCGTGATTTATTACGATCAGCGCGGTTCCGGAAACTCGCAGATCAAACCCGACCCGTCGCTCTACACGATCGACCTGCTCGTGCAGGAACTGGAATCCATCCGGCGGGATGTGCTCCACGCGGATAAGATTATTGTGATCGGCCATTCCGCCGGCGGCGCGCTGGCGCAACGCTATGCCCTGGCTTACCCCGAACACGTCCAGCTGATGGTATTGATTTCGTCGATCCGGATCAACAACGGGGTCGGCCTACCGCTGCTGTGGGATGCGTTCAGCCCGGTGTTGTATGCCGTGGGGCCCGGCTTCCCGCCGGCCGATCCCGGACAGGCCGACGCGTGGTTTTCGAAATTGAATTTATTGACCTCGCTTCCGCGATTGGCCGATCCGGCGAACCGGAGCCTCATCGAGGACTCGGGGTACATTTCCTTCGCGACCTGGCGCGAAGTTTCCCGCTCGCTGGAAGGGCCGGACTACAGCGGCGCTCTCCGCAAGCTGCCGGTGAAAACTCTCGTCGCGTACGGCGCGGCGGACGGCGCTGCCACGGGCAAAGCCAACGCGTCCGCCATTTGCGATTTGCTTCCGGACTGCACGCTCGCCGGTTTCGAACATAGCGGACATTGGCCCTTCCTGGAGGAGCCGGTCAAGTTCGAGGAAGTGTTATCGTCTTTTCTTTCCTGAAGAATAATTCGTTCTAAACGGCCGGCGGTCTCCGCCGGCGGACCGCGGGACGCGGGATCTCGATGCCCTTCCCGTCCATTCCGGCAGGGTGACCTGGGCACATGGCCAAGATCATTTTGGACGAGAACAAATTGCTTTACGCGGACAATCGCAAGGCGTGGCGCGCCTGGCTGAAGAGCAACTACCGGACCGGGAGGGAAGTCTGGCTCGTCTATTACAAACAGCACACCGGCAAAGCGCGCGTTACTTATAATGAAGCGGTCGAGGAAGCCTTGTGCTTCGGATGGATCGACAACACCGTCCGGCGCGTCGACGAGGACCGCTACGCCCAGCGGTTCTCGCCCCGAAAACCCGGGACGCCTTACTCGCAGGCGAATAAGGAACGGCTGGCGGCGCTGATGGCGAAAGGCAAGGTGGCCAGGGAGGTGCTGGCAACCCTCGGAAAGCCGGCGCCGAAGCGGTTTCGCGTCCCGCCCGATATCCTCGAAGCGATAAAAGCCGACCCCGCGGCGTGGAATAATTTTCGGAAGTTTTCGCCATCCTACAAACGGATTCGAATCGCCTTCATCGACGGAGCCCGCAACCGGCCCGCGGAATTCCAAAAGCGCCTGCGGTACTTCCTGCACATGACGGCGAAGAACAAGCAGTTCGGGTTCGGGGGGATAGAAAAGTATTATTGAATTCCTTTATCCGCGATTTCAAAATATACAATCTTTTGGCTGTTTCATTTCAAATCAGTACACGGAATTCACGGAACAAACCGGAAAACACGGAAGAAACCCAATAATAATTAATGGAAAATTATTGAATTTAATGAAATCGGTAATAATGTTAGAATTTATCTTAACAGCTGGAGTTTATCATGACCGTATCCATGACCGATCTCGGAAAGCGCGCGCGCGCCGCCGCGAAAACCTTGGCCCGCGCGACGACCGCACAAAAAAACAAGGTGCTGCTTGGAATGGCGGATCTGCTCGCGCAGGATAAGGACGCGATCCTTTCCGCCAACGGCAAAGACGTCGCCGCGGCGCGCACGGCCGGCCTCACCGACGCGCTGATCGACCGCATGCAACTCGATCCGGCGCGCCTTGGCGCGATCGGCGCCGACCTTCGCAAGGTGGCCGAATTGCCGGACCCGGTGGGCGAGCGGTTCGACGAATCGGTGCGCCCCAGCGGACTGAAGTTATGGAAACAGCGCGTCCCGATCGGCGTGCTGGGCGTGATCTACGAATCGCGCCCCAACGTCACGGTCGATGTGTCCGGGTTGGCGGTGAAAACCGGGAACGCCGTGATTCTTCGTGGCGGGAGTGAGACGATTAATTCCAATCGGGCGTTGGTGGAAGTTGTGCATGGCGCGCTGAAAGCCAACGGTCTTCCGGAGGACGCGGTGCTTTTCGTCGACGATGCGGACCGCGCGCGCGTGACCGAACTCCTGGCGCTGGACGAGTACGTGGATATGATCATCCCCCGCGGCGGGGCCGGCCTGCACCGCTTCTGCCGCGAACACAGCCGCATCCCGGTGATCACCGGCGGGGTGGGCATCTGCCATCTCTTCGTCGAAGAAAGCGCCGACCTGGCGAAGTCGCTCGAGGTGATCCACAACGCCAAGACCAAACGGCCGTCGGTGTGCAACGCGCTGGATACCGTCCTGGTACACCGTCCCGTAGCGGCCAAATTCCTGCCGATGCTCTTGAACCGTCTCGAAGGCGAAGGCGTCACCTTCCGCGCGCATGCGAGCGCGATCCCCTTCCTCGGAAGCCCCCTGCCCGCCTCGGTGCACGAGGCCAGTCCGGAAGATTTCGACACGGAATGGATGGCGTTGATCTTGGGAGTCAAGGTTGTTGATTCGCTCCAAGAGGCGGTCGAGCACATCGCCGCGCACTCGCAGAATCACTCCGACGGAATCCTCACCGGAAATCCGGAGCTTGCGGCGCGTTTCATCGCCGATGTGGATTCCGCCGCCGTGTACGTCAACGCCAGCACGCATTTCACCGACGGCGCGCAGTTCGGCCTCGGCGCGGAAGTAGCCATCTCCACCCAGCGTTTGCACGCCCGCGGTCCGATGGGGCTGCGCGAACTCACCACCTACAAATGGGTCGGCCAGGGGGATTACCTCATCCGCACCTAGCCCGCGGCCTTGCATAATCGCCGCCGGAAGCGCGCGGTCGAACCGACGCGGTTTTGAAACGCAGGAAATAGTTAATGCAAACGGAAAATCTTCAACCCGCCCCTCAACACCCCAGCGTCCGATTCGCCCTCCGCCATCAGGCGCTCCTTCTGGCCACCATGATCCTGAGCAGCGCGATGTGCGTCTTCCTGTTCGGGATTCGCTTAGTCAAGACCGGCCAGACCACCTATTACACGCTCAATATCAACCTGATCCTCGCCTGGATTCCGGCGGTGTTCGCCTGGATCGCCTACAACATCTACCGCAAAGGTTCCTGCTGGGGAGCCGCGATCGCGGTGGGGTGCGCCGCCGTCTGGCTGCTGTTTTTCCCCAACGCGCCTTATCTGATCACCGATGTCGTCCACCTGCGCGAGCGCCCGGAAATGGCGTATTGGTTCGACCAGATTCTCTACATGGCCTTTGCCTTCACCGGCTGTTACCTGGGAATGGTTTCGCTCATCCTGATGCAGGCGCTCGTGCGCCGGTCGCTGGGATGGATCGTCAGCTGGGTCTTTGCGCTCGGCGCGCTGGTGCTGGGCGGATTCGGAATCTATATCGGCCGGTTCCTGCGCTTCAACAGCTGGGATCTGCTCGTTAACCCGAAGCCGCTGATCAAGGAACTCCTCAGCTGGGTGCGCCACCCCAAATCCAATTCGGACGCGTTTATCTTCGCCATCACCTTCTCGGTCTTCTTTGCTGCGATTTATTTTGTCGTCGTTGGGATTCTCAATTTAAGAAGAGTGGATAGCAAAGAATAGGATTAGCTTCGTCATTTATTCTAGGGCATACTTTGACGCGGGGATTCATCCCCGCGTCAGAATACGAAGCCCCTTCAGGGCTTATTGCCCGCCGCAGGCTTTGAAACCGCCAGGCTCTCGCTGAAATCCTCCAGCTCCGGGCGAGTGGCCACCCCAAGTGGCATCAGAAAGATCAGCGCTCCCGCGGCGGCAAACAGCACGACAATGTTCCCCTTGATCGCGGCTCCCGAGACGGCCTGGGAAATCGGACTCAATCCGGTCGTGCTGAGCAACAGCATGCTCATCGTCCGGCCGAGGATCTCTTTGGGAGTGCGCGATTGAATCCAAGTGAGCACGATGATGATGAGGTAACCGTTCCCCAATCCGAGCAGAATCATGAGGACGAAATCCACCTCGGTTGAGCGGATGAATCCCAGCGATCCGATGGCCAAACCGAACGCGGCCAGCGCACCGAGCAGGAAATATTTCATGGCCTTTCCGCTCGGGCGCGGCAACTGCCCGGCCAGCAGGTAGCCCGCCAGGTTGCCTCCCGCCAAAGCGGAGACCAACAGCCCGAAGGCCACCGCCCCGCCCGGCAGATACCGATTGGCCAGCACCGGGATCCCCACCAGAACCGGCCCGATGAAGAGAAAGTTCACCAGCGTGACGACCAGAAACATGAGCCGCAGCGCCTTGTCATCCCACAAATACTTCATCCCGACCAGGATGGAAGCCCAGATGCTTTCTTTGGCGTGCGGAACGCCGGAGGCGGCCGGCAAACCGCCGCCGCCGCGCATCAGGAGCAAGGCGCCGGCCGATACGGCGAAGCTCAGCGCGTCGATGGCGTAGGCCAGGCCGACTCCCAAAAGCGATTTGGAGAAACCGGCGATCAGGAGCCCGGCCACGGTCGGTCCGATGAACCCCACCAGTTGATTGCTCCCCAGGATGATCGAATTGCCCGCCTGAAGATCCCGGTCCGTTACCAGCATCGGCACAATGCTGTTGGTGGCCGGAATGGCAAACCCCGCCACCAGCCCGAAACCCAGGCTGAAAACGAACAGCATCCACAGATGGACATTTCCGCTCAGCACCGCCAACGCAATAAGCGCGGTAAATCCCAGGCGAAGGACGTCGGAGCCGATCATGATCCGGCGCGGCGAGAACCGGTCGGTGACGGCTCCGCCCAGGAGCATGAACACCGCGCGCGGAATGCCTCCCAGCGCCAGCACGAATCCCAATACCAGGGGATCATGCGTCAGTTGCAGCACGAGCCAGGGAGTGGCGATGATGGCGAATTGATCGCCCAGCATGGAAGTGGAGGCTCCGCCGAACAACAACCGGAAATCCCGGAGGGAGAGTACGCGTGCCATGGGATTTTTGGGCGGGGAAATGACCGACATCGTTGGTTCCTTTTTTGTTCAGGATTCTTTTCGAACGATCAATCCTTCCACCGGCTCGGTCCGCTGCCCGGCGTTCGCGCGTCCAGGTGAACAAGCCAACGGTTCGGCCGGCGCAAACTCCGGATCCGGTCGGCGGGCGGAATGATCGCCGCTTCCGAAATATCCGGGGCCAAACTCTGCTCCGCGCGACAGGATCAAAATTATACCCTCCAACCTTCGCATGCTTCACCGCCCGCAGGCGGGAAAATCCCCGGGGGAAAAGTTAAGGATATAATTCTGCTTCACCCGGTTCAGGCAACGGGATTTTTTCGCCGCGGAACGAGGATAAATGTTTGATAAACTGGCGGGCCTCGAAGCCCGCTACGAAGAATTGCATAACCTGATGGTCCAGCACGCCGGGGACTATGCGCGCGTGGGCGAATTGGCGCGCGAGCGTTCCGAGCTCGAGCCGGTCGTGCTCAAATACCGCGAGTATAAAAAAGCGCAATCCGCTCTCGATCAGGCAAAGGCGATGCTGTCGGATTCCGATCCGGAAATCAAAGCCCTCGCCGAGAACGAGGCGGCCGCACTTTCTCCGCACCTCGAAGCGCTGGAAAAGGAATTGAAATCTCTGCTCCTTCCCAGGGATTCGCGCGACCAGCGCAACGTGATCGTCGAAATCCGCGCCGGAACGGGCGGCGACGAGGCCGGCCTGTTCGCCGCCGACCTCTTCCGCATGTACAGCCGCTA
>JBEKLP010000061.1:0-16980 GCA_050010135.1 Anaerolineales bacterium
CGGATCTCCACGTCGTCTTCCGCCGAGACGAAAATCTCGGTGGCGGTGTCGATGCCGTTGTCTTTCCGCCGGAAGACGGCGCGGTCCAGGGCAAATAGGACCGAATAGTCCTCCGGTACCTCTCCGCCGATGGGTTGATACGTGCTCGACCAGAACTTCTCCGTAGCCGTGTCGTGCAGATAACAGAAAGTTCCCCAGCAATCCCGCGTGCGATCCGACCGCCAGCGGGTGATGTCGGTCTGTCCCCAGCGGCTGTAACCTCCTCCGGCGTTCGTGATCATCACGCTGTATCCTTCGTGCCCCAGGAGCAGGGTTCGGGGCCGGAGCGTGTGCGGGGTATCGAATCGGCTTTCGGAGACGGCGGCTTCCGCGACGGGGGGCGGGACGGCCGCGTGATCCCGGGAGGGGACGATATACGCCGGCGGCTGAATGGGGATCCTTTCATGCAGGAGCAGCTCCGATGCTTGCAGGAGCGGGGTGGAATGGAAATACCGCTGGATCGGGTTCCCCAACAGGAAATTGGCCAGGGAGAGGAAACCCATGCTCTGGTGGTGCGCCATATAAGTGTGGATATCGATCCCTTTTTGCCCCTTGCGGTTCGGCCGCCGGCTGTAATCGATTGCGTCGAAGAATCCCAACCCGCCGAGCAATCCCGATTTGGCCAGGCGGCGGAGATTCCGGACCGACTCATACGGGGCGATGTTCACTGCCAGCAGGGATGCGTACGGCGCCACCACGCTTTCCAAATCCTCCTGGCGTTTCAATGCGAGCGCCGGCACGCCGAAAGCCTTGTATTGATAAGTCCGGTTGATATCCAGGTCTCCGAATGCGGATTCCGACACTCCCCAGGGAATCCCCTGGCTGCGTCCGTAAGCGATTTGGATCGCGACCGCGTCCTGGACCGCCCGACCGAGCAAGGTGTTTTCGAACGACCTTTGGAAGAGAAGCGGCATCAAATATTCGAACATGGTCCCGGTCCAGCTGACAAGTACCCGCCGCCGGCCGACGGTCCGGAAAAGGCGCCCCAGGGAAAACCAATGTTCCACGGGAACTTCGCCGCGGGCGATGGCAATGTAGCTCCCCAGCCTGGATTCGCTTGCCAGGAGGTCGTAATAGGATGTGTCGAGCCGCCCTTCGGTGACGTTATACCCGATGGAAAACAATCTTCGATCGCGATCATAGAGGAAGCGCATGTCGACCGCTTCGTAGGTTGCACGCACGTCCTGCCCAAGTTGTTTGCCCAGCCCCAGCATCTCTCCGGCGAGCCATTTCGATGTAGAGTAGGCCTGGATCACTCGATCGATCCATTCGCGCACGGATGGCTCCGGGCCGGGAGATCCATCCCGAATGGATGCAAGCGTCTGAATACACGGAACGTTGCCCTCGGCCAGATCGGTCAGGGTGGGCGTCTGACGCAGGGTTTGTAGAAGGATCGGCGGGATTGCCGCTTTCGACGAGTCCATCCCATCGGCCAGGATTTCCATCCATTGCAGATACCGGTCACCGATGTTGATCCAGGCTTTAATCTGGTCGTCCAATTGATGCACCCAGGCGGCCGTCTCCGAGTTTGCAGCGGATTCCCGGAGCAACCCGTCAGCCAGAGATTCCATATCATTCCGGATTTTGCGGAGCAGTCTCAGCGCGTCGATCGCCCGCTCCGGCGGTTTATTCAGCACTTGCGCGAGCCGGCGGAGGGCGCGGGCTCGTTTCCCGGAGCGAATTTCCTCCGCGTAGGTTTGTCTGACGATCGCAACGGTGTCCGCTAAACCGTCAAAGACGCTTCCGTCCAGGATCGGTTTTTGCAGCAATTCGGATACGCCCGTCTCCACGGAATACAGCGAGGCAAGCAGGTTTCCGCTGTCGACGGTTGATACATATCGTGGTTCGAGGGGATGCATGGTATGGAGATCGTACCAATTGAGCAGGTGGCCGTTATATCGTTCCAGATTGTGAACGGTCTGCATCGAGCGCGCAAGCGTCTGGATGACCTGATCGATAGTGGAATATCCGAAACCCCGGGCGGCGACCGTGCTGATTAATCCCAGGCCGATGTTCGTCGGGCTGGTGCGCATGGCCATTTGGTTCTGGTAGGAAATTTGATAGTTGTCCGGCGGCAGCCAGGAGGTCGGCTCGCCCACGCATTCCGAAAAGAAGCGCCAGGTCCGGCGGGCTACGATGCGTAGAAATCCGCGGTCCGCAACGGAGAGGGAGAGGCGTCTCGATTTGGGACGATAACGGATGTTCAACACCCAGGCGATCAACGGGGAAACGAACCATAAAAGGAGCCAGGGAGCGGCGGGCGCCGCTCCAAAAATCCTCCACCGAAGGAGAGCCCAGAAGCCGACCGCGCTCAATGCGGAGTATGGGGTAAGTGAGAGGATGAGTGCACCCGTCTGGCCCAGAGCCCGGCTGCGGATGGCCTGGGCGGAAGTCCAACGGAGCATTCCGTGGTGAGAAATGTACCGACGGTACCAGACTTTGAAAATGGCGTCGAATGCCAGCCAGGCCTGGTGGGGGAGCAGTGCCGCTTCAACAATCCCGCGGAGGATATCGTGAGCCAGCTTAGAGGGCGAGAGTTTCTGCATATCCTGCTGGCTGGTTATCGCGGAGAGGATCTGGCTCAGCGGCTGGAAGAATATCGACAGGCCGATGACCAACGCCGCCGACCAGCCCATCGCCGGAGAAGCAGCCCAGGCAACGGCCAGCAACACCACACCGGCGATCGGTATCAGGCTCCGGCGCAAATTATCGAAAATCTTCCAGCGGTTGATGGCCGAGAGGTTGTTCGGACCCCGTCGCCCGCCCGCCAGGGGTACGATGGGGAAGAGCCAGTCGATGATTTGCCAGTCGCCGCGAATCCAACGGTGCTGCCGCCGGCTATAGTCGAAGTAGGTCCGGGGAAATTCGTCGAACAACTCGATGTCGCTTGCCAATCCGGTCCGAGCGTATTCCCCTTCGATCAGGTCGTGGCTGAGCAGCCGTTCTTCCGGAAAACGGCCGGTCAGAATCCGGCTGAAAGCGCGCAGGTCGTAGATCCCTTTGCCGTTATAAGAGCCTTCCCCGGTGAGATCCTGGTATACGTCGGAGACCGCTTTGGTGTAAGGATCGATCCCGATCGGGTCGGAAAACAACCGGCTGAACGGCGAAGCCAGCGTGCTGGGCAGGGATGGACTGACGCGCGGTTGGAGGATGGTATACGAGCCGGCCAGGATTCTGCCCTGCGCATCAAATCGGGGCCGGTTGAGCGGATGCGCAAGCGCCTCGATCATGCGGCGCGCGGTTCCCGGCGGCAACTGGGTGTCGCTATCCAGCGTGATGATGAACCGGATGCCAGTCAACCGGTCAGGATTTCCCACCTGGAGCAGCTGTGGTGCCCCCTCCGGCCGGGTATTTTCCAGAAACTGATGCAGCTCCTCGAGTTTTCCGCGTTTGCGCTCCCGGCCGATGTAGCAACGCTCGGACGGGCTCCATTGCCGCTCACGATGGAAGAGGAAAAAGCGCTCATCGTCGTAGCGGATGTTCAAGGCCTGCATTCCATCGACGGCCTGCTGCAGGAGGTTCGCATCCTCATCCCGGCGAAGCGAATCCGAATCCTCGAAATCTGAAAACAGGGCGAAGTAGATGTTGGGATCTTTGTTTCCCAGATAGCGGATTTCCAGTTTTTCCGCTTCGGCCCGGATCGTCCGGGCGTCCGTCAGCAATATCGGGACTACCACCAGCGTTCGGAATGCGACGGGAACGCCCGGGCCTTCAAAATCCATTTTCGGGAGCGTTCGGGGGGGAAGCACACGGGTGAACAAGTAATTCAGGACCTGCACTGCGATCTGGCTGACGGGCAGAATGAACAAGAGCGAGAGGATCGCCCGCTGCGCCGGAAATTGCTCGTTCAGGCACAGGAGCAAGATCGGTGCATAGAGCAGAGCAAATACCAGGGAATAGCCCGCGAAGAAGATAGTGGAATGGCGCGAAGACACCCATTGACGGATGAAGCAACGGATCTTGCGGTGGCATCCCAGAAGCCGAGTTAGTTTGCGCCGGCCGTCGCCGATCAGATAATATCCGACATGGTCAAGCCGGTCATCCTCGGGCGCACCGTTCTCTGCGGCGGAGGCGGAAAGTTCGAGCACCCGTTCCGCGACGGTCTGTTCCGAGAAATGAGATTCCCGCGCCGCCTCTTCGACGGCCTGGCGGTATTTGTTGCGGGTTTCGAAATCCATTTGCGCGTAGATGCCGGCCGGATCCTTTTGCAACAAGTGGTCGACTCGGCTGGCCTCCTCGAAGATTTTTCTCCAATCCATCAACGCGAGCTGCCGCAGGCTGGAAAACACGTTTCCGATGGATATCTGGTCTTGGGTTTGCCGGTTTTGTTCGCGGAGAGTCAGTTCGCTCAGCGGTTGGACCAGGACGCGCTCGAGCCAATTCTGCACCAGCACCAGCGCGTTCGCCTCGTCGTAGAGGTAGCTGATGAGTTGGGAACAGAAATACTCGCTGGGGGCGGGAAGGTTCTCGGTCAGTTTCGCCAGGACCGAAAAAAGCTGGCCGGGATCCCGCCGGTTGGCCGAGATCAGCCGGTTGGCCCAAAAACCCGCCGTCTCCCGTTCCCGCAATTCGGTCAGCGTTCTTTCCGCCAGGAATTGGATATTTTCTATCAGGGCGATGCGAAGCATTTGAGGGAGTGCCCAGAGTTCGCCGATGGTGAGCGGTTGGAGGGATTGATATGCTTCGAGGAAGGTTTGGATATTGTCCCGGTCCAGACGCAAATCGACGTGTGACACGAGCTCGCGGGCCAGCGCGTAGATACGCGGCAGGTTGAGGAAAGGCTCACGGTCCAGAAACGGGAGCTGGCGGAAATACCGGCGGGGAAGATTGGTCCGGATATCCCGGGCGTTGCTTTCGATGATATATTCGTTGTCGAGAATCCATTCCGCCGAAGTGGTGGTCGGTTGTTCCAGGCGGTTTGCGTCCGAAAGATCCAGGCAAATCTGATGGAGGGAGTTCACCGCCTTCCCCACCCGGTGCAGAAGCTGCTCATTGCGAACGGGTTTGGCCAGCAGCCGGTGATCCTGCGCGAGCTTGCGGGCATACTGCTGAAGCTGAGCTTGCGGGAGCAACACGGTCCCTCCCAGATCGCCGGCGGGCTTGTCCTTCCGGAGGGGAAACAGAAGGAAGATCGTGGGCTGGGTCTCCCCGCTTTCCCGGATGATGATCTGGGGGTTGCGGAAGGAAGGCAACGGTGCCTGGAGCAGCAGAACGCTCTCTTCGGTCAGTAGCCACTGCGCGTGGCCGGCCAGCACCTGGCGGTCAATTCCGTACCGGGATCGCCGGAAGGCGGCCAATCCGAAAGCCGCCCCCAATAATCCGCCCGCCAGAAGCGGAATCCATGCCGGGTAGCCAAAACCCGGATTAACCGCCGACCGGGAAAGGAGCGAAGAAAGCAACCCGGCCAATGCAGCGAAGAGAACGGCAAACACGCAGATCAGGAGGATACGCAATTGGACAAACGTGTCCCTCACCCGTACGGTGCCATCGGAGACGCGATGTAACACCGCCGTGCGCGAAAGACCTTTCTTCTCCAACTCCCAAAGTGCTTTCCTCGCGTTCCGGTCGTTTAAAAAGTAAGCCGCCAGGACGCTGTATCCGCTTTTTTGTTTTTCCGTTAGGACATCCGGCAAGTTTTTAAAAACGGACGCGGGGTTCATGGTTTCGCCCTTCTCTGCATGGTCCACAGTATATCCTGCCGGGACGGGGGAGGTCAAAAACCTCAGGCCGTGCCGAGCCGAATCCAACGTTGAGCCGGTTTTCTTTTTTCCATAATTGCCGTAGTTTTTTCCGCGGGCAGGGGATTGGAAAAAAGATTTCAGAAGTGGATTGACGCCGGGCTCGAAGCCGCCGGGGCAAGCGGGGAAATGGAACGGAGCTTTCGGTAAAACGAAATCCCTCTGTTGAGGGATTTCCATACTTTAGGAATTGATCAGGGGCAGCCTGAGGATGAATCGCGCTCCGCCTTCGGGGCGGTTTTCTGCGCGCAGGCTTCCGCCGTGCGCTTCGGCCAGCTTGCGCGCGATCGCCAGACCCAATCCGGTTCCGCCATCGGAGCGTGACCGTGCGGTATCCACCCGGTGGAAACGTTCGAAGATAAGATCCAATTGATCTTCGGGGATTCCCGGCCCGGAGTCTTCCACCGTCAGGAGAATGCTTTGGGCATCGGATGTCAACCCGAGCCGGATTGTTCCGCCGCTGGGAGTATGTCGCAACGCGTTGTCCAGCAAGTTGCCGAGAATCTGTTCGAGCCGCTGTGGATCAGCCTGGATTGAGGGCAAAGCCGGCTCCGGCGCAAGCTCGATCCGCTGCGACTGAGATTCGGCGCGCGGCGTAAACCGGGCTGCCACGCTGTGCAAAAGCTTGGATAGATCGACCTCGGATTTCTCTAGCGCCAATTGGCCGGCGTCCGCGAGTTCCAGCGTGCGCAGATCCTCCACCAGCCGGTCCAAGAGTTCGGCGCTCTCGCGGATCGGCGCGAGATTTTCCCGCGTGAGCGGATATACTCCGTCGGCCAATGCGTCGAGGTTGGCCTGCACAACCGAAAGCGGATTGCGCAGTTCGTGGGCGATATCGGCCGTCATTTCTTTGCGCAGTTGCTCCTGCCGTTCGATTTCCGTCATCATCCCGCGGAAGGAACGGGTCAGGTCCCCGACTTCATCGCCCGAGGGGGAAGGCAGCTGCAGATTGCGTTCGCCGCGGGCAAAGCGCTGCATCGCGCCGGTCAATTGGCGCAACGGGGAAGTAAGGTTTTGGCTTAGCAGAAGCGCAATCGCCAGCCCGACCGCCCCGGCTGTAATCGCCGCCAGCAGCATCGCCCGGTTCACCGCCACCAGTAAGAGTTCTTCCGGCCCGGGAGGCGGCGCTTCCTGGGTCACCAGCTGTCCGACCGTCTGGTTCCCTTCCCGGATGGGGATGGCGACGTCTCCGGAAGAGGGTGCAAATTTCCGTCCGACCATGGCTCCACCGGTGTCGGCGACGACAATGCTTTTTTCATCCACCAGCAACCAATGGGTGTTGTGCATAGCCGCCATCGGTCCGGGGGAGGAGAGCACGCTTTCCACGCCTTCCCAGGAATGATGGCCGTTGTAGTACGCGCCCAGCTCCCGGGCCAGCAACGCGTTGGGCATCATCCCGATCTGCGAGAGGGTGCCGCGCATTTCACGCCCCGCCGTGCGGCCGGTGAAAAACACCACCGCCGCGAGGGTCGTGAGCAGCAGCACGCCAAAGGCGAGCAGAACTTTCATGGACAGACGCACGGTTATTTTTCCTCGAAGCGGTATCCGATTCCGAACACGGTGATGATGTGGGAGGGATTCTTCGGATCCGGTTCAATTTTGGCGCGCAGATTTTTAATGTGCGCATCAATGGTGCGTTCGTATCCCTCGAACGAACTTCCCTGCGCGGCCTCGAGCAGTTGCATGCGTGTGAAAGCCCGTCCCGGCTGGGATGCCAGCGCCGAGAGCAGGTTGAATTCGGTCGGGGTGAGATCAAGCGAGGTGCCGTTTTGGATTACGGTATGGCGGACCAGGTCGATTTCCAGATCCGCGGCGCGGATCACCTCGCGCGGGGCCGAAGCGGTTTGCGCCCGGCGCAGGATCGCCCGCACGCGCGCCACCACTTCGCGCGGGGAAAACGGTTTGGTCACGTAATCATCCGCCCCGAGTTCGAGCCCCACCAGGCGGTCACTTTCCTCCACGCGCGCGGTGAGCATCAGGATCGGGGTCTGCCCCTGGCGCCGGATTTCCCGGGCCACATCCAACCCGTCCATGCCGGGCAGGTTGAGGTCGAGCACGACCAAATCGGGATGCTGGGCGTGGAATATCAGCAGGGCTTCGTCACCGCGATAGGCGGTCAGCACCCGGAATCCGGATTGCTCGAGATACGAGGCCAGCACGCGGACCAGTTGCCGCTCGTCGTCTACGATCAGGATATGCGCTTCCATAACCCTCATTATATTGGAATGCGCCGGCAGACGCGCGGCGGCCGGACGGGGGATCGGCAAGGAGGGGTCGGAACGGATCATGTCGCCAGTATCCAATACACTCCGAAGAACGCCGCAATCGGAAGCGCCATGATGAGCAAGCCGCTCAGCGATGAAAGGACTGCCAATCGCGGCGTGGCTTTGCCCCCGCGGCGAAGGATCCCTATACCCAGCAGCAGCAGGGGCAGGTAGATCACGCTGCTGATCAATCCGGGAACATATCCGCGTGAGATCAACGACAGGCCGGCAAACCCCGCAAAATCCAGCAATCCCCAAACCAAAACGCCCAACCCGATGGGGAGGAATTTTCCCGGTTCGATCCGGTATATGAAATAGGCCAGCGAGAGCGCCAGGATGAAATACGGTTGTTGCAACAGCCAGGCGGTCACGGTGAAGTTCGGGATTATTCCGCGCCGCTCGACCCAGCCGGAAAAATTAAACAACCCCTCTTCCGGAATTTGCAGCGCGAGAAAGACAATTCCCACACCGAGGATCAGGCGATCCAATGTCAGTTTCGCTTTGCCCGGCACTTTGCGCCTTTGATAAAGAGGAAATATCCCGCCCCGATGCGAAACGGCAGGGGCGGGATATCCCAAGGAACAATCGGCGGCTGTTACAGCTTCTTCCCGCAATACGGGCAAGCCACCCAACCCGGTTGGATCGGCATCCCGCACTTTGGGCAGGGCGTGGTCGCCTGCGCCGGCGGCGCGGGGGGCGTGGAGGGTGGGGAGGGTTTCCGAACCAGCATCACCACCAGCGCCACCACCAGAACGACAAAGAGAATGGGAATTAACAGGCGCGCAAGAATTCCCAGCCATCCAAATGCGCCCACGCCCATCATCCCGAAGGGCATCATTCCCCGATTAACCATCATCCTTCCGGGCAGCAGAAAACCTCGGCTGAACAGCGGCAGTCCGATGCAGAAGGCCAGTACGAAAACCGCCAGCCCGAAGATAATCCATTTCCAAACGCTTTTCATTTCGTCAGCTCCTTTTCCGCGACAAAGGCGCCCAGTCCGACGGGCTCCCAAACCTGCGGGGTCGTCCCGTTAACGCTGAGCACTCCGGCCGTCTTCCCGTCGACGGAATAATCGAAAGTGTAGTATCCGTAAAATGCGTACCCGCCTTCATTTAACTTCGCCCCGGCATGCGCTTTATCCAGGTAGGCTTGGGCGGTAAGGCGGGCCTGATCGATTGCGACCGTATTGTCGCCGGTTTGCGCGGAAGTCTTTTGCCCCGGTCCGTATTTCAGGTTCCATTTTACGGACGGTCCATTCTCCCGAAGAACCCCGCCGTTGAAAGGATCGATGAACACTTCCGTTGCTCCGCGACCGGTATCCTTCTCGGTGATCACGGCGTAAAAACCGTTCTGAAATTGCAAAACCTGGGCCAGTTGAAAATTGGAACCCAAACCCGCCGCATACGCCCTGACGGATTGAACGGCTTGGTCCATGGTGATTCTGGTTTCCGAAGCGCCATTGCGCCGTTCCCGCATGCGCTCCCGCATTCCCTGCAGCGGGCCGTTCGCGCCGCCGTTCCTCAGACCGGGAAGAATTCCCGGCTGGGGGAAAACTTCATTTCGACCGGGTGCATTGCCCCGGACGGATTGAACCGCCTGCTGAATTTGGGGGCGGTATGCCTTGATCAGCCGGCTGCCGCCGTACGCCGCCCCAACCCCCAATGCCAGCGCGACGATCGTCACTCCGGCACCGATGATCCATGTACGCATAATTTCCTCCCGGAAATCCGGCGGTCTATTACGCCGCTTTCCAGGGTTGAATGTAACGCGTGGATATGAAGATTTGATGAAGACGTGATGGAATTCTCTTAAGCGCGGAAAAACCGACGGGAATTCCACAGAGAGAAAAACCTGCCGTGATTTGACAATACGGCAATTCATGAATTTTAGATTTCCGAATCGGGGGTAGGAGTTTCCAAGACGGGTAAGGACGAAGCGTCTGGAGGCGCCGACATTCCGCCGCTCGGCTTTGGTTCACCAGCGGGCCTCACGCTGATTTCGTACAGGTAAATACCAGGGCCACCGGAACCTTCCAGGCTTTCCGTAAACCCGTTTGAAGGGTTATCACTTCAGGCGTCGGGCAGCCTTCTTCCTCTTGATACTGGAACCCCGCTTCCTGCAACCCCTTTCGGTAATTCCCCAAAGACCGGATCACAACCGGCAACCGCAGACTGCCCGAGCCCGGCATCGTAGGCTTTCCCTCCCGGGTCGTCTTCAGTAATCCCCTTTTCTGCAACCCGGAAATAAAATCCGGATGCGTTACGGCAATGAGGAGCAACCCATCGCGCGATAAAACCCGGTGACATTCCGCAAGCGCTTTTGTAAAACCGCTGGCGTGGACCTCATTGAATATCATTGAGGCAAGGATGAGGTCGATTTGCCCGTCCGCAAAGGGAAAAGGCTTGGCCACGTCCAGGTATTGATACGCGGCATCTGGAATCCTGAAATGGCGCCGGGCAATTTCGAGCAGTTGTCTGGATTGATCCGTTACGAAGATTTCGGAAGGCACCTGGCCCGGAAACCGGCGAAGTACCAAGGGCAGGAAATAGCCGTTGCCGGCTCCCAATTCCAGGATGGAGCGCTTGTCTATGCCCGGAAGCTTCTCCAAAAGGATGGTATTGAGGACAAGTTCTTTGAACGCACCGCCTTTGGATCCGGTCGTTTCGTGCCATTGTTTCGCAATAGTATCGTAGTAAGCCATTGGTAAGTTTATTTTTTCACCGAACGATTTGCGGATCAGCGCCCGGCTGAAGGAAACCAGGGCGCCTGCGATTATAACTATGATTCGGTATCCAAATAAAAAACATCCCGAGACCGAGTTAACGCCAGAGGGAAAGTGTTGAAAAATGGGAAAATGCTTTTTACGGGAAAATTTAAATTGTCACAATAATTATTCTTGGTAAGTCGCTTTAAAAAAACAAAGGGTTTTCGCATCACGAAAACCCTTTGTTTGCGAAAATCATGAATTCTTCACCGGCAGGGGGAACAATCCGAGGATAGGGTCCTGTTATTTCCATCGGAAATAATCGTTACTGTAAGTATTGGATTGTCCTTCCTCCGCGCGCGCCCGAGAGAAAATCCGCCACGAGGGATTGCAGCCGGGCGTAATGGGAGCCGTTCCAGAAAATTTTTCCGCATTCGGAACAACGGTAGAACTCGTCGAACCGTTCCCGCGTTCCGGGCGGCAGCCGGTCCCAGACGGCCTGCTTTTCGACCGGTTGCAGCAGGCCGTTGCAGCTTAGGCAGCGATGGAAGGGGGCGATCGACGCTCGGAGGTCAAAGCGTTCCACCACCTCGCGCGTCTGTTCCCGAGGCTCGTCCGACCGCACGCAATAGCCGCGGGTGACTGCGGATCGCTTGAGCAGCCCGCGGTCGCGGGTAAGCAGGATGCGCTGCTCGTCGACGGACCGGCGGGCCAGTTCCGCGTCGTCCAAATCGTTGCGATAAACGGCATCCAGACCCAGCAGGCGCAGGTAGGCGGCTAGACGCCCAAGGTGCGTGTCGAGAATGAACCGGGGTACACGCAGCGGTTCGGGGCGCAACCGCAGGAGCGGATGGATATCCAGCGATTCAAAGACGGGATAGACACTGATCGAGTCGCCGTCTTGCACGGTGTATTGGAAATCGACCGACAGACCGTTGACCAGGATTAAATCGACTTCCGGGTGCGGTACGCCGAGCGATTCGATCATGTCTTTGATCGACACTCTTCCGGAAAACGCGTGATCGAAGGTTGTTTGCCGGCGCGCGGGCGGCAGGAAATCGTTAAGTTCGGCATAGAATCGGAAGGAGGCGTGGAACATTGTGGTTAAGACCGGGTCGGTCTCCAGCCGCCTCAACGGCGGAAGGAATCCCAAACCGCAAGCGCAGGCTTCGGTGTGCCATTGCGCGTGCGCAAACCCAGGACCGAGAAAAAACTCAGCGTGTTTACTTTGTCCCCCTGGCCCTGGCTTTGCAGAACCGTCCTGTAGGAATCCATGTTGAAGTCGTCAAGCACGAGGTAGATCCAAAACGCCAGCCGCTTCCCGATCTGATCGTGGATCGAATTCAAATAGAGTACCTGGTCCTGCGGCGTTCCGTGGGCGGGAGGCATATCCACCGATCCGAATCCGCCCTCGGCTACCGCCAAAGGTTTCTTCGTCCGTTCCAACAGCGGAGAATAGTAATCTTCGGGGATGTCGGCGGCGGAGGAAAACGCCACGAACGGATAAGAGGAAATCGCCCAGATGTCCAGATCCGGTTCGAAGGCTTCGATCTCTTCCCATTTCGTGGTTGCACCGCGGCCCGCGCCGGTCACGTCATAGTTGTTTATATCTTCCCACTGAAAGGTGACGAATACTTGCGTATCGGGGGATTCCGCTTTTATTTTTTGGTAGGTCTCGCGGTACAAGCTCAGGAAATTCGGAAAGTCATGCGGGAATGCGTCGGCATAGGTATTGATCTCCGACGCCAGGCCCAGATACCTCGGATGAAAATCCTTTGCGATCCGAAGCGCAAAATTTTGAAAAGCCGCGCGCACGACCGGATTGCTGAAATCGGCTCCCGCCAGATCGGGCGGAAGACCGGCGAACTCGGTTCGATTTAGTCCGTTCAGGGGATCCACCACGAAGATCGCGTCCAACCCGTTGTGCCAGGCCAGGTTCACCTGGTTGTGGATGTCGTCCAAACCTTTTGATTTCCCGTCGATTCCGTCTCGGAAATCATTCCACGGCACCGGTTGCTGGATGAGCACTACGTCCCCATGCTCACCGATAGCGTGAAAAGTACTCAAGACGCTCAGGACGTTCACGTCCGGTGGAGTGGGGAAAAAACCGTAGGCCGTCCGTCCGGAATCGAAAACCGACGGGGAAGGCGGGGAGGGCTGTGCGAATTTGCACCCGATCGCCGCCAAAAACAAGCCCGCAGCGCAACTTGCCAAGCGCAAAAGCGATTTCATTTTTTGAGATGCTTGACGTTTCGTGAAGGGTGACATCAACGGGGTTGTTGAAAATCCATTGGTTATGCGCCGGATCGGATCGCGAGGAGCGGCCCCGCCGGCGCCGCGGAAACTATTTCCAGACGACCGGCCGAAGCGCCACGTCGCTTGTCAGGATGCGAAAATCGGTGCCGTCGGGGCGGATGATTTCCAGCGCCGCACCGGTATCCTGAGCCGTTTCCCCTTGCACGATCGATATCCATTGCCCATCGGGGGACCATTGGACGATGCGCGCTGAATCTTTGAGCGTGGTCAACCGGCTTTTTATCCGGCCGTCGCCTCCGACCAGTACGAGTTGGTGTGTGCGGCTGTTGAGCAGCAGGAAGGCGGACGCGTCCGGAGACCAAAGCGCGCCGAAGCGCGGATCGAAATCTCCCTCGGTCATGGGAAGCGGGATGTACTGGAGGGTTTTATCCAATCCGGCCTTGATGATGTAGGCCTGGTTGGCCGGCACTTCCGTTGCCAGGGCATCGGTGATGGGCTTTTGCATGGAGAGGAACGAAAGAAAATGGCTGTCGGGCGACCAGTCGAAATGATAGTCCGGAGTTAGGCCGGGGACGTCTTTCAGATACGAGATAATCACCGAGCGGGAATCGCTTTCCCGGAACGCGGACGGGTAGGGAACAAGGTCCGGCAAACCCATGTCCCAGGTGAAGATCCACTGGTCGTCGGGAGACCACTGGATGTCCCCGGCGAGGGAATTCTGAACGCCGCCGTTTTTGATTTGTTTTCCGGATGCCGAACCGTCGGTGGCCACGACGTAGAGTAATCCGGGATTGGCTTTTACCGGGCCCGGTGCCACCAGCGCGATGGTTTTTCCGTTGGGCGACCATTGCCAGCCCCAGATCGAACGATTGAAGCCGGATCCTTTGGAGAGTTTGAGGAGCGGTTTCAAGCCGGTTCCATCGATATTCGCGACTTGCAGGATTTCCTGATTCTGTCCGCCCACGAATGCGATCCGCGCGCCGTCGGGAGAGATTCTCGCGTCGGCGCATCCCTCAGGCGAGTGAGTCGTCAGGGAAGCCGGTCCGCCGGAAACAGGAACGTCGACGGCTATACACGTACCGGCTTGCAGAAAGAGCAGCGAAGGTTCGCCTGCGATCGGAGTTCCAAGGAACAGCGTCGGCGTCGGAGAAATGGTCGGCGTCCGGGTAAGGGAAGGCGTAAACGTGATCGTGGGGGTGCGCGTGACGGTGGGCGTCGCGCTGAGCGTGGCGGTGGCCGTCAGGCTGGGAGCGGACGGCGTAAAGGTTATCGCAACCTTCGGTGTATTTGTCCCATGCGGGAAGATCGGCAGATGGACCTTCGGGAGATTGTTTTTCACCAGCGGGAATAATAAAACGCCCCCCGCGACCAGCGTGGCAACCAGCGCCAGAAACAACACCACGAGGATAATTTTCCAAATTCCCGAGGAGCCCCGGGATGGCTTCTTAGGTTTCCGGGATTCGGAATCCTTCGCCGCCGGAGGTTTAATGGGCGGCGGCGCCGGTCGGGCCTGCATTTGAGCGCGCAGTCCGGCCAGGCCTCTTTTGGCATATTCGCTTTTTGGATTATTCCGCAGGCAATCTTCCAAGATGAGGATTTGCCGGGCAGGGTCGGGCTCGGTTTGAACCAGCCAAAGCCAGGCCATTTCCAGGTGGGGGTTATCGCCGACGATTTTTTGGAGCAGGGCGTGCGCGTCCTCTTTTCGTCCGGAGCGAGCCAGCGAGACGGCTTGCAGAAGCAACGCATTTTCGTCGGGTGGGTTCATAGAGGATCCGCGGCTGGGATTTCCCCCGATTATACAGTATCGCGCGGATTGGGTTTGGGAATCCGGGTAATCAGGATGGGTGAGCTTCGCGGACCGTGAACCTCCGGAATATGAGGGCGGGAGAAGTCACACCCGGGTGCTGGCTCTTTGCCTCGGCCTTTGCTATATTGGCTTTAAACGTGCATCGCTGGCGGTAGGTTCCCGAGCTTCAAAGTGGCACGGGATTGAGTTGATTTGCCTGGAAAATTCCGTCATCCGAACATATTGGGCGGACTTTTGTAAGGGTTTCGAAATAATATTCCGGGAGGAAAAATGGTCCGACGCACATGGATTTGGGGTTTGGCTCTGGCGACCGCTCTGGCTTTTGATTATCTGTTTTGGAAACACGGACCGGGAATCTCATTCTTCATCTTTGTGGCAGTCTGCCTGACCTCCGGCGTACTATCCGCCGCAATCTCCGGCGCGCGTCCGAGTATTCGAAGTGCGGTCCTCATCCCCTGCATCCTGTTGACCGCGGCTATTACCTTTTTACGTTCCGAGCCCTTCAGCATGATGTGCGCCGCAGCACTGACGCTGGTCTTGATGATGATCCTGGTTTATTCATACCGCGGCGGCAAGTGGCCGTTCTATGGAATCGTCGACCATGTGATTGCGGTATTTCGATTGGGAGCCTCGGCCGCGCTGCATCCGGCGCTGCTTCCGGCCGAAAAGCCCGCTCCGGGTGCGGCCGCTCCTAGTGCGGCATGGCGCCGGTGGCTGCCGCCTGTCCTGCGCGGCCTGGTGCTGGCTCTCCCGGTGATCCTGTTGTTTGCGGCGCTGCTCTCATCGGCCGATCCGGTGTTTGGAAAGATGATGAATACCCTTTTCAATATCGACCAATTGCCGGAATATATCTTCCGCCTCACTTATATCCTGGCCGGGACGTATCTGCTGGTCGGAGTGTTTCTGTTCGCGATTCTTTCCAGCCGGGAGGAAGGAATCCCTTCGCCGGAAAATTCGCGGCTCAGGCCGTTTATCGGTTTCATCGAGGCCGTTGTTGTTCTGGGTTGTGTGAGCCTGCTCTTCGCCGTGTTCGTCATCATCCAATTCCGCTACTTCTTCGGCGGTGTTGAAAACATCACGGCGGAAGGATTTACCTACGCCGAGTACGCACGCCGGGGTTTCGGCGAGCTCCTCGCCGTGGCGCTGATCAGTCTTTTGCTGTTCCTCGGACTGGGTTCGCTCACGCGAAAGGAAGATCCGCTCCGGTGCAAGATATTCTCCGCGCTTGGAATCGTCCTTGTGGCGATGGTCTCGGTCATCCTCGTCTCAGCCTACCGTCGGTTGCTGCTGTATGAAAACGCTTACGGGTTCACCGGCCTGCGCCTCTACACCCAGGTGTTCATGGTCTGGCTGGGAATTCTCCTGATCGGCGTGGCGGGGCTGGAAATCGCCGGGCGCATCCGCTGGTTCAACCTGGCGGTGCTCGTCGCGGTCTTCGGCTTCACGCTCTCGCTGGCGGGTCTGAACGTGGATGCGACGATTGTCCGGTGGAACGGCGGGCGCGCCGTGGAAGGCGGCAGCCTGGACGTGGAATATCTGGATTCGCTTTCGGCCGATGCGGTGCCTGCGCTGTTGGTCCTCTATGCGGCCAGCACCGGCTCGGAAAAGGACGCACTGGGATCCGGACTCGCTTGCAGACTGCAGATTCTGGAAACGCGCCAGTCGAATGCCTGGCAGTCCTACACCGTACCCGGAGCGGAAGCTTTGCGTTTGTTGAAAGCAAGTCCGGTCGGGAGTGAGTATCCGGTTCAAGAAGCTCGCGGAGCCCTGTATGTGACGGTCGGCGGCAAGAGCGTCGCTTGTCCGGGACAGTTGATAATCGATTGAACTCGATGCGGGGACATTCGAAAAAAGCAAACCGCGCCGGTCCGAAAGACCGACGCGGTTTCTAACAGGGTGCTGAAAAAGTCTAAATTTGTCATTGCGAGGAGCGAAGCGACGAAGCAATCTTGGGTTTCTTACAGCGAAATACGAGATTGCTTCGCTCCCTTCGGTCGCTCGCAATGACATTTTCTTGTTTTTTCAGCACCCTGCAAATATTAATTGAAACCTCTGATTATTGCATGAATTAAGTTGCTCAAGGTCCTTTTTTCGGTTCTTGGGAAGGATAGCACTTCCATTTTTCCAGATATCTTCCTTTTAGCCTGGCTTTCTTTCCAATCCACCTCCTCA
>JBEKLP010000062.1:0-16554 GCA_050010135.1 Anaerolineales bacterium
CCGTAGCCGTTTTTAAATTCTCCTCCTGCGATGGATGCCAATTGCAACTCCTGAATATGGAGGATGAAATCCTGTCTCTGGCCAATGAAGTCGAGATCGCCTACTTCCTGGAAGCCCGCCGGCGTACACTGCCGGGCCCGTACGACGTGGCGCTGGTGGAGGGGTCGGTGACCACCCCGGACGAAGTGGAACGCATCAAGGCGATTCGCGGTCAATCGAAATTCCTCGTCGCCCTCGGCACCTGCGCCACTGCAGGCGGAATTCAAGCGCTGCGGAATTATGCCGACGCGGACGAATATGCCCGGGCGGTCTATCCCCATCCGGAATACCTTCACTTCCTTCCCACGGCCACACCGATCGCCGAGCACGTTCCGGTGGATTTGGAGCTGTGGGGATGCCCGATCAATAAAGGCGATTTTCTGGAAGTCATCTCGGCGCTCCTGCAAAACCGGAAACCCAACCTGCCCCAGTATTCCGTATGTCTGGAATGCAAGCGACGCGGTCTCGCGTGCGTGATTGTGGCCAAGAACACTTTGTGCCTGGGTCCCGCCACGCGGAGCGGATGCGGCGCGCTTTGTCCGTCGTGCGGGAGGGGTTGTTATGGATGTTTCGGGCCCCAACCGGGGATGGATCTGAACTCCCTGGTTCCGACGCTGCGAGCCATGGAGAAAGAGCGCGGGGAAACCGCCCGGCTGCTGCGCCACGTCTCGGGGTATGCCCCCGCGTTTTCCAAGGCGGCGGAATCAATCCTCGAGGAGGAGAAAAAGCAATGACCGCCTCAAACGCAAAAATCGTGAACAACATCGAAGTTCCGGCTCTGGCCCGCGTGGAAGGCGAAGGCGGTCTCTACATCGGCGTCCAGGACGGGAAGATCAAGGAAATCCGGGTCGACATATACGAGCCGCCGAGATTCTTCGAGGGGTTCCTGCGCGGCCGTTCCATGTTCGAAGTGCCGGACATCACAGCCAGAATTTGCGGCATTTGCCCGGTGGCGTATCAGATGAGCGCCGTCAACGCGCTGGAGGCCTCGCAGGGCGTCGCCGTCACGCCCGCCATCCGCGCGCTGCGCAAACTGCTGTATTGCGCGGAATACATCGAAAGCCACGCGTTGCATATTTTCCTTTTGCAGGCGCCTGACCTGTTGGGGCAGGAGAGCGCCATCAGTCTTGCCGCCGTCGCCCCGGAAGTGGTCGCCAAGGCGTTGCGGATGAAGAAGGTCGGCAATGCGATCCTGCGGGTCATCGGCGGCCGGTCGGTGCATCCTGTATCAACCGTCGTGGGAGGATTTTACCGGTGGCCGGAGAAGGATAATCTGACAGCCCTGCTCCCTGAATTGGAATGGTCTTTCCACGCCGCCGCCGAGACGGTGCGCTGGGCAACGACCCTGCCCTACCCGGATCTCGAGATCGACTGTGAATACGTCGCCCTGCGCCACCCCCAAGAGTATGGGGTTCTGGACGGCGAAGTGGTTTCGTCGTCCGGTCAAAAAGTCTCCGTTGCGGAATATGAAAAGTACTATTTGGAGGAGCACGTCCGCCACTCCAACTCGCTCCATAGCCATACCCGCGATGGGAAAAAATATATGGTCGGCCCCCTGGCGCGGTTGAATCTCAACTCGGAACAACTTGGACCAATGGCCCAATCCCTGATGAAGGAATTGAAAATTAAATCTCCGATCCACAATCCCTTCAAAGCCTTGCTGGCCAGGACTTTGGAATTGGTCGATGCTTATGAGGATGCCATTCGATTGATTAAAGGGTATAATCCCGAAGGTCCCAGCCGGGTGGAATTCGAACCGAAGGCCGGCGAGGGATGCGGCGCGTCGGAAGCCCCCCGCGGCCTGTTGTTTCATAAATATTCGGTCGACGGGCAGGGATTGATCCAAAAAGCGCGCATCGTGCCGCCAACGTCGCAAAACCTGGCCCGGATGGAGGCCGATCTGTGGGAGTTCGCGCCCAAAGTTCTGGATAAACCACACGAACAGGCCACCCTGGCATGCGAACATCTTGTCCGGTCGTACGACCCGTGCATTTCTTGTGCGACTCACTTTGTCCGCTGGGAGTGTAAGGACGGCGAATAAATGGTGCATAGAAGCAGTTTATGGATCGCACTATCCTGCTTCCTTCTCCTTCCCGCCTTCCCGGTGCAAGCCAAGGAACCGACGGTTAACGCCGTCCTCTTTTACAACCCTAACTGCGGGCAATGCACGCAGGTGATCAACACCATCCTCCCGCCATTGCTTGTGAAATACAACCAAAGCCTTTTGATCTTTACCATCGACGTTACCAAGGGGGAAGGGATTTCCCTCTACCAAGCGGCCATCGACACTCTCCGCATTCCCCAGAATCAACAATTCGTGCCTCTGATGATCGCCGGGAACAAGGTTTTTTCCGGATCGGATTCCATCCAAAATCAGTTCCCTGCCTTCATCGATCAATCCCTTTCCCAGGGAGGAACCCTATGGCCTGTCTTTCCCGGATTGGCCGATGCCTTAAGCAGAGCGGGGCTTGCGACCGCTCCCCCAAACCCAATGGATAAATTCCTCGCCGATCAACCGGCCAATAGCCTGGCGGTCATCGTCCTGGCCGGTCTGATCCTCTCGCTGGTCGGCTCCATTCTGTTCACGTTCCGCGCCACCCCCAAAAGCCTTGAAGCAATTCCCGAATGGGTGTTCCCCGCACTGTTGGTCATCGGATTGGGAGTTGCTTCTTACCTAACGTATACGGAGCTCACCCGCTCCGAGGTTTTTTGCGGCGGGATCAGCCATTGCCAGAGCGTTCAAGACAGCCAGTATTCTAAAATCATGGGTGTGATTTCCATCGGTGAGTTCGGGGTCATCGGATACTGCTGCATCGGCTTGGCCTGGATCATCCACCGCTTTTCGCAAGGCTCCCGCAAAGAGATTGCGGCCATCGCCATGTTCGGGTTGGCGATATTCGGCGTGAGTTTCTCCATCTACCTGACCTTCCTGGAACCCTTCGTCATCGGCGCAAGCTGCCTGTGGTGTCTCAGTTCCGCGATCCTCATGGGATTGATCCTGCCGCTGACCACCGGCCCGGTTCGAACCGCGATTCTGGAAAGCGAACCAGCGTCCAATCAACCTCCCGCCCTCTTGCAATGAACATCACCCTGGTCGGGATCGGCCAACCGCTGCGGGGCGACGACGGAGTCGGACCCGAAGCGGTCCGGCAATGGTCCCATGATCAGCCCCGGACGGCCTCCGCTCCAAACATCAAGACAATCGTAATCGAAACACCCGGGCTCGATCTCTTGGAGCTTATCCAGGATAGCGACGTCGTTATCCTGGTGGATGCCGTCGACGGCGGGGATCCCGCCGGAACGGTGCGCGTCCGCACCGCGCTACCCGAGGCAGGCTCCACGCCCGCGGAAAAAACCGCCCACGGATTCGGCGTTGCCGAGACGGTTGCGCTAGCCAAGAAAATCGGCGCCCGCCTACCGTCTCATATCATTTTCATCGGTGTGGAAGGTTTAAATTGGAAATTGGGAGAGCATCTGAGCGATCCGGTTCGCCGGGCGGTTCCGGACGCCGTACGAGAAATACAGAATCAAATCTCATACTGGTTATCCCAATAATTTATTTTTGGGAACGGGGACCGTATTTTTTTTGCCAGGAGAATAATTTGCTAAGCGCCTCCAGCGGGGTCATGGAGGATAGATCCAAGGCATTTAATTCATCCATGAGTGGGGTGGCATCCGCAAACAGCTGCAGTTGGGCGGGCTGTTCCAATTCGATTTTTCCCCGCCCAGATCCGCTTTCCAACTCCCCGAGGATTTCCTCCGCGCGCGCGATTGTCGGCCGGGGCATTCCCGCCATCTGCGCCACGTGAATCCCGTAGGAACGGTCCGCCCCACCGGGGACGATCCGGTGCAGGAAGACAACGGTTCCCCTCTCTTCAGCCACCGCAACGTTATAGTTCCGCACGCCGGGAAGCAGCGACGCCAATCGGATAAGCTCGTGATAATGGGTGGCGAAGAGCGTCCGCGACCGAAGACGGGGATGATTGTGAATGAACTCGATCACCGCCCAGGCGATCGAAACTCCGTCGTAGGTCGACGTTCCCCGACCGACCTCGTCGAAGATCAGCAGGCTGCGTTCCGTCGCATGGTGGAGGATGTTCGCCGTCTCCACCATCTCGACCATGAAGGTAGATTGTCCGGCGTGGATTTCATCATGCGCCCCGATCCGCGTGAAGATTCTGTCCACCAAACCGACTTTGGCCGAACGGGCCGGAACGAAGGATCCGATTTGCGCCATCAGGCACAGCAAGGCCGCTTGCCGAAGATAGGTTGATTTCCCGCTCATGTTCGGCCCGGTGATCACGCGGATAATCTCCCCCTCTTCCAGGGTGAGGTCGTTGGGGACGAACCGCTCGCCGGAAAGGAACCGCTCCACTACCGGATGCCTTCCCTCGCGGACATCCAGCACTTCCCCTCCCACAACTTCCGGCCGAACGTAGTCGTGCTTTGCTGCCACTTCCGCCAATGCCGAAACACAATCCAATTCTGCAACTATCCGGGCGGTCTCCAAAAGCAGGTTGCGGCGCGCCCCGACCCGGGCGCAGAGATCCCGGAACAGGCGGGATTCGATTTCACGGATCTGTTCCTCGGCGCACAACACCCGGGTTTCATATTCCTTCATCTCCGGTGTAATGTACCGCTCGCCGTTCACCAAAGTCTGCTTGCGAATGTAATCTTCCGGTACCGACTGGACCTGGCCTCGCGAAACTTCGATGTAGTATCCGAAAATTTTGTTGTATCCGACCCTGAGAGTTTTAATCCCGGTCCGGGATTTTTCCTTCGTCTCCAGATTGGCGATCCACTCGCGGGCCTCCCGTGCTCCTTCCACCACCTGGTCCAACCCTTCACTGTAAAGCGGCCGGATGACGCCGGTCTGTGAAAGCGTGGCTGGCGGGTCGTCTGGGAGCGCGCGCCGAAGCAGATCCAGCAAATCGGCACAGAGGTCCGGCGCACGCAAAGCCGGCCCCTCCTCCACTCTCAGCCCCTTGATTGCCTCAACTACTTTCGGCAAGTTGGAGAGCGAATCCCGTAGTGCGGCCAGATCCCGCGGCACGGCATTGCCGGATCCAATCCGGTTGGCTAGCCGCTCGAGGTCGTCGAGATCATGCAACGATTGGCGGAAGGCGGTCCGCGACAAACCCGCGTCAAAGAAGGCCTGCACTTCAGCCTGTCGCACATTGATTTTCTCTAGGTCCAGCAGCGGTTGCAGGATCCATTGCCGAAGCAATCTCCCACCCATGGGAGTAACGGTCAGATCGAGAACGCCCAGCAGCGATCCTTTCTCATCGCCTGTGCGCAGCGTCTCGGTTAGTTCCAACCCCCGGCGTGTCGCCGGATCGAGGATCATGAATTCCAAACGCGAGTAAGTGCCGATCTCCTGGATGATCTCCAACGCAGCGGGTTGGGTCTCCTGAAGATACTGGAGGAGAACTCCGGCGGCGCAGACGGCCGCCGAGCGTTTGGCCAGTCCGAACCCCTCGAGCGACGCGGATTCGAAATGATGCAGGAGGGCTTGTTCGCACCGCCCCGCCTCGAACCGCCACACCGGCCACGGGGTCCGGGCGCCGGGCCCTTCGGGATAAAAATCGGCTCCCTCCGGAAGGAGTACTTCCGCGGGTCCCAGCCGGGTCAATTCTTCGCGGACGGCGTGAACCGCGTCATCGGCTTCAAACTCCGTCACGCGGAATTCGCCCGTGGTGATATCGACGAACGCCACCGCAATCCGCCGCCCCTGCACGACGGGGCACGCCAGATAATTATTCCGGGTTGGCGACAGCATTCCCGGTTCGACCACCGTTCCCGGGGTGATCACGCGGGTCACCCGGCGCGGCATCAATCCGTTTACGGGTTCGCCCACCTGATCGCAAACGGCCACATGATAACCGCGCTGGATCAGCCGGCCGATGTAGGTTTCCGCGGCATGATAAGGGATCCCCGCCATCGGGATACGCAATCCTTTGGCCACATTGCGCGACGTCAGGACGATCTCCAATTCGCGCGAAGCGGTTTCGGCATCCGCATCGAAGGTTTCGTAGAAATCCCCCAGCCGGAAGAATAAAAGGGCGTGCGGATATTTCTCCTTGATTTCCAAATATTGTCTGCGGATCGGCGTCAGGTCGTCATCCATCTTTTTTATCTGCTCGTAAAATCGGGATGCGGATAATAGATTAAAAGCGATTATATCTGTCTTAGGCGCGGTGCGGCGATGAAGATCACCGCGGTCAGGATCAAGCTAATGGCGGCGGAAATTCCTACGCCCGCCGCGGCTCCCAGCCACTGGGCGACGGCTCCAGCCTGGAGCGCACCGAGCGGGATCGCTCCGAAATACGCCAACAAGTAGATGCTCATTACACGGCCGCGGCGGTCGTCAGGCACCAGGGATTGGATCAGGATATTCAGCGAGGTATTTTGCACCACCAGGCCAAATCCCGCCACTAATAAAAGGCCGAAGGATAGCAAATACGAATGGGAAAGCGAAAAAAAGAGCAGGGACACCGGAAAAAGAACGCTTCCTAAAAGAAGCGGGGCCTTCCTATCCTCGGAGCGGCTGATGTGCGCCATCAGGAGCGACCCCGATACCGCCCCGATTCCCACCGCGGCGGTAAGCACACCCAGAGCCGCCTCACGTTGATGCAATACTTCCACGATATACGCCGGAAGGATGGTGGCATATGCGAAGGAGAAGGCGGTGGACGTTGCGGTCAGCATCATCAACGGCAGAATGACCGGGTGATGGACCACGTACTGTAAGCCTTCCCTCACCTGCTGGATCGGCGGTTGCGCCAGCGGCGGAAGTGCCGGCTTGAGCCGCATCAGGAGCAATCCGACGATCACCGCGATGAAGGAGATACCGTTCAATCCGAAACACCACACGGCCCCCCATGTCGCCAGCACCACGCCGGCGATCACCGGACCGATCACACGGGCGAGGTTGAACATCGTGGAGTTTAATGCGATCGCATGTAATAAATCCTTTCGATCTTCAACCAATTCCACAGTCAGGGCTTGACGGGCCGGCGCGTCGATCGAATTCGAAATCCCCAGAAGAACGGCCAAAGCGATCAGATGCCAGGTCTCCAACCGCCCTGCGGCGAGGAGGCCTGCCAGGAGAAACGCCAGCGCCATCATCGAGCCCTGGGTGAACAGCATGATCGACCGCCTGGAAACACGATCGGCCAGCACGCCGGCCGGAAGCATCAGGAAGAAGGTTGGTAAACTGTTGGCGAAAGTGATCAATCCAAGGAGGAATTTCGAGCCGGTGATTTCATAGATCACCCATTGCTGGGCAACCGACTGCATCCACGTTCCGATTAGAGAGATGGATTGCCCGAAAAACCAAATTTGATAGTTCCGGTATCGGAACGCTCCGGCAAGAAAAGGAATGGGGATATTTCCCCGCCTTTTAGGAAACATTCACATACCTTTTACGTCTTTTTTCGGCTGAAATCCGAGCCAATGGGTGGGTATTCGGAGTATAATCGATTTCATAGCCACAATTTGTCCGGATCATACCGGCAAGTCGGTTTTTTTTTCGAAAACGGAGCCGAAATCGCCGTTTTTGGATTCGTATTTCTGGGCAGGATGGCTGTCGAGGAATTGGTCCGGATGATGAAATTATACCAGCCGGATAATTCTTTTAGAGTCCCCGGCTCGTCCAGGAGGAGTTGATGCAAGTGTACAATTACACTCCTTACGAAAATTTCAGCGCTTCCCCCGAAGAAAAACCGCTACGGATTCTATATATCGAAGATTATGCGGACAATCGAATGTTGATCCGTCGCGTTCTGATGGCTGAGGGGTATGTGGTCGTCGAAGCCGCAAACGCCCAGGAGGCTTTAAAGCTGGCGCTGTCCGATCCTCCGGATCTCATCCTGATGGATATCAACCTCCCGGAGGTGGACGGATATACGCTGACTGCGAGGTTCCGATCCACACCCCTGCTGGCTCGCATTCCGGTCGTCGCTTTAACAGCGAATGTTATGAAAGGCGACCGGGAGCGGGTTCTGGAAGCCGGGTGTGACGGATACATTCAGAAACCCGTGGATATCGACCAGCTTCCTTGGCAAATTTCAAAATATCTCCGAAAATCCAAAGGATTCTAGGTTTATGGAAACCCGGCCGGATCTATTACCGTTATCAAGTTCATCCCAAGGATCTGACCCCCTTCGGAAATGTAAGGTGGTCAATCCAAAGGATGCCACAATTCTGGTCGTGGAAGACAATGTCTCCAACTTCGTGCTCATGGCGCGGATGCTGGCATATTTGGGCATTCATTGCGAGTGGAAAACCTCGGGGTACGAAGTCGTCGAATATGCACACACCTTGCCCCGGGTGGACCTCATTCTGATGGACATTCGGCTCCCTTATGAAGACGGATACGAAGCGCTGCGGAAAATCCGGACCTCCCCATACAAGGAGATCCCCGTCATCGCGGTCACCGCGAATGCCAGCCAGGATGAGTTAACCCGTGCACGTTCATCCGGGTTCGACGGATTCATCGGCAAACCGCTCGACCCCGATCGGTTCCCCGACCAGGTTCGCCGGATGCTGCAAGGGGATCCGGTCTGGGAGTATTCATAACAAGGGATTATCCCTTTAGGAGCGTTCGGGTATGGCTGAACGAACTGGAATTCGGTCGAACCCAATAGTCAACTTTCTGTTGCCGCGGAACATGTCGACAGCGTTCATTGGAATTTTGCTGCCGTTCTTGATCCTGCCCATTCTCCTGGGATATTTCGGGTATTCGCAAATTAAGAATTCCCTGTATAAATCCACCACTTCCGCTCTCGCCGTGTCGCAAAGTGACATCGACCATAGAATAAGCTGGTGGCAGGAAAAAGGATTGGCTCAGATTCAAATCATCAGCAGCCGATCCGAGGTCGTCGCGGCGACGGGCACCCTGACCACTGGTTCGTCCTCTACGGCGATCACGGCGCCATTCTTTGATGCCATTTACAACTTTGAACCGAAGGGATCCGTATTTTCCGATTACTTAGTCGTAGACCCGAAAAATCAAAATATCATCGCGGCGACAAATACGGACTGGATCAACAAATCGCTCTCCGGGCAAAATGGCCTGCCATATATCAAGGACTGGAGCCTTCCGTTTTCGATTCTGCTTCCCGGCAACGGTATTTTGGCCCCATCGCAACTGACCGTTGTGGCCGGTTCTCTTCTTCAGACCAGTTCCAGTCAAACAGGTCTGGTTTTGATCGGAATCCTTAAAAGGCAGGATCTGAACAACATTCTGAACATCCCGCTGGGCAACGGGTCCGCCGACAACGTTCTGCTAACGCTGAATGATTCAACCTTTGCCCGGATGAATCCATCTGCGGGCGCATTAACCAACATTCAAATTATTCCGAACTCCAACCAGGTTCCCACCAATGCGGGCGCTTTTTCCCAATACACGGACGTCTTGGGTCACCCCGTCATCGGATATACCCAGACAATTACCTTGATCAACATCTCGGGAACGATTTCCGTACCCGCCGCCTCGGTGAAGGTCGTGATTGAGAGGAATCAATCCAGCGCCTACGCCACGTTGAACCTACTCTCGTCGATCTTCGTTCCCATCCTGATCGGAGTTCTCCTGGCGTTGGTAATCGCTGGGGCACAAGCGGTGTTCTTCATCGTGCGCCCCACCACAAACCTGGCCGCCGCCGTCAACCGGTTCGCGGCCGGGCATACCGAAGAACAGATCCCGGTATACGGGACGTCGGAATTCGTCTCCCTAGCCACATCGCTCAACCGCGTGATCAGTTCCCTGCGGGAGGTAACCCAACTCATTGGAACCGGCAGCCAGGTGGCCACCCGCAAGATGGTGGTCTCCGCCGAGTTAATCCAATCCTTATCCGGAGTCTCCACACTCGACGAGACCCTGCGGATCGTGGTTAATCTGGTCAAGGATCGGCTGGGGTTTGAGTTCGGCGCGATTTACCTTGTCGACGAGGCGGGCCAGTTTGCCGTGCTACGTGATGCGACCGGTGCCGTCGGCGAAAAACTTAAAGCACAGAACAACCGCTTCCCGCTTGGTTCCTATTCCATTATCGGCTCGGTCGCCCAGGCGGGACGCTCGCATCTCGCGGCAAACGTTTCCGAAGATCCGATGTACATCCGCAACGACCTCCTACCCGACACCCGGTCGGAGGTGGCGGTCCCGATTCGAATCGGCAAACGGACGATCGGAGTATTGGACGTCCACTCCATTTCCACCAACGGATTCTCTTCGGAGGACGTCGACCTTCTTCAATCGATTTCCGACCAAACCGGTTCCGCCGTTCAAAACGCTCAAAACCTCGAGGCCGCGCGGGTAAGCCAGGAAGTTTCCCAACAACTGTTCCGCATCGGCCGGTTGATCTCCTTGGCCACCAACCCCGAGGAAATTTACAAGGCGGTCATCGACGGTCTGAAGGGTACGCCGTACATCGTGACGATCCTACAAAGCGGCACGACTACGCTTCCCATCGCCGGGTTCTACGATCCGGTCAATCCGCAGGCTGAGCAAGCCCCGGTGGCCGAGATTAACGAAACTCCCGATACGTTATCGCACCTGATCCCATCCACCGCCCCGGTGGTTGCCAAACTGGAAGGCGGCCTGGTCCGCCTTCCGTCGGGCATCCGGCAATACCTTGAGACGGTCGGAGGAAAGGTCGTCGCCTTCCTCCCGCTCCGGCAAGGGGACCGGATGCTCGGGGTGCTGATGTTGGCCTCGCGCGATGAAAACGCGATCACCCCCAACATCATCCGGCCGCTCACCCCGATTGCGGAATCGATCATCTCCGCCATCGAGCGGCTCGAGTTGCTCCATTCCACGACCGACCGGCTGAACGAGTTGGCCACCCTCAACCGGATCAGCCAATCGATTTCCCAGGCGCTGGACATCCAGGGGCTGTTCGAAATCGTCCATGAGCAAATCCGATCCGCCATGGGCGATCTGGACGTGATCATCTCATTGTATGAACCCAGCCGCGACCTGCTGACATTCCCCTATGCGTTTCTCCACGGCGAATCCGCCACGCTGGATCCAATGCCACTGGGGGAGACTCTATTCTCGCTCGTTGTGCGCAACGCCCAACCGCTTATGTTGACGGAAAATATTGAGGAGCGCGCTTCCACGCTGGGAGTGCGTCTTTCCAGCCCAATTCCGAAGGCCTGGATGGGAATTCCCCTGGTGAGCGCCAATCAGGTGGTGGGCGTTCTCGTTCTACAGGATTCCGGCCAGGAAACCGAGCTTTCCGAAGAAGAGCTCGCACTGATGAAGACGGGAATGTACCGGGCCGGCGAATCCCATCCGGAAACCCGTTTCAACGAAAACAACCTCCGGCTGATGACGACCATCGCCACCCAAATCGCCTCGACCATCCGCACTTCCACGCTGCTTTCAGATTCGGAGCGGAAGGCCGTTCAACTGCAAACCGCGGCCGAAATCGCCCGCGAGACCATCGGCCTCCTCGATCTGGACCGGCTGCTTTCCCACTCGATCAATCTGATCCGCGAGCGGTTTGGGTTCTATCATTCCTCCGTGTTCCTGATGGATGAGGAACGGAAATTCGCCCTGTTGCGCGAATCCACGGGCGAAGCGGGAAGGCAAATGAAAGCCCGCGGCCACAAGTTGGGGGTCGGATCCCAATCTATTGTCGGGTGGGTTACGCAGAATGCCCGCGCGCGCGTGTCCGATGATGTGACGGCCGATCCGATGCATCAAGCCAACCCCCTGCTTCCAGCGACGCGTGCAGAATTGGGAATTCCCCTCCGCATCGGCGAGACGGTGATCGGAGCGCTGGACGTGCAATCCACGACCCCGTATGCGTTCACCGCCGACGACATCACCATTCTGCAGGTTATTGCCGACCAGATCGCCATCGCGGTGGAAAACGCCCGCCTGTTCTCCACGACGCGCGATTACCTCGCCCGCCACCGTTCGCTCTATCAGGTGACGACCGCGGCCGCATCCAGCACCACGCTCGACAACGCCCTTTTCAGCGCCGCTCAGGGTTTGCGGGTGACCATGAACGGAGCGCGCGTTGCGATCTTCCTGCTCAGTCCGGAACAGGATGCGCTCGTCGTCCGCGCCCATTCCGGGTTCAACTCGCGCGAAGTGGAATCGATGCGCGTGCCGTTCGGACAGGGTGTGCAGGGCTGGGTTGCGGTCAACAAACAACCGTCGCTAGTCGCCAATACCGCCACCGACTCGCGCTACCTGATGATCGATTCCGACGTCCAGTCGGAACTGGTCGTGCCGCTGATCCACCGCGACGAATTGCTCGGCGTCCTGGACATTCAAAGCCAGCACGTAGCGGCGTTCTCGGAAGATGACGTAACCCTTCTGGGTACGGTCGCCGGCTCGCTGGCTGCAATCATGTCCTCCACGGTGCTGTTCGAACAAGTCACCCAGGAACGGGAGCGATTGCGCCACCTCTACGAGGAAGCCATTGGCATGGCGGGCCCGCCAGCCGGCGATATGGACACCCTGCTGCGGTCGGCGCTCGAACGCGTGCGCAGCGTCTCGGGCGCGGATTGCGTCTCGATCGCGTTTCCCTCCGGCCCTGAGGAAGTGCGCGTCGAAATGTGCACCTGCGAACCGGCCCTCAAACATCTGACCGGATTGGTCGCACATTACGGACAGGACGTGATCGGAGAGGCGCTCTCGACCAACCTGGCAGTGAAATACACGCCCGCCAGCACCGGCACGCTTTCGCGCTCCCTGGCGCAGGCGGGCATCCGCACCGCGCTGGCCCTGCCCCTGCAATGGACCGGGCGCACAATCGGCGGCCTGCTGCTGAGCCGAATGTCGTCGGAGAGGCTCTTCTCCACCGAGGAATCCCAACTGGCCAATCTACTTGCGCTACAAGTGGCCGCCACCATCGAAAGCGCCCGCCTGTTCGACCAGACCCGCCGCGCGGCGGAACGCGAGCACCTTCTGTTTGAAATCACCAGCCGCATCCGCCGTTCAGTGGACATGCAAGGCATTCTGACCACGACCGCCAGTGAGCTCAGCCGGGCGCTGGGCGCACGCCGGGCAAGCATCAAGATCGGTTTGACCGGAACCGTTAATCCCGAGGCAGGGAACAACGGAGGAGAGAACCCCGAGCAATCGTAAAAGGGGCTCCCGAAAAAAGACCGTGGCAGGGAAATGAAAAGTGACCGGATAGATCGATTGGGGGCACGGAGATCCCTGCGACGGATTGGAAATTGCGGCGCCAAAACCGGAAGCCTTTTTTCATCGACCGAACGCCGCTGGATAAGGGAATAAGGCAAAAAAATGTTGGACCGAATGAAGCGTTGGTTGCCTCCCGTTTCCAAAGATCCGGATCAGGCCCGGCAGGAAAGCCTGTTTTATATCGTGCTCGGTGTGCTTTCGCTGACGGGCGGCCTCTTTGCCGTAATCAGTCTGGCGCTGGCCCTCCTCAACGGCAGTCCATGGGAAGGGGTGGTTGCCGGAATTCTGGTGCAACCGGTCTATCTTCTCGCGTTGATCCTCGCCCGGCGGGGCCGCCTTCGCGCAGCCGCTTATCTTACCGTCAGCGTCATTTTCCTCGCGATGATCTACGGTTCTGTCGCCCTCGGCCTGGGACACGCCACGTATATCGGCTACGCGATGGCCGTCCTGGCAGCCAGCATCCTCATCAGCACGCAGAGCGGGATTCTGTTCGCCGTGCTGAGCATGGCTGCGCAAATTCTGGTGGGAGCACTGCAACAATCGGGCGCGCTTAATCCTTCCAACGCCCAACTACCGGTGAACACACTTTGGCCGGACGCTTTGACTCTGGGTCTGGGGCTTATTGTGCTGGTGGCGATCTCGTCCATTTACAACCGCGAGATGCGGTCTTCATTCCGGGAGCAGAAGCAACTGACGGATACTTTGCAAAAAGAAAACGGCGAGCTGACTCAGCAGGTCAAGGAAAATACTCACTTGCTCGATCAACGGATCATCCAACTACGAACACTGGCTGAAACTTCGATGGCTGCCGGAGCCGAGCGGAAACCGTTGATCCTATTGCAATCCATCGTCGATGCGCTCCACCAGCGTTTGAACCTTTCCTCCGCGTATATCTTCCTCTGGGAGGATCCAGGGCCGCAACTCGTTCTGCGGGCCGCCTCCACGCCTGAAGTGCAAAGGATGGTGGTAAGAGGGTATCGATTACCGGAAGAATCAACTTCGCTCACCGCCCAGTCCGCTTCCCAGAAACGGATCTTCTCCGAGGGGACGCTGGCGGTGGAGAAGGATAATCCGCTTTCGACGGGACAATCCGAACTGGCGTTCCCGATGCTGATCGGAGACCGCTGTCTGGGAGTGCTGGACATTCAATCCGTGTCGGCCAACGCGTTCGATGATTCCGACATTCTGACGCTGCGCGGCATCACGCAAACCCTGGCTCACGGCTTGGAGATGGCCCGATTGAATGGCCAATCACTGACCGATCGGGAGGAAATTCGCGCGCTCAACCGCCGCTATATGGCCGACGCTTGGGGTAATCTTGAAAATATGTCCGCCGATCTTTCCCTCTCGGTCGAGAGCGGCGGAGAGTCCGGCGAAGATACGATCACACCCCTCGCCCCGTCTCCGGCCGGCGCTGCCGCAATTTCGAGCAGTATCTCCCGCAGCGAGGACGGTTCGCAGGTGACGGCGCCACTCATTCTGCGGGAACAGGTCATCGGCTCCATTACCCTGGATACAGGACAGAAGGCTTTCAGCCAGGACGATCTGACCTTTATCGAGGCGGTCACCACGCAGGCGACCCTGGCCCTGGAGAATGCCCGGCTGTATACGGAGCTGTCCCGCCGCGCTACGTACCTTCAGACGGCGAACGAAATCGCCCGCGACGCCAGCACCACCCTCGATCTGGATCTTCTGCTCCGCCGCGTGGTCGAACTGATCCGCGAACGGTTTGGCTACTCACACGCCGCGGTTTATCTGACCGACGAGGAGGATCAACGGGCCGTTGCCTTCGCCGCTTCAGGTCAGGCTGCGCCTGACTTAATCGCCCGCCGTTCATCCTATACGGCCGAATCCACTTCCCTGGTAGGCCATGCCCTCTCCACGGGAACCATGTATGCGGCAAACAATGTGGAAAAAGATCCTTATTATCGCGCCGACCCGCTCCTGACGGAAACCCGTTCCGAACTGGCCATCCCATTGATCGCCGCCGGTCGGATCATCGGCGTGCTGGATATTCACGCTTCCAAACCCAACGCCTTCGGGGAAGACGAGATCGCCATACTGCAAACCCTTTCGGGCCAGGTGGCCGTCGCCGCGCAAAACGCCCGTCTGTTCAGTCAAGTATCCTTGCGCGCGGAACGAGAACGGAAAGTGGTGGAAATCACCAGCCATCTCCGTTCCACCAACGACGTCTCTTCTATTTTGCAGACCGCCGTCAGCGAACTTCGTCGTGCGTTGGGTATTTCCAGCGGCACGGTCATGGTCGGCCCGATGCGGCCGGCAAAAATCGAGGAACCCAAAGGAGGATCCGCGACCAACCCTTAGCCGAAACGGAAAGATCGCCGGACGCCGGACGTTTTTCCAAGGGTGATGTTTTTCAGGGTGCGCGGAGACGCATGAGATTATGACAACGATCGTCGCGATTGCCAATGAAAAAGGCGGGGTCGCCAAGACCACCACCGCCCTTTCCCTGGGCGCTGCGCTTGTCGAGAATGGCCAGGAAATCCTACTGGTGGATCTGGATCCGCAGGCCAATCTGACCCTCGCCCTGGGGATTCAACCGGCGCAAACGCGGCGTTCCGTGGCGGATCTGCTGCTGGGAAATTCCTCTCCGCTCAGCGTCTCGCGCGAGACCGGCATTCCGGGTCTGGATCTCATTCCGGCTTCCGGTGAAATGCTTCTGGTCGAGCGGTTCCTCTATGTACGCCAGCATTACGAGCATTTGTTACGCAGGGCATTATCCAAATCCAATATGTACAGCATCATTCTTCTGGATTGTCCGCCGTCCCTGGGTGCGCTGACGATCAACGCGCTAACCGCAGCCCAACTGCTGATCATTCCCACCCAGTGCGAGTTCTTCTCCGCCCACTCCCTGCGGGAGATGCTGGACCTCATCCGCAACATCCGCCAGCGTACTAATCCCTCCCTGCGTTACCGCGTGTTGATCACTATGTTGGGCCGAACCCGCGTGCACCGGACCCTTCAGGAACAAATCCGGTCCGCGTTCGGTAATGCGGTTTTCGAAACCGCGATCGAGAACGACACGAAATTGCGCGAATGCCCGGTCATCGGCAAACCCATCACCCAGTACGCACCCGAAAGCCGAGCGGCGATGCAGTACCGTGCGCTGGCTCAGGAGTTGGAAGAATATGTCCATCAAGCAGTCGCTCAACCAGCTTGAGACTTTATTTTCCGGAGTCTCGGAACCCGATATCCCGGTCGAACGGCGTTCCAAACCGCGCCGGGCAAGCGAATCCGAATCCTCCCCGAGCGGGTGGGTTTGGGAATTCGACGCCGACGGCAACAGCCTCTGGTGCTCGGATGAAATCCAGCCGCTGCTCGGCGTGCGCCCG
>JBEKLP010000063.1:0-15590 GCA_050010135.1 Anaerolineales bacterium
ACATCGGCACCTCGCCGCTATCCCGCGCCTTCTCCACCGGAAAGGACCTGGCGGATATCACCCGCTCGGCGCGCACGTTGCTGGAGGACCTGCGCCGCAACCATCCCAACCTGATCCTGCGCTTCAGCGGCGAGGACACCTTTCGCACGCGGCTGGAGGATCAATTCCAGGTATACGACCAGGTGGCGCCGCTGGTGGACCGGCTCGGGCTGCCCGACACCGTCGGGGTGGCGGTACCGGCGGCCGTCCGCGAGCGCGTCCGCGCCCTGCGCGACCGCTATCCCGTCACCGAATTCGAAGTCCATTTCCACGACGACCGCGGGTTTGCGCTGCCCAACACGCTGGAAGCGATCCGTGAAGGGGTGCGTTACGTCAACACCACGCTCCTGGGGATCGGTGAGCGGTCGGGCATCACTTCGATGACCGCGCTCATGTTCAACCTCTATCTCGATCAGAAATACGATCTGCTTGAAGGTTACCACCTGCGCGGTTCCTACCCAATCAACGTCTTGGCGGCCGACAAGCTGCGCATGCTGGTTCCACCCAAAGAACCCATTTCTCTTACCAACCGGACGCATACCGCCGGGGTGCACCAAGGAGCGATTCTGAACGAAGCAGCCACATACGAAGCCCATCCGCTGGACGTGTTCGGGGTAAGCGAAAGGGACATCCTGCTCGGACCGCTCTCCGGTTGGAATACCATCCACTACTTCCTCAAGGAAATCCATTACTTCCGGCTGGACGAGGCAACCTCCCGCGATATTACTGCGCGGTTCAAGGAGCGCGTATACCAGATCGACGCCGATCAATCGCCGGCGCAGCTGCTGCTGAGCATCGCCACCGAGGAATACCGACTGCCCAAACTCCTGCTGCCGGAATCGGCGCGCAAGCAGATCGTCCAACGGCTCGACGAGGAAGCGCCCCCCAAGGAGCAGGTGAAGTGAACGCAGCGCGGACATTCGCCGAAAAGGCGCTGGCCTGCGCCGCGGGTGAACCGGATGCCCGCGCCGGACAGATCCTGACCGTCCGCCCGCAGCGGATTCTCTCCCACGACAACACCGCTGCTATCGCCCAGATCTTCCGGTGCGAGTTGGGCGCGGAAAAAGTGCAGGACCCCTCGCGGTTGATCGTCGTCCTGGATCACGCCTCTCCTCCGCCAACCGCAAAGCACGCGCAAAACCATGCCGAGGCGCGGGCATTCGTCCGCGACCAGGACGTGCGTGATTTTTTCGACATCGGGCGCGGGATCTGCCACCAGGTGGTCGGCGAGGAAGCGCTGCTGCTGCCGGGTCAGGTCATCCTCGGTGCGGATTCGCACACCACGCACCATGGCTGGATGGGCGCCTTCGGCGCCGGCGTCGGCCGCAGCGAGGTGGCCGCGTTGTGGGCCACCGGCTCGCTCTGGTTGCGGGTGCCGCAAAGCATGCGCATCGTCCTCACGGGCAGCCTGCGGCCGGGTGTGACCAGCAAGGATTTGTGCTTGGCGCTGATCGGAGAACTCGGCGCCGACGGTGGGTTGTATCTTTCGGTGGAATTTGACGGTCCGGGACTGGGGACCCTTTCCCTCGAAAGCCGGATGGTAATCCCCAACGTGATGACCGAGTTCGGTGTGAAGAATGCATTTCTCGCGCCGGATGATTCGGTTTTTGATTATCTCGCCGCGCGCCCGTCGGGACGGGCAAACCGGAGTGAATGCGAAGCATCCGCGCTTTATCCCGATCCGGGAGCGGAGTATTTGGCGGAATACGAATTGGATCTGAACGCGGTCGAACCGCTCGTGGCAGCGCCGCACGAAGTCGATCAGCGGCGGACGCTGGCTGAAGCGGCCGGACGTCCGATCGACATGGCTTTCATCGGCACCTGCACCAACGGCCGGCTGGAAGACCTGCGGGCCGCAGCGGATGTCCTGCAAGGGAGGAAGGTTGCGCGCGGAACGCGGTTACTCGTAAATCCCGCGTCGGTTGAGGTGTATCGCATGGCGATCCAGGAGGGGATTCTCGTCAAGTTACTGGACGCGGGCGGAGTGATCGGCGTTCCGGGATGCGGCCCGTGTATGGGAAATCATTTGGGAATTCCCGCCGCCGGCGAAGTTGTATTCTCCACCGCTAACCGGAATTTCAAAGGACGCATGGGCCAGCCGGATAGTGAAATCTATCTGGGATCGCCCGCCCTGGTGGCGATGGGTGCGTTGCTCGGGCGGATTCCTTCCTTGGAAGAATACGGTTTTCCTGCGGCAGGCGCGCGCGGTGGATTCCTCAACCTGCTGCGGGGAGAGGATCTGCGCACGCTGCACGCCGAGAATCCTACAAACTCAGCGGCATCATCCGCGGGCGCGGAGAAAACCCGCTACATCGCCGACGGAAAGGCCTGGGTATACGGCGACAATCTGAATACCGACCAGATCTTCCCGGGAAAATATACATATACGTTGCGGACGCCGGAGGAAATCATAGCGCATGCCCTGGAGGACCTTGATCCGGAATTCGCGCGCACGTCCGAACCCGGCGACGTGATCTTTGCCGGGCGCAACATGGGTTGCGGCTCTTCCCGTGAACAGGCGGCTACTTGCCTCACACGGCGCGGCGTGCGCGCGGTGGTGGCCTCCTCCTTCGCGCGCATCTTCTACCGCAATGCGATCAACCAGGGTCTTCCGGCGATTGTTTGCCCGGACGCCGTGGCGGCGGCCCGCAAAGGCGATCCGGTCAGGGTGGATCTAGAGCGCGGGGAAGTGCTGCTGCCGGCCGGAAGATTCACTTTTTCACCCTTCCCGCCGAACGTGCGCGAACTGCTCGCGGCGGGAGGATTGATCCCGTTTTTGATTGCCGGGAAGAAACGGGATTGAGAAAAATCATCGACCTCTCCCCCCAACCCCTCCTAATAACGGGAAGTGGAAAAGGAGCAATTGAAAACGGAGAATCGCGGTGGTATGACGTCGACGCATGAAACACTCACGGGGTTGGTCGAACGGTATAGCCCCACCCATTACGAAGCGGAAGCGGTCGCTTGGCTGGTCGGGCGCATGCTCAACCTCGGTTTTAAATCTGCTTGGACCGACGAAGCGGGCAACGCGGTCGGGACGATCGGCGAGGGTCCGAACCAGATCGTTCTGCTCGGCCACATCGATACGGTGCCCGGAAAAATCCCCGTCCGTGTGGAAAATGGAATCCTCTACGGCCGTGGCGCGGTGGATGCCAAAGGTCCGCTGGCTGCGTTCGTGGATGCGGCCGCGCAAACCGGCCCGGTCCCCGGTTGGCAGATCGTTGTGATCGGAGCGGTCGATGAGGAGGGTGATTCCGCCGGTGCATGGTATGCCGCCGTGCGCTATCACCCGCGCTATGCGATCATCGGCGAGCCGAGCGGATGGAACCGCATCGCGCTGGGCTATCGGGGAATTGTGCGCTTCCGATTCCAAGCGCGGCACAAGGTCGGGCACTCGGCTGCGGGGCAGGACAGCGTTTGCGAGACGGCCGTGGAATTCTGGAACCGGCTGGTGGAAATTTGCGCGCGAGAAAACCGGGCCGCCGAGCGGAAGTTCGACCAGCTAACCCCGGTATTGCAGGAGATGCGCTCCGCCGGCGATGGATTTGTCGAGAGCGGCGAAATGGGCGGGAACGTGCGCCTGCCGCAGCGGGTTACTCCGGAGAGGATGAAGGATGTGCTGCGGGAAGCGGCTGCGGGTATCGGGACCGTAGAAACCGACGGCATCCCGCTAAACGCCTTTCGGGTGGAAAAAAGTACGCCGGTCGTCGGTGCCCTGCTTTCAGGCATTCGATCGCTCGGCGGGGATCCATCGTTCAGCCTGAAACTGGGGACGTCCGATCTCAGCATCGTCGGGCCGGCATGGAACTGCCCGATGGCGGTTTACGGACCGGGCGATTCGACGCTCGATCACACGCCGGGGGAATGCATCGCACTGGAAGAATACGGGAAGGCTGCCGCCGTGCTGGCGGGCGGGTTGAAACGGCTGACCGCTGCGGTTCGATAGACCCCGGAAACGCGCTCCCTGCGCTGCGGGTATAATTTCGACGGGAGATACCAATGGCCGGAGAAGATCTGAAAAATCGCGTCGACTGGCTGGATGAAGAGCGGCGGAAAGATAAAGCGCAGCTGGCCAAGCTGGAAGAACGCCTGGCCGGGATGACCACCGCATCGGAATCGCACGGCAAACAGTTACAGGAGCTGGGGACGCAACTGGCGAAAGTCGGCGCACGGGTGCAATTGCAGAAAGTGGACGAACTCCTGGCGAAGAATCGCGAGGAGACCGGACGCGCGTTGGAAGCGATGGAAAAGAGGCGTCTGGAGCTGGAGGACCAGGTTTCCAAATCCCGGATGCTGGAAAAAGACCGCGTCGAAAAGACGATGGGAGAGTTTAAAAAGCAGATGGATACGCTGGCCGACATGCGCGAAATGATGGAAGCGCGTAAAGCCGAGCAAGCCCGCCAGGCTGTTCTTCTTCAGGAAATGCGTAAGACCCTGGACGCGATCCAAAAGCGCGACGAAGAACGCACGCGCATCGTCGCCGCGGTCGAGGAAGGCCGGCGGCAGGATATCCGCCGCATGGCCGACATCCAGGGCGAACATCAGACCATCCGGCAAAAAAGCGGCGAAATCGATTCGAGGTTGGACGCCGTTGAGACTTCCTCGACAAGGCTGGACGCCAAACTCCGCGAGGTCACGGCTCAGGAGCTCGAACGGCGAAATGCGATGGCCATCTGGCAGGAGCAGCAGCAGGCTTCCGCCACCGAGCACGAACGCCAGTGGAAGATCTGGGAAAAGCAAAGCGCAGAATCGATCGCCCACATGAACGAATTCCTCGGGCAGATCGACACGTACCGGGAGCTGGAGCGTTCGATGGGCCAGGCGATCGAGGAATTCCACGAGATCTCGGAGCGTTCAGAACAGAAACTGAAGGAGATGGCGGAAATTCAGCGCATCCAGGAAGACCGCCTGCGGCAGGATTGGAATGCCTTCCAGGCCGACGACCAGAAGCGTTGGACGGCTCAAAACCTCACCTGGGAAGACGAATGGCGCGAGCGCGACCGCAAGTTCACCAAGGCGACCGAAAGACTGGCGCGCCTGGAGGAACAGTCCGAAGAATTCGCGGACGCTCTGCGCTCCACGCAAGAGGGAGACCGGGCCCGTTTGGAAACCCTGGCCAACACCATCCGCGAATGGCTGGCCAGGACCGCCCCGAAGTAAATCCCCCACCCCCGCATGCGCGTACTTGCCACCGCAGGACACGTAGACCACGGAAAATCCACACTGGTGGAAGCCCTCACCGGGACGCACCCCGACCGGCTTAAGGAAGAACGCGACCGGGAGATGACCATCGATCTCGGTTTCGGGTATTTCACGCTGCCCGACGGGACCCTCGTGGGTATCATTGACGTACCGGGACACCGCGATTTCATCGACAACATGCTCGCGGGCGTGGGCGGCGTGGACGCCGCGCTGTTTGTCATTGCCGCCGACGAAGGGCCGATGCCCCAAACCCGGGAGCACCTGGCCATTCTGGATTTGCTCGGAGTGAGAACGGGCATCGTCGCCTTGACCAAGATCGATCTGGTCCAAGACGCGGATTGGCTTGCGTTAATGCGCAAGGACGTCGAGAACTTGCTGCAGCCCACTTCGCTTCGCGGTGTGGAAATCCTTCCCATATCGGCGCGCACTGGGGAAGGTATGCCGGAATTAAAACAGGCGCTCGCGCGCTTTTTCAAGGAATCCCCTTCTCGTCCGGATTTCAGACGGCCGCGACTGCCGGTAGACCGTTCGTTTTCACTGATGGGCTTTGGCACCGTTGTGACCGGGACCCTGTTGGACGGATCCTTTCACATCGGCGAGGAAGTGGAAATCCTTCCTGGCGGGAAGCACGCGCGCATCCGAGGGCTTCAAACGCACAATAAAAAGATCGAACGCGCCGAACCGGGCGGACGCCTCGCTGTCAATCTTAGTGGAGTGGAGCCGGGAGAAATCCTCCGCGGCCAAGTGGTTGTTCTCCCCGGAACGTATGCTCCCAGCCGGAGAATGGATCTGCGCGTCCGGATGCTCGCAGATTCGGCGATGCCCCTAAAGCACGACAGCGAAGTGAAATTGTATCTGGGGACGGCGGAGACGATGGCCCGGGCGCGCATCCTGGGTGCGGATATGATCGCTCCCGGAGATTCCGGCTGGGCGCAATTCATCCTGGCGGAGGAAATGGTCGCGGCGCACGGGGACCGGGCGATCCTGCGTCGCCCTTCGCCGGGCTCAACGATCGGGGGCGGGACGGTGATCGAGCCGCATCTGGAAAAACTTCACCGGCGCTTCGACGCCGCCGTAACGGCCCGATTGGAAGCGCTGGACAGCGGCGGGACGGCGGAGCGAATTCTGCAAGCGCTCGCCGATGCCGCGGTGACGGTATTGGAAGACGTGCTGCAATCGGCCGGCATGGGTCCGGAGGCGCAGCCGGCGGTTGCGCAATTGATCGAGCGCGGCGAGCTGTTGATTCTTTCGGGCGATCCCTCTGCGCCGCGCGACGCGCTGGTTTGTTCCCGCGCTGCGTGGGAGCGTCTGATGCGCAAGATGGAAGCACTCCTCGGACAGTATCATCGCGAGCATCCTTTGCGGGCCGGTATGCCGCGTGAGGCGCTGCGCGCCCGCGCGGGGATTCCGCCGAAAGCGGCCGGGCCGGTGCTGGCGCGCGCGGCCGCCGACGGGATGCTGGTGGAATCCGCGCACAGCGTTCGGTTGACCGGATTCGAGAGGGTATTCACCCCGGCTCAGCGGCAGATTGCGGACACGCTGCTCGCGCGCTTTGCGCAAGACCCCTTCCAACCGCCCTCCGTTAAGGATTGCCTGGCGGAGGCGGGGGAAGAGGTCTATACCGCGCTGGTGGAAGGCGGCAAAATAAAGCCGCTTTCGGACGAGGTGGTTTTTCTGCAATCCACATACGAGGAGATGACCGAACGACTCCGCGATGCGCTCCGGGTCCGCGAGAAATTGACCGTCGCCGAAGTGCGCGACCTATTCGGTTCCTCGCGAAAATACATTCTGGCATTCCTGGAATACCTCGACGCACAGGGCGTCACCCGCCGCGAAGGGGATTACCGCAGATTGAAATAAAAAACTCCCGCGTTCTTTTCCGCGGGAGTTTTTTATCCCCGAAGGAAAGGGTCACTTCCCTTTGAGAATTTGATTCGCAATCGCGTCCAGTTCCTCGTCGGAGTAATAATAGAGCAGCACCAAACCGCCGCGCTTGCCGCGCTTGATGGTCACGCGCGTCCCCAGCGCCTCTTCGAAGCGTTTCTCGAGCGCGCGCAGATCCGGCGGAAGGCGCGGCGGCGCCGGCCTGGGCGTGTGCTTGCCCGTCATCTTGCGCGCGAGTTCCTCCGTCTGGCGCACGCTCAGGCTGCGTTTGAGGACCGTATCCACCGCCGCCAGTTGGGCCTGCACCGTGGGCAGGGCGAGGATGGCGCGCGCGTGCCCCTCGGTAATCTGGCCGCTCCCCAGCGCCTGGCGCACGCGCTCGGGCAGTTTGAGGAGGCGCAGCGTGTTGGTCACCGACACGCGGCTCTTCCCCACGCGGCGGGAAACGTCCTCGTGCGAAAGGCCGAACTCCTCGTGCAGATGCCGGTACGCTTCGGCGGTTTCGAGCGGCGAGAGATCCTCGCGCTGCAGGTTTTCGATCAGCGCCAGCTCCAACCGCTGCTGGTCGGAGGCGTCGCGCACCAGCACCGGCACGCGCTCGAGACCGGCCAGCTTGGACGCCTCCAGGCGGCGCTCACCGGCGATCAAGGTATAGTATTCGGATTCCGGACCGCGGGTGACGATCAGCGGCTGCAGTACGCCGTGCTCGCGGATCGAGGCGGCGAGCTCCTCGAGTTCACCGCTTTCGATCGTCGCGCGCGGTTGGCGCGGGCTGCGCCGGATCTTCCCAACCGGTACCAGCATTGAATCGGCGGAAGTGGTTTCCACCGGAAGCAACGCATCCAATCCGCGCCCCAGTCCGTGTTTTTTTGTGCTCATCGTTTCACCCTTTGACCCGGATCCGGGCCCCGTCGGATCGCAGGATCTCCTCCGCCAATTCACGGTACGCCAGAGCCCCCATCGAAGAGGGGGCGTAAGTGGAAATCGGAATCCCGTGCGAGGGCGCTTCCGCCAGGCGGATGCTGCGCGGGATCACGCTGGAAAACATTTTACCGGGGAAGTGCCGGCGCACTTCCTCGACCACCTGGGTCGAAAGATTCGCGCGCCCGTCGAACATCGTCATCACCACGCCGCGGATTTCCAGCTTCGGGTTGTAGGAGGAACGCACGCGGCCAACAGTTTGGGTCAGCTGGCTGAGGCCCTCCAGCGCCAGATACTCGCACTGCACCGGGATGATCGCGCCGCCGTCGGCGGCCACCAGCGCGTTGAGCGTGAGAATTCCCAGCGAAGGCGGAGAATCCACCAGGATGTAATCGTACGAGGGGAGGATATCCTTGAGCGCGTTGCGCAGCCGGAATTCGCGGCCCTCCTCGTCGATCAGCTCCACTTCCGCACCGGTGAGGTTCGGCGACGAAGGCAGCAGGCTGAGTCCGAGTTGCTCGTTTTGAAGGATGGCAGCCGTGGGAGTGGAGGAACCGATCAGCACTTCGTAGGCTCCACGGTGAACCTCGCGTTTGTCCACCCCCAGGCAGGAGGTGGCGTTGGCCTGCGGGTCGAGGTCGACCATCAACACGCGCTGGCCCATGTCCGCAAAGTTGGCCGCCAGGCTGATGGCGGTGGTGGTCTTCCCCACCCCGCCTTTCTGGTTGACGAACGCATACACTCTGGTCACGGAGATTTCTCCGCCCGTTTAAAGTCCAGGATTTCCTCGCGGGTCGGCACGCCCGAGAGCCCCATCCGGGTGATCGAACTCGAAGCTAGAACGGTGGCCATGCGCGCCGCTTCCCAGGCGCTGCCGGTTTCTTTCAGGCGGAGGAAAAACACCGCCGCGAAAATGTCGCCTGCGCCGGTCGGGTCGATCTCCGGCTGCGGCGGCGCCCGGAAGGTCTGCACCTCGCCCTTCCAAAAAATGCGGCAGCCCTGCGCTCCGTCGGTAACGGCGCAGGCCGGGCACATCCGCGCCAATCGTTCGGCTTCCGCCACGTCACCGTCGACGTCATCCATGCTGAATACCGCGGCATCCGCCCCGCGCGCCGCAAGTTCCGCTTCCGGCCTAACGGCGTGGCGCACTTTTCCGTCGGCATCCAATTCACGCATCCATCCCTGCAGCGTCACGCAGCGCAGCGAATGCGGGAACAGATCGAGCAGTCCGGGGTTGACTTCGCCGGCGACGGGCGCCAGGTGGACGATGGAGGGAATTAACCAAACTTTGGGGATGTGCACCGGGCCGAGGCTCTCCGCCACCGAACGGACCCGTTGTTCCCGTATTCCGTCATGGTAGCGGTTCTCGAAAACCGTCTCGCGGTCGGAGGGCACCTTCTGGATCAGCATTCCGTCGAGCGCGGAGAGGTTGCAGGCCGGCGAACAGGAAGTCACCAGCGCCGCACTCGCTCCCCAGGCGAGAGCCGTGAGGCCGGCGTAAGCGGCCGTTCCACCCTGCCGCTCGCCGCCGGGGACGATATCTTTGGTGACGTGGCCGATGATCAAATATTCGGGCGCGCGGTCCTCGGTGGTGGATGGCACGGATGGAATTATACTATCGCCCATGCCCGAATTGCCCGAAGTGGAAACGATTGCGCGTAAGCTGCGCGATGGATGCGGCGGGGACCCCTCGATCCTCGGGCGCGAGATTCGCTCGGTCGAGATCCGCCATCCCAAGCCGATTGCATTCCCCGGCGTGGAAGCCGCGCGCGAGCAGATGCGCAGCCTGGTGTTCGAGGAAATTTCGCGTCGGGGAAAATTTCTCGTCTGCCGGCTCTCCCGCGGATATTTGCTCATCCACCTGCGCATGAGCGGAGATTTGCAGGTGCTCCCCGCCGGGCAACCGCCGCGAAAGCACGATCACGTGATCTGGCACCTTTCCGGCGATGCGGACCTGCGGTTCCACGATCCGCGCCGGTTCGGCCGGATCTGGCTAGTGGAATCTCCGCAGGAGGTGCTCGGGCCGCTCGGGCCGGAGCCGCTTGCGCCGGATTTTACCGCGGCGCGGCTGGCGGAAATGCTGCGCGCCCGTAAGCGGCTGCTCAAGCCGCTGCTCCTGGATCAAACTTTTTTGGCCGGGCTTGGAAATATCTACACCGACGAAGCGTTGCATCGCGCGCGGCTGCATCCGCTCCGCCGCAGCGACTCGCTGCGCAAGGATGAGGTGTCGCGGTTGTGGCGCGGGATCCGCGCCGCGCTGCGGGTCGGGATCGCGCAGGATGGAGCCAGCATCGACTGGGTCTACCGCGGCGGAGAGTTCCAGAATCACTTCCGGGTCTACGGGCGCGAAGGCAAAAACTGTAAAAAATGCGGCGCGAAGATACACCGGATCGTTGTGGGCCAGCGGTCGACGTACTTCTGTCCAAAATGCCAATCCATGGGGCGGAAGAATCGCCGGAAATAAAAAATGGAATGCAATATAATGAAAGCGCAATCGCAGTAGTTTGCTTGGACACGTCGAGTGCGATATCCAATGGCCGCCGTGGCCTGCGGTTAATCCGGAGAGAAAAATGCTACAAAAAATGAGATTTCAAAACAGACCTCTGAATCCTGCGAACATGGCGCTTCTAGTCCAAGCCAACAGATCGATGGCGGGCGGGAACCCGGGTGAAGCTGCGCCGCTGTTTGCGCAATTGGCGCAGAATATGGAGACCAACCAACATCCGCGCCGCGCCGCCAACTTCCATGCGATGGCGGCTCACGCGTTTGCCGATAGCAATTCCGAGCAGGGCGCATTGGAACACGCACGCGCCGCCCTGCAGTTGTTCCTGCAATATCAGATGAATCAGCGGACTCCGATGTTTTTCACCAACATTACGCGCAAAATGAACGACCGCGGAATGCACGGGGCGGCCGATCAGTTGGAAAAGGAATTTGGCGGTCAGGTGAAAAAGTTGCCGGCTGCGCCGGCGGCCGATAAATCCTTGCATCACGGCGTCTTGCCGACGAACTGCACCAAGTGCGGAGCGCCGATCCACAGCAACGAGGCCAATTGGGTGGATGAAAATACGGTTGAATGTGAATACTGCGGCGTGCTGATCCGATCCGGCCAATAACAGTTTTTTTGCGCAAGCTTTATAACAATTGCCAGCAGCCGGCTCGATCCTTCCGGACCCGCGCAAGGGATGGGCGGGACGGGCGGAACGAAGAATTTAAATTTGGGGGATGGGTGTTGTTAAATTGTAGTCGCCTCGCATGCTCCCTGATTCGGTTTCCCTGAAAGGAAATTCCGGTCATGCAATATAAACTTTCCGGCGCGCAAAGTCCCCCGCTGGTTTCGGGGCTGCCGTCCAGTATCAGCTCAAGGTTGCCGCGCGAATTCGAGGTCCGCTCGCGCCGGAGAAGCTCAGCGGAACGCTGGAACGATTGCGCCGGCGTCATCCGCTGATCGCCGAGCGAATCGCGACCGGTGAAGGCAGCGCTTGTTTCACAACCGTCGGTGTTCCGCCTCTCCCGGTGCGGGTGATGGAACGCGCGTTGAATGACGATTGGCAGAGCGAAGTGGAATACGAAATTGCTATTCCTTTCGGTTTCCGCGTCGGTCCATTTTTCCGCTGCATCTTCCTTCGCGGCCGGGATATATCGGATCTGTCGAAGGATTGAATAAGCGCATCCGAATGAATAAAGCTTCGAAGTACAAATGGTTTATTCTCATTCTGGCCGCCCTGACGGGCGCTTTCGTCATCGGCGCTCCGGCCACATGCCTGGCCGTCCTGTTCAAGGAAATATCCAGCGAGCTGCATCTGAACCTGGTGCAGATGGGGCTGGTCTGGAGCATCGGCGCGCTGCTTGCCATTCTATCCAGTCCCTTGAGCGGAGCCCTCGACGACCGCTTTGGCCCCAAACGGGTGATGATTGCGGGAATTATCCTCATCAGCCTGACAGCCGGCATGCGCGGCCTGGCGACCGGCTTTTCATCGCTGTTGTTGATCATTGTCGTGGTGGGCGGGTTGGTGCCCCTGGTGACGACGAGCTCGTACAAGATTAGCGGCATATGGTTCCCCCACGGGCAGTTGGGGCTGGCCAACGGCGTTCTGGCGATGGGAATGGCATTCGGGGCCCTGCTCGGCGCGCTCCTGAGCGCCACGGTGCTTTCCCCGGCCATAGGGGGTTGGCGTCACGTTTTATTATTCTATGCTGCCCTGGCCGTGTTATTCTGCATCCCGTGGTTATTTACCCGGTCCGCGCCTGCGGCGGTGGGGCCGGGCACGGCGGAGCTGGTGACCGTTCCCATGCGGCAGGCGTTGACGCGGATCGTGAAATTAAAAAACGTCTGGCTGCTCGGGATCACGTTCCTGGGGATCGCCGGTTGCGTCCAGGGCATCGCGGGCTACCTGCCGTTCTACCTGCGCGGGTTGGGCTGGTCCGACGCGAGCGCCGACGGAGCGCTCTCCTTTCTGAACGCAATGAGCATGATTTTCATCCTGCCGATCATGTTCTGGACTGATCGGCTGAAAACGAGAAAATGGGTGTTGGTGGCCATGGTTATCACGATCGCCGCGGGGACCGGGTTGCTCTCGATTACGAATGGGTTGGCGGCATGGGGAGCGATTGCCCTGGTGGGAATAGTGCGGGATGGATCGACGGCTGTGCTTATCACGATGGTCATCGAAACCGACGGCGTGGGATCGGTCTACGCGGGGACGGCAACCGGTTTACTCATGTTCTTTTTCTTCACCGGCAACCTGCTTGCCCCGCCGATCGGCAACCAATTGGCGGAAATCTCCCCCGGAGCGCCGTTTCTCTTCTGGGGAGGACTCGCAGCGCTCGGAATCGCAAGCCTATTATTTGCCAAATCTTCACGTGCGGAAAGTGCACCTCCGGGATTCCGAGGCATCCCAGAGGCGATAGAACTTTCCTAATATCCATAGCAAACTTTTTCCCGTCAAACCGAGACGAATGTTCTGCAGGAAGACGTGGATCATGCCGACGTATATGATTATCGAATCCAAAGTGAAAGATAAAGCCAAGTATCAACAATACATTCTGAAAGTTCCCGGTACCGTAAAACCGTTCGGCGGGCGCTATTTGGCAAGGGGAAATAACGTCATCCCGCTGCTGGGGGAATGGAAACCGGAAAGAATGATTATTCTGGAGTTTCCATCGAAAGAGAATATCTTCCGGTGGCTTTCCTCCCCGCAATATCAGATGATAAAAACGTTGCGCGAAGAAGGCGCGGAAACTCAAGCGATTATTATCGAGGGAGAAGTGGATTTGGATCGCCAATATTGGAAGATGGGTTGAGGTACATGGAATTCACCTGTTGAATACGGAAGGCGCCTAACGGGATATGAATTATCATATATACTTGAATGAGCCAACTTATTTTCAAGGACGACATCGAGCGGCGCCAATCATGCGCTGGATGGCAAATCAATCGGATTAGGATAAACAACGTGAAACGCTTCTGGATATTCCTTTTCCTGTTGGGTTTGAGCGCATGCTCCGCAAAGCCGCGGTGCAGCGATCATCCTTCCGAGAAATGCACACGCGTACTGTTTATCGGCAATAGTTATACCTTCGCGAATGACTTGCCCGGAATGTTCACCGAGTTGGCAAGCTCCGGCAAGCATCTGACCGAACCGCAATCGTTGGCCCAGGGCGGATGGACGCTCGCGGATCATGTGAACGATAAAAACACCCAACCGACAGTCCGATCCGTAAAATGGGATTACGTCGTCCTTCAGGAACAAAGCGAAATTCCTGCCGTCGAACAATCCCGCGCGGTGAGCATGTATCCGGCGGCGAGAACTTTGGTCCGGATGATCGAAGAAAACGGAGAGGTCCCGATCTTCTTCATGACCTGGGGGTACCGGGACGGGGACAAGCAATTCGGATACAACGATTACGACAGCATGCAAAATCAACTCGTTGTCGGCTATCTGACCATCGCACGCGAGCTGGGTGTCCCGGTTGCGCCCGCGGGATACGCCTGGTGGCGTACCAGGAAACAGGATCCGGATATTGAACTTTGGCAGTCGGATGGAAGCCACCCAAACAAAAACGGCACCTATCTGGCGGCCTGCGTATTCTATGCCACGATATTCCGGGTAAGCCCGGAAGGCCTTACGTATACCGCGCAAATACCCGGAAAAACTGCGCAGGCATTGCAATCCATTGCCGCTGGGGCGGTGTTGGATGATCCGGAAGAGTGGAATCTTCAAGAAGAATAGTGGAGGGATTAATTATCAGATTGGCTTCTCCGAATATCCCAGGCGGTTCTATTTCGTTCCATCGATAAAATAAACGATTTGCCCATCCTGCTTTGAGTTATCGAATGATAAATCCATTCTATCAAGCTCTTTCATAATTGCGGATAAATTCACGAAGACCATGATCCACAGGCCCGGGATGCTTGAACCGACCAGGATCCTCATCTCCGGTTAATAGGAAATAGTCCCGGTCTTTTTTTTACGTTCCTCTGACAGATACATTTTACACTGTAAACACACGGCAAATGGTAGGAGGTTCACGTTTACAAGGGAAAGTTAAGTTTCCAGAAAGAATTGTTCGGAGAGGAGGATCCAATGAAAACAAGAAGATACCTTCGAGTCAGTTTGGTGGCGCTTGCCTTCGTCCTTGTTAGTTGCAGCGCGACAACAACTTCCATTTCCACCCAAACTCCCATTCCGCCGAATCCGTCCAATACACCGTTGCCAAATGTAACCGTTACACCTACGCCCGCGCCTCCGTCTGGTACAACGGATACCTTGCCGCCGGCGGCTACCAACATACCTGTGCCGGCGGGGGCAGGTACGGTGGATATCAAGATTGCGGGTTTTGCCTTTGATCCTGCGAACGTTACGGTCAAGGTGGGCACGACCGTACGATGGACGAACCAGGACAGCGCGGTTCATAGCGTCACCAGCGACGCCGGAGTCTGGGATTCGGGAAGTATTGCCCAAGGAGAAATGTATACCCGGGTGTTTGACACGGTTGGGACTTTTGCCTACCATTGCGGCGTCCATCCATCGATGAAAGGAACGATCATCGTCACTTCCTAAGGCCCAATTCCTTGTGATGAATCCGGTCAGGCTCGGTTGATGATGTTAATCTCTTCAAGATATCAGGATAATATTCGGCGGGAAGGAATCTTCTTCCCGCCGATTGTTTTGCATTTACCACTGGCGAGCCGCCGAGTGACACGGGTTTTCCCTGTTCGGGGCGTATAATGGGAATTGCGAGGTGCGCGATGAATCGATACGGCGAAAAGCTTTCGCCCGTGGAAACCTACGATCCGGAATCGGATAATAAGCACGACCGGTATGAGCGGGTGGTGTATGGGGGTTGCGGTGTACGATTTGGAACCTTTCAGCGGCGGGTCGAAATTCCACGGAGCTGTCATCGCTTCGACCTTTTGTCGTTCCTTGGGTTGAGACGAAAACAAACCAAGGAACAAGGCTAACACCTTTTCCGCCCCGGTTTCCTGGGGCGGAGTTTTTAGTCGGTAGGCTGCCCGAATATATTCGGATTACACCGAAAAA
>JBEKLP010000064.1:0-15299 GCA_050010135.1 Anaerolineales bacterium
CCACGGCCTTTATGCCGTTTTCCGCTTCCAAGACGCCAAACCCCTCCACGGCGAGCATCCGGGCAGTTCGGACTCGCAGGAATTCACCGTCATCGGCAATCAAAATTTTGGGCATTTACTCCCTCCTAGCCTTCGGAGAGAATCCTCTTCTGCAGATCGTCGCAGGGTTCAGCCCACCCGCCGGACGATCCCGATACCGCCTGATTCTATCGCATCCGATAAAAAACCGCTGACGGGACCGCCAGTCCGGAAAAGGGGCATTTCCCCGGCGGCGAGCCGCCGGGATGATCAATTGAATCCATCTACCCGTGCGCAGATAGGTCTATCTTTTTCCCAGTGTAGGTCGCGTGGGATCGTGTGTCTATTAAACTCCGGTAAACATCATCCCGGCGGAACTCCCGCGCTTTGGTTAATGGTGGCCCCGCGCGGAAAGTATTTATTCGCTTTTTATTTACCATTCTCCGCAAAAACGTCATACTGATGCTATCCCGGGGCGATTTCAATCCTTCAGGAGCTTGAAAGCTATGATCCATAAAAACACATCTTCTGCATCCATTCCGCTCGATGCGCATCAAATGGCACCCACCCAGTTGATCGGCATGGCATATGAAATGGCCATTCTGGCCTGCCTGCGAGAAGATGAGGATCAATCCGTCCGCACCATTTCATTATTACAGGACGCAATGTGCTCGGTTGGCCCCGGGGATTCCGCAGATCTGATGCGATTCTACGGATGGTGCCTGGACCGGATTCGCAAGGGGGATTATCGCATCGCCGCGGAAACCTTATCGACGCTCCGGGACGCTTGGGAAAAAACACAGTAGCGCGGATCAGGCGAGTGCGCGTCGAAACAACGAGCCGGAAGTGAACGCCTAAAAATCACCACTTTCATTCCGGGGGCGGCTCCGGTTGTCCGGATTCTTCCGCGAGGAGATAGCGCAGACCTTGAAAGGCGGGTGGATCCGCCATCGAACTGAGTTTCTCCGCCAGCCGGTTCTGCTGTTGAATGACGTCGATCAGTTCCTTGCGAAAAATGGTAATCTCGCGGAGAGCTTCGATCCCTAGTTTTACCTTCTCCCCTTCCACGCCGAGAATCGTCACCCTGGGGTTGCCGCCGATAACAATGCTTGTCTCGGAACGTCTCGTGAGGACAAGCATGTTGCGCCTCCCGGCTCTCCCAAACTGCTCTCCGATTTCCATGAAATATCCAGCGATAATTAATCGTCCGGTGCGCTTCGCGGCGGATTCAGGAAAATCGGGGATTTTTTCCGGTTATCCGACCAGGGGGGGTTAAGCAAACCGTTCGTCCAGCAACCGATTGACCAATAAGGAAATTTCGCCGGCGTGTGGATCGCCGTATACCGGGGCTCCGTCGATCAGGAAGGCGACTGGAAGCTGGCTGTGGCGCAGAAAATTAAAAAGTTCACCATAGGAACGGGTTTCGTCTAGTTTCGTGACGACCAATCCACCGATGCCCAGGCCGGCATACGCGCGGTAAATATCCTGCAGGTCGGATTCCTTACCGGTGGCCGGCGCCACCAGCAACAGGTGCCGTTCCGGAATTTCGGCAAACAGCGCGTGGAGTGCTTCTTGATCATCCTTGCGGTAGGGATTGCACCCGGGGGTGTCGATCAGGAACAGATCGGAATCGGAATTCCAGTGGAGGAAGGACGCCAGGGCCTCCGGGCTGTAGGCCAGGTGCAGGGGGATTCCCAACGGGGCTGTGAATGCCTGGGCTTTGGCGATGGCTCCGGCTCGCAGCGTGTCGGTTGAAACCCAGTGAACCTGCTTCCCGAGAGATTTGTATCCGTACGCGGCGATCTTCGCGCAGGCTCCGGTTTTCCCGGAACCGCTGACTCCGACGATGCCGATCACCCGGTTGTGCAAAAGGCAGGCGCCGTTATCGGAGCGCAGGCTTCCATGCAATTCCTGACGCACCAGCTCACGCGTAAGGGCTGCGTCTTCCAACGTCATGGGATTCGACCGTTCCCGGATGGACCGGACCATATTCTGGAGCCATCCCTCGTCCACACCTTGGGCGCGGAGCCGCTCGAGAAGAATGAGAAGGGGCCGAGGAGGATCCGTTGCGGGTTCTCCGGCCAGTTGTTCATTGTCAGTAGACTGGCGCGATGATGATTCAGATGTTCCGCCAACGGAGGATTCCGGCTGACGTAAAGGAGTCGTCCGGGGAGTCAAACCCATACTCGGGGAATCCGGGTCGGGTTTAGGGTTCGCGGCCGGAGCGGATGATTCGGATTCTTCCGCAGGAGAATCGACCGCGGAGGGCATGGCCACCACCTCCACCTCGCAGTGCCGCCAGAGTTGCCAGGCGGGTTTCGGTGTGGATGGATGGACCGCGACGATCAGGGCCTCGTTGCCCAGGGCTTTCTCGACGGCGGCCAGTGCGGCGGTCATGGTTTTCGCCCGAAACGCGCGCGGTGACATTCCGTTCCTTCCAACCCGGGGTTTTTCGTAAGCGCCGCCTTTATGATTCAACATTTACCTGCTCGCATTCCAGATTCGGCTGAGGGGTATTTCCATCGGAATGAATCGCCGTCTTTTCCGATGGAAATACCCCTCAGCAGGGTATTGTCAGCATATCCGGACCGGAGTGCCGATGCCGTAAACGAATAATGAATGCCCGATGAATTCGTAATAAATTATTTAGGTTTGGGAATGTCTGGTCTATCGGATTGTACTTTGGATGGAATTTCTTCGCCTATTATTTCCGGAGATGATTATTGCCAGTACTTTCGATTGCCCTGGCGCAGTCGGGAAGAAAACCTTCCATAGAATCTTCCGGGGAAAACGGCCGAATTATTCCCTTCCCCGAACTTAACAATCTTTTTATGGCTCCACGGAGGCTGCGAACTTAAGATCAGGATGAGGGAATACCAAGGAAATCCATCGGGATTGGATTCTTTATCGCATTTAATCGGGTTCATCCTGCACGGTCTGGTATCTGTGGACGCACGTTTCAATTTTTTTCGCATCCGCCGGACCAATGTGTGAGATCCTAGCACCTTCTCGAAGGATTGAACGGATGGAGCAGGATAGGGATTGGGGAAACGCAATGTTCACGTTCGACATTTTGCCGGTAGATCGTTTCGATTTCCGATCCGCACCCCCGGAGGAGAACGGGTGAGGTTATGCCGGATATAACCTATCCGCCCACTATGCGTTTGGTGACTTCGGATCAGGGAGAAAACGCTTCCCACGATGGTCCGTCGCCGAACCGACCGGGCGGGACGTATCACGTCCTGCTTGTGGATGACGATGATAATTATTCCTCGCTGGTGAAAGACGTCCTTGGATTTGCGGACAATTACTTTCTCGACCGCGCGCCCAATCTGCACGGGATGTGGTCGCTGCTGGAGCGCAATACGTACGACGCGCTGCTCCTCGATTACAGCTTCCCGGACGGTTCCGGATTGGAAGCGCTGCGCCAGTTGATTGAGCGGAAGCTGCAGGTGCCGGTCATCATCGTTACCGGCCGGGGCGACGAACGGGTGGCGGCCCAGGCCATCCAGCAGGGAGCGATCGATTATCTGGTGAAGAGTCCGGAGACCGTGTTCGAACTTCCGGTGATCATCAGCAAGGCCGTGCGGAACTACGCCTACCAGGCGGAGCGGGTCAAGTCGCTGGAGAAGATCCGCTATCAGGCCCTGCTCTTGGACAACGTCCGGGACGCGGTGGTGGTGTGGAATTCCGCCGGGAACATCACGTATTGGAATCCCGCGGCGGAGGAGCTGTACGGTTGGCCGGCGTCGGAACGGATCGGGCTTCCCGTGGCGAAGGCCTATGCGGCCCTGTTTTCTCCGCCTCCGGATCCGGTTTCTTTCGATGCGAATCTTCCGGTCGAAGTGGAACGGTGCGCGCAAACCCGCCGGAGGGAGACGGTTTGGATCGGGTCGCGAGTCACCGAATTGCACGACGAATTCACCGGCGGGGCATTGCTGGGTTTTATGGACGTCACCCGCGATATCACCGCGCGAAAGAAGGCGGAGGAACAAATCCAGGCGGCGCAGGCGAGTCTCGTGGAATCGGCCCGCCTGGCGGCGATCGGGGAATTGGCCGCCGGGGTGGCGCATCAAATCAATAATCCACTCACCGCGATCATCGCCGAGGCGCAAATCCTCGGGCGCGGATCGGCGGCGGAGACCCCGGAGCGGGAGAGCGCAGCGATCATCGAGCAAGCCGGATGGAAAGCGCAACAGGCCGTCCAGGATTTGCTCGAGTTTTCCCGTTCGACGCCGGATACGCTGCAATGCCTTTCCGTCAATGAGACCATCCAGATCGCGGTGCGCATGGTTGGGGCGCCGATTCAGGTTGCGGGAGGCGGTTTGGAAATCCAGTTGGAGGATAACCTGCCTCCCGTGCAGGGATATCCCACCCGCTTGCAGGACGTCTGGGTGAACTTGCTGCTCCTGGCGAGGGATGCGACCTCCGACGGCCGCCCGCATAGAATTTTCGTCCGATCCAAGGCGCGCGGAAAGGAAGCCGTTGTCGTGGAGGTGGGCGACGACGGAGCTGCCATCCCGCTTTCCGAGTTGGAATCCCTGTTTGAGCCGCATTTCACCGGAGCCGTGGCAGGCCGGGGCAACGGCATGGAATACTGTATCTGCCGGGAAATCATCCGCCAACACGGCGGCCAAATCCGCGCAAACAGCGCGGCAGATTTTGGTACAATCATTGAGGTGTCGTTGCCCGTGGAGGTTGAGAATGGAACTGGCGAACATTCTAGTCATTGAAGACGACGATATCGTAGCCCGGACCATTGAGCGCAGCCTTCGGGGGGAGGAATTCCGCGTGGATTTGGCGTCCAGCGGAGTGGAAGGATTGAAGGCTGCCCGGCGCAACCGGCCCGAGTTGATCATCCTGGATGTGATTATGCCCGGGATGGACGGATTCGCGGTCTGCCGGGAAATCCGGGCGGATCCGGTCCTGACCAACATCCCCGTCCTTTTCCTTACGGCAAAAATCAAAGACGAGGACAAGATCACCGGGTTTAATGCCGGGGCGGACGATTACCTGTGCAAGCCCTTCAATATTGACGAATTAATTCTGCGCGTGCGGGCTATCCTGCGGAGAACCCAGCGGCCGGCTTCCGACGGAACGGCGCAGGGGACCACGGTTTCGGTCGGGGAATATTCGCTCGACACCGCCACGTTCGAATTACACACACCGCACCGGGGCAAGGTCCGTCTGACGCCGGTCCAATACGACCTGCTCTACCATCTGATGAGCCACCCCGGCCAGATTTATTCCCCGATGCGATTATTAAATGAAGTCTGGGATTACCCCACGGATACGGGATCTCCGGATTTGGTCCGCGTGCATGTGAAAAACCTGCGCGAGCTGGTGGAACTGGACCCGCGCACTCCAGTCTTCATCCGGACGGTTCCCGGCTACGGCTATACGGTTAGCATCGATCCGAATTAGGCATTCCCCCATGGGATCAAAAAAAGCGGATTCCAAAACCGTTCCTCCCCGGCCGGGGCGAGCGCTCCTTGAAGATTCGCGAAAGCCCGCCTCTCCTGCGGCAATCGCGGATCTTCCGGTTGCGGTGGGCATACCGACCGACTTGGAAGGGTTGCGCGCCGCCGCGTCGGAATCTCTGGCCTATATTCTCCAGGCGGTCAAACGCCCCGGCGGGGCGCTACTCATCCAAACCGAAGAGGATGCGAAGCCTGTGCATATTGCGATGCAGAATCCTCCCGCGTCGTGGAGAGGCCTTCCGGAAACCCCCGACCATCCCCTGATGAAGGTCGTCCGCACGGTACTCGCCTCCGGAAAGGAAGGAGCGCCGAACCCCGCGCTGAACCTGGCAGCCGCGGTACCGCTTCTGGCGCGCTCCTCGCGGCAGGGGATCCTGCTCCTTGCGGGCGCGCCCCTAACGGCTGACGAACAAACGCGGCTGGTGGAACTGGCGCGCGCGGCGGGCCGGATGGTGAAGATCTCGCGCTCATCGCAGGCTTTGCATACGGCGGACAAGGAACTGGCCTCGTTGCACATGATTGCCACGATCCTGGCCTCCAACCTCGAATTAGACGAGGTCCAGAAGGCGATGGTAGAAGGCGTCCAGCAGATCCTGGATTGCGAGATCGGGTGCCTGATCCTGGTCGACGAATCCTTGGGCCAGTATGAACGCAAAGTGATGACCAATGGGCCGGATTGGATCCGGCGCGAGATTCTTCCGCTCGGCGACGGGTGGATTTCCGATTGCATGCACGCTACCCGGCCGATTCGGGCGGACAGGGCGGAGGCTGATCCGCGCATTTGCGCGGATGCGGAAGCGACATTCGGTATTCAGCTCCGGTCGAATTTATGCGCTCCGTTGCGGGCCGGAAACGAACCGATCGGATTACTGGACATGCTCAACAAACGCGGGGGTCCGTTCTCCCCGTACGACCAGGAATTGATTAGCCTGCTGGCCACCTCAATCGCCGACGCGGTCTACAACCAGCGGTTAATCCAGCAGATGAAAGTGGTCAACATCGATTTGAAATCCAGCCGCGAGGAGCTGTTGAATTCCCGCAACACGCTGCGGGCCTTGTTCGACAACATCCCCGCCTCGCTGTACATCGTGGATCGCGCATACGCGCTGCGGGCGATCAATCGCAGCCGGGCCAAGCGGGCGCGGTCCAGGCCGAACCTGCTGGTCAGCCGGTGCTGCTACGAGGCGCTGTTCGAACGGATCGCGCCCTGCACCGGATGCCTCGTGGCGCAAACGCTGCACGACGGCCATAGCACCACCCGCGCGCTGCGTCTGGCGGATGCGGAGGGCGAAGCCAAGGAATGGGAGATCAGCACCTATCCGATCCTGGATGAGTACGGCGAGGTGGTCCAGGTGGTCCTGTTTGAGGAGGATGTGACTGAGCGGCGCCGTTTGGAGGCGAACCTCGCGCAATCGGAGAAGCTGGCGGCCGTCGGTCAGCTCGCCGCCGGCGTGGCGCACGAGATCAACAATCCGCTGACGGCGGTGATTGCCAACGCCCAGCTCATGCAGCGCGCGATCCCGCCCGACAGCGACTTACAGGAATCGGTGGAGTTGATCCTGATCGCCGGAAGCCGGGCGGCCCAAGTAGTACGGAACCTGCTGGATTTCGCCCGCAAGGAGCAATACCGGTTCGACCTCATGGACGTCAACGAGACAATCCGTCGGACGCTGGAGCTGGTCCAGCACGAGGTGATATCGCGGTCGATCAACTTGAAATTCGAACCGGATCCGGATCTTCCGCGCGTCTTGGCCAGCAGCGACCATCTTCAGGGCGTGTGGCTCAATCTGCTCCTCAACGCGTTCGACGCCCTCGATGGAAAGCCGGGAGAAATCAGAGTTACCACGCGGCGGCAGCCCCGCGAGGTTCAGGTTGTGTTCGAGGACAGCGGCAAGGGCATTCTCGCGGAAAACCTTCCCCGAATTTTCGAACCCTTCTTCACGACCAAACTCCCCGGCCAGGGCACCGGGCTCGGCCTCTCCGTCTGCCACCAGGTGATCAAACAGCACAACGGGACGATCCTGGTGGAGAGCGAGATCGGCCGCGGCACCAAGTTCACAGTGGTTCTGCCTGTTCCGTAATCGTCTTCGTCGGCATCACCCGAAAAACCATCCGCTTTTGAAGAGGCAAGGCTTCCTTTTAATATCGGTCCCACAGGATCGGCATTTTTTCCCGGAAAGTGTCCGGAAAATGGAGCACCCCGCGATAGAATGTTACAATTAAAGATAAAGGTAAAAAAAACCATGCGCCGATGGCCAATTCTTTTTCTGTTTTTGCTTGCCGGTTGCGCCGGTTCCTCCAGCCCCGCCCTCACCGTGGAGAATTATTTCCGCGCGCTGGTCGCGAAGGATGCCCAAAAGGCGATCGGTCTCTCCTGCGTCGCATGGGAAAGCAACGCCAGCACCGACGCCGATACATTTTCCATATATCCGGCATCGCTGGAAAACATGTCCTGTCAGGACGCGGGCACGCAGGGGGATTTCCATCTTGTGAAGTGCACCGGGAAAGCTATTTTGGATTACAACGGCGAGAAACAAACGGTCGACCTTTCGGCCCGGGTTTATAAAGTGGCTCAGGAAGGCGGGGAATGGAGAATGTGCGGGTACCAATGATGCCGTGGATTCGGTCAAAACTCCTCTCCCGGGAGAACCTGTATGCCGTTCTGCTCTGCCTGGCCGTCATCCTGGTGATTATCCTTACGGCGGATCAATCCCCGCTATGGATTTATCAGGGATTCTAAATCCCCGTTCGAACCCCCTACTTCGCAGCGGATGACCTTCGCCAATATCCTCAGCTTTGCAATGATTTCCCTGCTGGCGGGCGTATGGCCCCGCGCGCGCGCGGGGTTGGCGCTTTTTGCCAGCCTGCTGGCGCTGTATTGGATGCAGCCGGCTATTCCGATCCGGAATTTGGATTTCTGGCTTCCTACGGCGTCGATCGGCCTTTCGGCCTGTGTTTGGATCATCACGTTTCGCAGGAAGGAAAATCCGGTTTCGGCTGATCGTCCGCAAACGGTTTTTTTCCAGCGAATCGATCTCCGCGGAAATCTCGGGACCGTTTTGATTCTCCTGGGGGTGATCCTGGCCGTTGGCCTGTCGCGATATTTAAACCTCGCGGCTTACCTGACGCCGTCCACGCCCCCGGAGTTGGATCAGTTGATTACCGGGCTGCTGATTCTCTTGATCCTGATGGCGGGATTATCCGCGGTCTCGAAACGCCGCTGGATCGCCCCGGTGGCAATTCTCGTTATCCTGGGAATCTTTCTCATCCTGAAGACGGATACGCTTGCTCAGGCAGCCGCGGGACTTCTGCGGCTGGCGACCGGCCAGTCCGCGGCCCTTGCCTCGGCGATGGACATCCGCTGGCTGGGTTTTTCCTACCTGGCCTTCCGCCAGCTTCATGTCCTGCGCGACCGGATGACAGGCAGGTTGCCCGAGTGCTCGCTGCGCGAGTTCATGACCTACAGCGTATTCTTCCCGGCCATCGCCTCCGGCCCGATCGACCGCGTCGAGCGCTTCCTAAAGGACCTCCGTTCGCAGGCTGCCCTCACGGCGCCGACGTTCCTGGCCGGGGGGGAACGCATCGTTATAGGAATCGTCAAAAAATTCGTCATTGCCGATACTCTGGCGATTCTGGCGCTCACCGCGGTGAGTGCATCCCAAATCCATTCCGCGGGCTGGATGTGGATTTGCCTCTACGCATATACCTTCCGGATTTATTTCGATTTCTCCGGATACATCGACATTGCCCTGGGGCTGAGCCGGTGGATGGGGTTTGCGCTTCCGGAAAATTTCAACCGCCCGTATCTGCAATCCAACCTGACAGCTTTTTGGAACTCCTGGCACATCACCCTGGCGCAATGGTTCCGTTCGTATTTCTTCAACCCGCTGACGCGGGCGCTGCGTTCTTCGCGGAAGTTACCCGTCTGGGTGGTCATCCTGGTGACGCAACTAGCCACCATGGTGTTGATCGGCTTATGGCACGGGGTGACCTGGAATTTTGCGTTGTGGGGTTGCTGGCACGGCGTAGGCCTTTTCGTACACAACCGGTGGGGCGAATGGAGCCGCGACCGCGTCGCAAAGCTGGAGAGCCGTCCGGTGTGGAAGAAGGCGTACACTGCGTTTTCCACCCTTATCACGTTTCATTACGTGGTTCTGGGATGGGTGTGGTTTGCGCTTCCGTCGGTGGAAAGTTCGGGGAAAGTGTTTCTCCGGCTGTTTGGAATTTCCGGGTGAGCGAGGTTGCGCACTTCGATGCCTGACACGGGACGTTTTATCCGCAACGTACTGATCAAAGCCCTGCTGCTGTTCCTTGCGATCAGCGGGCTATTCGCTCTGGTCCGTCCGATGGCGGCGCTGGGCCGCCTCTCCATCTACAACGGACTGGTTCCGGGCCGGGTGCGGCTGCCCTACGGCGAACACCCGCAATCGGATTACAACCTGAGCCTGTTTAACCTGGATGGGATGTTCGCCTCGCACGAGATTTCCTCCCAGCCCGTTCCCGAGGAGTTCCGCGTCGTTTTGATCGGGGATTCCTCCACTTGGGGTTACCTCCTGCCGCCGGATCAAACCATGGCTGAAGTGATCAACCGGCGGGGGGTGGACAATATCCGCGTATACAACATCGGTTATCCGACGATGTCGGTCACGAAAGACCTGCTGATGATGCAATCCGCACTTCGTTATCATCCGGATCTGATCGTTTGGCTCGTCACGCTCGAATCCCTGCCGCAGGATACGCAACTCGACTCGCCCATTGTGCAGCACAACGCCGATGCGGTCCGCGCGCTGATCACCCGCTACGGGCTGCGGTCGGATGCATCCGATCCGCGGTTGATCACGCCGACCTTCTGGGACCGGACGCTGCCCGGCGAGCGCCGGGGGCTTGCGGATCTCGCGAGGCTGCAGCTGTACGGATTCCTGTGGGCAGCCACCGGCGTCGACCAATCCTTTCCGGCGCATTACGATCCTCCGCAAAAGGACCTGGATCCGGATGCAAGTTTTGACGGGCGGTTGCCCCCGTCGCTTTCGCCCGGCGACCTGGCGCTGGATGTGCTGAACGCGGGCCGCGAGATGGCCGGCAATGTTCCGGTGTGGATCGTCAACGAGCCGATCTACGTCAGTGCGGGGCGCAACAGCGACATCCGGTATAATTTTTTCTACCCGCGCTGGGCCTACGATCAATACCGTGATATTTTGGCGCAGTGGTGCCGCGATCACGGCGTGTATTATCTGGATCTCTGGGATAAAGTTCCGGCGGAAGATTTTTCCAACAGCGCCATTCACCGCACGCCGGCGGGGGAAACCCTGTTGGCCGATTGGCTGGAGGCGGCGATTTTAAAGGACGGGAATGTTCGCTAACAGAGTACAGAAAAACAAGATGGATGTCATTGCGAGCCCCGCCCCGGCTCCGCCGTTGCGAGGCCGGGGGAGCGAAGCGACGAAGCAATCTGGGTTTTCCGATGCGAAAAACGAGATTGCTTCGCTCCCTTCGGTCGCCCCCGCTTCGCGAGGGCAGGCTCGCAATGACAACCTCCGACTTTTTTCGCACCCTACCAGGCGATTTGATTTAACTTTGGTTGAATGCGTTTGCCTGGCCGCGGCCCTGGCCGGGTGTGGTCCCCGCACGGCCGCGGCGCCGCCGGCGACGAGCGCGGCCACCGAAGCCGCGACGGGACCGGTTGCGGCGACCGCTGGTTACGCGATAATGGATCCAACGATCAGTCCTACGGAAGGCAGCACGCCCACGCCGCGTCCCACCCTCGCGCCCGATGCATGGAAAACCCTGCCGGCGATTCCCACCTTCAGCGAGCGGGCTATGGAGATCTACCACCGCGGCCTGGTGCTCGGGCGCAATCCGCATGTCTTTTCCAAGATCGGGGATTGCCAGAATATCACCACATATTTCCTCGCTGATTTCGAGAACCCCGATCAATACCGCCTGGGTCAATATGCGGATCTGCAGCCTACGATCGATTGGTTCAAGGGATCCTTCGGCCGCAAGAGCCTCTCCGTGCACGGCGGAATGAACGTGGCCGCCGTCCTCTCGCCGCTGTGGGCCGACCCCGACTCCTGCAATGCAGGCGAGAGCCCGATGGCATGCGAACTTCGGGTAAACAACCCCAGCATCGCGATCATCAGTGAGGAAGAAGCTTGGTCGGGGGACGTGGCAAAGTATGGAACGTACTTGCGCCAGGTGATTGAAAACGCCATCGCCCAGGGGGTATTGCCGATCCTGGCGACCAAGGCCGATAACCTGGAGGGCGGAAACCGGATCGACGCGCTGATCGCGAGCCTGGCGTGGGAATACGACATCCCACTCTGGAATTTCTGGGAGTCTGTGCAATGGCTTCCCACTCATGGGCTAAGCTCGGATGGATTCCATCTCACTCAGGGGTATGGTTATAAAAATTTTTATTTCGACTTGCCGCCCGCGGACTGGAGCGGCTGGATGGAACGCAACCTGACCGCCTTGCAGGCGCTGGACGCGGCGCGGCGGGAATTGGACATGCAATCCGCCCCGTGACCGGGAGAGGCCCACCATGACCGACGAAATCGAGACGACCCTGGCGAAATACATCGCCGAAAAAATCCTCAAACAACCCAAGCGCGTGATCGGTCCCGGAGACCGGCTGATCTCCTCCGGGCTGATCGACTCCTTTCATCTGGTGGATCTGGCGCTCTTTGTTGAGGAAACGTTTCGGGTACGAATAGACGACACCGAGTTGAACGCCCAGACCTTCGACACCCTAGCGGCGCTGGCGGCAATTATCCGCGCCCGGCAGATGTCCCAGTGAACACGTTCTTCCAACGGCTCCGCGAGCTGTACGAAAATTCCCCCGACCAAACAGTCCTCCATTGGATGGATGTGCGGCAACCGGAGCACCCGATCTCCTGCCGGGAGCTCATCTGCGGCGCGGCGGGTTACGCCGGTGCGTTCCAGGATGCCGGCGTGCAACCCGGCGAAGTGGTCGTGCTCATCCTCCAGCATTCCGAAGCGCTGGTCTATTCCTTCTTCGGCACGGTCTTGCATGGAGCGATCCCGGCGATCATGCCGTTCCTCACCGAGAAGCTCTCGCCCGAGACGTACCGGCGCTCGCTGAAATCCCTCTTTGAGGTGACCGCGCCCGCGGCCGTCGTCACCTACCCCGAATTCCTGGCCGAAGTGCAGAGCGCGATTTCACCCGGCGGATCGGTGCGCAAGGTGCTGCTCTCGACGGCGATCGGCCCGCGGGCGGAGCCGGATTTTTCCGCGATGCGCGGGCGGGAACGCACGCCCGAGGACGTTGTGCTGCTGCAGCATTCCTCCGGAACGACCGGCTTGCAGAAGGGAGTGGCGCTTTCGCACGCCGCCGTGTTCCGGCAATTGGATACCTACGCGGAGGCCATCCGCCTCCGTTCCGGCGATACGATCGTCTCCTGGTTGCCGCTGTATCACGACATGGGCCTGATCGCAGGGTTCATCCTGCCCGTGCTGCGGGGAATCCCCCTGGTGCTGATGTCGCCGTTCGACTGGGTGCGGGCTCCGTATAAGCTCTTCCACGCGGTTTCCCGCCACCGCGGAACCCTTACCTGGCTGCCAAACTTCGCGTACAACTTCTGCGCGCAAAAAATCCGCAGCCGCGATCTGGAAGGCGTGGACCTTTCCTCCTGGCGGGCGGTGATCAACTGCTCCGAGCCGATGCACTATAAAAGCCATGCGATGTTTCTGGAGCGATTCCGTGCGCAGAGTCTGAAGCCCGAAGCGCTGGCAACCTGTTACGCCATGGCGGAAAATGTTTTTGCCGTGACCCAGGGCGGGATCGATGCGCCCGTCACCGTGGATACCGTCAGCCAGCGCGGGCTGCTGGTCGACCGGGTTGCGCGTCCGGCGGCGGACGAGGAAGACGCAATGAACATGCTTTCCTGCGGCCGGCCCCTGGCCAACGTGGAAGTGAAGATCGTGGACGATTTCCGCCAGGAGCTGCCCGCGCGTCACTTGGGAGAAGTCATGCTGCGCAGCGATTGCATGCTCAGCGGCTATTACCGGCGGCCGGATCTCACGGAGAAAGCCTTCCTGGACGGCTGGTTCCTCACCGGCGACCTGGGATATTTGGCTGAAGGCGAGGTGTACATCACCGGCCGCAAGAAAGACCTGATCATCGTCGGCGGGAAGAACGTCTATCCTCAGGATCTGGAGTCGCTGGCCTCCGAGGTGCCGGGCGTCCATCCCGGGCGAGCGGTGGCATTCGGCGTCTTCAGCGAGGAACTCGGAACCGAGGAAGTGGTGATGGTGGCCGAGATGGAGGCCGGGGAGATTCCACAAATTGAAATGGAAGAAACTGCGCAGCGGTTATCCGAGGAGATCCGCCGCCGGGTGACCCAGGGCTCCGACATCGCCTTGCGACAGGTGAGGATTGTGCCGCAGGGTTGGCTGCTCAAGACCAGCTCCGGAAAGATCGCGCGCGGCGCAAACCGGGAAAAATTTTTATCCGAAGAGAACGGGTAAAAACGGACCTTCCGATGACAATTCCATTATTCTCATCGGAACAGGATATCCCCTACAATTTTAGTAAATCTTCCGCGATCTGCTTGATCCCCATGGAAAGGGGATGATTCGGCGCAGATGTCACCATCGGGATTCCTTTGTTTGCGCTGATCGTCACATCCCGGCCGCCGCTTACGAGTTTATAGCTGATTTTATACTTCAAGGCCTGTTCAATATCTGCGACTTCCAATCCTACCTTCGAGTCACTCCGATTCAGGACAAGTTTCAACCTCTCGGGGGGAATTTTCAGTTTGGTCACCAAGTCCAGGAAGCGGCTCGTGCTCATCAAGGTGCCGATTTCCGGTACGATGATCAGCAGGATGGTATTGGCCATTTCCAGAACCTCCAGCGTCCGTTCGTCATAGCTCCCATGACAATCCACAACCACTTCGTCATATTGATCGACCAGTAATTGCAAAACTTTTTTGATATGCGGCGCGGTGATGAGCTCGGCTTCTTCCGGGTGAAAGGGGCAGAGCAACACATGGATACCGGAGATGTGATGAACCATTACGGTTTGAAACGCATTCTGATCGAGATCATCGATGATTGGGATTAATTCAATAATGTTGTGCGTGGTGGACATGTTGAGGTGCACCCCCACGAGGCCGAAGGAATAATCAGCGTCCATGAGCGCCGCCCGTTTACCGGATATTTGACGGAGCGCGACCGCCAGATTGGTGCATATGATCGTCTTGCCCACGCCGCCTTTGGCGGCGAAAATGGCGGTGATCCGTCCCGGAGCGGCTGATTGCGCCTGGGGAGCAACAGGTTTCTGGGTCAGGCTCAGCAGGTTCTTGATGCGGTATAGCAATTCTTCGGGAGGGTATGGTTGCGTTATATAGTCGTTCGCGCCGACTTTAAACCCTGCCATCCTATCCGCCAGATCTCCTTGAGAGACTTGAAGGATGATCGGTAAAAGATGAGTGTCCGGGTTTTGACCCAACTGCTGGCAAAAAGTGTAACCATCCATTCCCGGGAGTACGACATTCATAATGATCAAGTCGGGTATTTGATGCGTGATCAGGGCATAAGCCGCCTCCGCCGTTTCGCTCTGCAGGACGACATAACCCTGTTGGGACAGCATATCGGATATTGCGTTGCGGACCGTGCGGTCGTTGTCAACGATGAGGGTGAGGGTAGGGGTAGATTTATCGAATCTCCCCGCTGAATACCCCGCAGCTTGCTGCGGGGATGAAAGGGGGTTGTTTCCCCTCCCAAGGGAGGGGAAACTAAAGATGGGGTGGGGGCAAGAAACCGGTAAAACGATTAAGA